>JBPBPI010000147.1:0-27284 GCA_050954885.1 Janthinobacterium lividum | reverse complement strand
CTCAGAAAGGACAGAGCCACCCCTTTAAACTTCTTACACAACCTAGATCATAATCTTGCCATTATGTAAAAACATAAACTCATTCAGCTATAGAACCTTTTGACTGATATCTTCCACCTTCTCCTGATCAGGATTTGAAGCATAGATTTCTAATGTAAAAATAATCAATATAACAAGAGTATGCAAAAATAAATTAAACATAAAATTAGAGGCTCGATTTTGACATAAAGGGTTACAGATCAATAAAATTAAAAAACACAGAAATTGAAATAAGTTGAAAACTTTTATGACAAAACGAGTTGTTTTTCAATGTAAATTTACAAAAAATTATTGTCATATTTGTTTCAAACAAAAATTGAAGACATTAAAAGTTATATTAATTCAAAGAACATCTGTAACGTGTGCCGTGTTTGCCGTCAAAAGCATGACAACTAAAGCCACATTTTTGATAGAAATTAACCGCATTTTGATCTGTAATGGCCTCAAGACTCACAAGCGAATATCTTTTTAAAACATCTTCAACCAACTTTTTTCCAATACCTTGAGATTTATGGGATGATAAAATCGCAATATGTTTGATAATGACTTGGGCGTCATGATCATCTTTGATGATGCCAATCACGCCAATTAAATTCAAATCTTCAAAATATCCCACAATAAAATGATCGAGCGCTTGATATTCCAACATAACTTTTTGAATTTTGTCTGGTGCCGAGTTTCCCATGGCTTCTTGAATTAATTCAGCCAAAAGAGGATGAGATGTATGAACAGGGGCGATTTTACAACTTATTTTGGTTTCCATTTTGATGCCTCCATTTTGCTTTTAACATTTTTACAATTGTCAAAAATTTATAATTATTGTATCTGTATTTATGGTATTAAATTTTAATTTTTTTTAAAAGGAAATTTTAAAAAATGTATTTTCGTCTTTTATCTATGGTTTTTTTCTTAATAATATTTACAAGTCAATTTTGTCATTCAAGCTCAGACCATTTATTACAAGAAGATCAAGTTAAATCAGCTATTTATCTTAATTCAAGTCAAGTAAAATTTGAAGATTATTTGAATCAAGAAAAAACAGAAAATGAATTTTCAAATAAAAATTGGTTCACATTAGAAAATAATTTCTCATTTAAATACAAAGAATCTGAACAAGAGTTTTGTATGGCTCATGGTTTTTATTGTAAAAGCAATTGGGGTGAAATCGCCCTTTATCCAAAAGATACTGACTCGACAAAAATCAAATATATGTTTGGAAGATTTTCTGATCTTGGTCGAGGTGTTGAACCATATATAGTTGAATGTGATTATGTTTTGACATACACAATTCTCTTTTCGTTAGGCAAACCAATATTTTAATATTCCTCTAATGACAAAACATAACCTTATTCAGCTATATATCAAGTTTATGGTATGAATATATTCCTGCCACAGAAACTCAATCAAGCTATTTCATTGTTGAAAAAGTAGAGACTTGTTCAGAAGAAAGAGGAAAAGGGTATTCTCAAGCTTGTCTTCAATACTTTATAGATCAATTTGTCAGCTTACGCACAAATGTAAAATATGTATTTTCTGATCTCAGAAATCCAGCATGCCAACATTTTTTTCCAAATTATGGATTTGAACAAGGAATTGTGACTGAATTTCAAAGTGAAAAATTTAAAAGACCTTTTAAAGTCCCTTTTAGTTGGAAAAAATAAGAATGGTCGGAGCGGCGGGATTTGAACCCACGACCCCCACACCCCCAGTGTGGTGCGCTACCAGGCTGCGCTACGCTCCGATCATGTCGGGACTATATCGATGATTTATTGGCCTGACAAGGACAAAGAGTTATTATCTGACGAAAAGTCTTTTTATTAATTTTTGTATTAAAAAGAAGATAAATAAAACTAAAGTATGAAAAAATAATTTCGAAAAATCATATCATTTCTTAATTTAATATAAATCTTTAATTTTACTGGTTGTCAAAAATTTATAATTGATTTACTTGTATTATTGGTGTTAACAAATTTAATTTTTAAAAAAGGTTTTAAAATGTCTTTTCGTCTTTTATCAGCAGTTTTTATGGTAATGATATCAATAAATCAGTCGTGTTATTCAACGACTTTTTTAAAAGAAGAGCAAATTGAAGGTGCAATTGCTTTGAACTCAAATAAAATAAAATTTGAAGAGTATTTAGCGTCAGAAAAAACAGAAAATGATTTTACAAACAAAAATTGGTTAACACTTCAAGAAAATTATTCATTTAATTATAAAGAAGGTGATCAAGAATTTTACATAGCCAATGGTTTTTATCGTGGAAGTAATTATGGTAGAGTTGCTCTCTATTCCAAAAATACAAATCCAACAACAATAGATTATATGGGTGGAAGGTTTAGTGATTTCGGACGAGGTGTTACGCCTTATAATTCACTTTTAGAGTATGAGTATGTTCCTGCCACAAAAAATCGGGCAAGTTATTTTATTGTAGAAAGCGTCGCTACTTCTTCAAAAAATAGAGGAAAAGGATTTTCTCAAGCTTGTCTCAAATATTTTTTAGAATTTGTGAATACACGTACCAATGTGAAATACGCATTTTCTGATCTTAGAAATCCTATATGTCAAAAATTTTTTCCAAACTATGGATTTGAGCGAGGCGTCGTGACAGAATTTCAAGATGAAAAATTTAAACGACCTCTTGACACGCCTTTTAGTTGGAAAAGTAAGAAATAGTCAAAGTAGCTAAGCTTATCTTGATTTTTGTTTCTGATGTGATGCATTTTATGTCAATCACATCAGGACTATTTTGTTTTTCTAATAAACTTAAATATTCAAACCAAAAATAATAATTTAACCTTGCTCTACTTTCAACACCTGGTTAAGATCGACCCGTTAATTTAACAAAATCATAAGGATTTTCAAATGAACTTAAGGGAATTATCAGTGGGTAAAAATTTGCCTTGGGATGTCAATGTTTTTATTGAAATCCCTTTTGGGGGCGGGCCTGTTAAGTATGAAATTGATAAGGCATCGGGTGCGTTGTTTGTCGATCGTTTTTTACAAACGCCTATGTTTTATCCAACCAATTACGGCTTTATTCCTCAAACATTGGCCGAAGATGGCGATGCTTTGGACGCTATGGTCATTGGTACAATTCCTGTAATTGCTGGATCTGTTATAAGGTCACGCCCCATCGGTGTGCTTTATATGGAAGACGAAGCCGGCATGGACGAAAAATTACTTATGGTGCCAGTTGATAAGTTGGATCCTTTTTATTCAAATATCAAAGAGTACAGCGATATGCCGCAAATTTTTTGTGATCAAATTGTTCATTTTTTTGAACATTACAAAGATCTTGAGAAAAACAAATGGGTTAAAATTTCTCATTGGGGATCGGCCCAAGAAGCGGCTGACTTAATTTCAAAGTATTACCTGAAAGACGAATCGAAAGTTTCTGCTTAATGTCCACCAAGAGTCATACGGCGGTGATTGCGAACACTGAAAGGAATGACCGCCAAATAAATCAGCACAAGACATGACAGTGTCAGCCAAACATCGCTAATGAAGGCAGCCACCGTAATACCAACTAATAACATAACCGGTAGCACCATTTTCTGAGGAATTTGAAAATTCTTTAGGGAGAACGTTGGTAACCGGCTAATTGCTAAAATACCGGCACCGATCATAAAAATTGCGACAAAGAAAGGATTGAGAAAAAAATCATATCGAGTTGCCAAATGAATTTCTAAGGGAAATAAGGCAATCATGGCACTTACTGGCGCAGGAACGCCGACAAAGAAATCTTTTTTCCAAGCTGGTTGTTGATTAACATTAGGTGCCCTTAAAGCCGTATTAAACCTTGCCAAACGCAATCCCTGGCAAACCGCAAAAATCAGACTGACACTCCATCCCATACCATTTAGTGTCTTTAACGAAATAACATATAAAATGATCGCAGGGGCAACACCAAAACTAATGAAATCTGATAAAGAATCTAATTCAGCGCCAAAGTCGCTGGCAGCACCTAAAAGACGCGCCAGCCTGCCATCGAGCGTATCAAAAAAAGCAGCGGTTAATATGGCTGCCAAAGCATAATCGTATTGATTCAATAACACAAATCGTATGGAAGACATTCCCATACAAAGAGCAATGATGGTGGCAATATTAGGAATTAAACGCGTCACCGACAAATTTTGCAGACGGCCGGGGGATGTCTTTTTAAGAGACGATACCAAAGGTTTGCCAGAAGATTCCTTACGGGCCATCTAGCGCACCTCGCCAATGCGTTCAGGCTCAGGTGTTGTAAAGTCTGCCATAATGGTTTCACCGCCAATGACACGTTGACCTTCTATGACAAGAGGAGCAATTCCATCCGGCAAGTAAAGATCAACCCGGCTGCCGAAGCGAATCATGCCAAAACGCTCGCCAGCACGTACTGCTTGATTTTCGCTGACATGGCATAAAATACGACGGGCAATGAGACCCGCAATTTGAACGAAAGCAAGCTCACGACCCTGAGGATCAACCATAGCGATTGCTTGACGCTCGTTATGAATGCTGGCTTTATCCAACGATGCATTGAAAAATTTACCAGCATGATACACACTTTTGGTAATTGTCCCATCGCAAGGAACACGGTTGATATGGACGTCAAAGACACTTAAGAAAATACTGATACGGGTCCAATTATCGCCTGCTAAAGACAACTCTGCCGGTGGTAATGCTTTGGTGATGGCTTGGATAAATCCGTCACCGGGACTCACAATCAATCCAGGGCGTGTGGGCGTGACGCGGGCAGGATCTCGAAAGAAATAAGCGCACCACCCAGTCAAGATAATCCCAACCCATCCTAAAAAGGTTGAGACAAATCCCATCATCAAGGTGCAAACAAAGAAAATGATAACAAAAACCCAGCCTTCACGATGAAGGGGAGACATGATAGGAACGCGCATGCAATCTCTCTTTATAATTTTGGTTTAACAATTAAGTTTAAATAATAATCTCATTGTTTTAGTTTCGATGAGTATACCTAAATTCTTTTAAAATTGCGAATCTTAATCTGAACTAGATATTGAATTGATTTTACAAAACTAATTTGGATTTCGTGCAGCATAAATTTTTTTTCATCAACGTGTTATCATAGATATATTATTGACTATTTGTTAAAAAATAAATATATATAAAATTACTTTCTAATAAAACTAGGTCTTTCAAATTTATGATAAAATTTTTTTTTGGTACTTTTTTAATATATTCTATGTTTTTTCAAATATTTGCTTGTGAAAATGATTTCTTAAAAGAAAAAAATTATCAAAAATCAAGACAAAAATTGGGAAATACTATTACGTCTTATCTCGCTTTTGAAAATGATACAAAAGAATTTTATAAAAATCTTAAAAATAAATTTAATAATATTTTGGATGAAAATTGGCAAACTGAAGTTGAGAAAATTTTTCGAGATTCTACAAAATCTCGAAATGATTATGATGATTATTTAAATAGAAAAATTCTAACCGCAATTAAAGGTTATGAACTTTGTTAAGATGTATATTTCTGGTTTAACAATATATATTTAAATTTTAATAGAAAAGATTTGATATCAAAAACAAGCCTTGAAGAATTTTTTAATGATATGATCTATGCACGCAATTCAATAAGTTATGTAAAATTAATAAGTTTTGAAAATATGTTTAGATCAAAATCATCTTCAAAAGAAATTTTTGAATTAACCACAACTTTACCTAAATACTATAATAAATTAAATTATATGGAAAAGATATCTGTTACGCAAATGAATGATCGATTTTTATTTTTAAATAAAATAAATAAAATAACCTATAAATTATTAAGTTTTGATAAAGAAAAAAACTTGCAGTACTTATGTGTTAGAATTATGCCTAATTTCGAAAAATTTTTGAATGGTGATAAAGAAAGTAGTCAAACACTTGATGAAAGTTTTAAGGACGTTATAAATTATGGACAAATTTTTGATTTAAACCCGATACTTTTTGACAGAAATAACAAAGGAAAATTAGATTATATTCAGTATGGAACAATGATGGTTCCACCACCTTACATCAAAAAATTAGTTGATAATGTTATTAAGGATAAAAAATTAAAAACAAGAGTTGAAAAGATTTATGAAAATATAGATTTTATGTATTCAAAATATAATCAACCCAAGGTTTCTCAAACAGTAGGAAACAATAGATTAAAAAATAATCAATGTAAGAAAAAACCAAATACCCCACGTAAAAATTATACTCAAGCAAAGAAAAATGTAATGCCTATTGAATCTATTGGACAACAAGAGATTGCTGAAAAAGTTCAAGATCAAACTTTGGTCGATATTTTAACAATAGGAGTTGAAAAAGAATTTGGTGATGAATGCTATCGTGTAGCAGAGCGTTACAAACCGATGACTGTTAAAGAAAAAATAAAAACGCGTCCTGAGATACCTGCTCAAGCTGACTTAGTTGATGACCTACAAAAAGTATCAAGTTCTGATGAGCCACTAGATAATATTCCTGAAGTTACACATTATATCAGTGGAAAACTATTAACTTTATTTGATAGTTTCTGGCAATCAAATGCTGGATTTATGTATAGTGATTTTAAATCTTTATTCGTAAATTTGGGCGGTCAGATCGATGAAAGTACAGGTTCTTCTCATGTTAAGCTTATTTATAAAAATAACGAAGGAAATAAAATAATTGGTGGAACATGGCGCCCTCATGGTAAGGCCTCAGAATATGGTTGTGAGTCTACTAAATATCTTAAAAAATATTTAACTGAATGTGGTCTGACACCTGATCATATTAAACCAAGGTCAGACAGATTAGAGTCAGAATAATATAATTAAGCAATCAGTTTATGCAATGTCCGCAAAATGATGTCGTAATCAGCGCGCAGTTGCTCAACGTTATGGGATTTTGATTTCCGCGTGAGAGACGAATTTTCAATTTTTGAGATATCTTTATGTACCACAACCATCATATATTTCAAAAATTCTAAATCAACATGCTCCAGTTTAAATTGTGGATTAACCATGGGGGATTCAATAATATCCGACAGGCTTGCGGCTGTGATGTGCCAAAGTTCCAGTGTCAGCCGACTATCTTTGATAAATTCATAGGGAATTTTAAAAAATCCGCCTTGGCCATAACTTTTGATACCCCATTTGGTGCCCCAACAATTGGCTGCAATAAAATGTCCTTTGTAACCATTGGTTTTGTCATGATCTTCATATCCTAAAATTGTCACACCATGTCTTTCTCCTAACTTCATCTTATGATGAATTGGCATTTTTAAGTATCCATGACTGTAATCACGCTCGTTAAATATAATACCGGCCAACACAGGATAGCCTTGAGCAATAGCACTTTTGATCTCAGAGACATGACCGACTTTGATGGCTTCACTGTGAAAATCAGATAACACTTGGTTGTGTTTGGCATGCGCATTAACTTTACGGGGTGGCATATCTTTAAATTTTTTAATGTCGTAAGGCCATTCTTCTTCATTAGGCGCGCCTTGATGATGCAGTGACCATAATGTAGATGCAATGCTGGTACCACAATCTTCTTGGGTTAAATCTTGACCTTCTTGGCTGTCATATTGACGTGTATAATAGTACGTATAAAGTCGTGACAAGGTGCTGATCTGTCTTTTTGCATCTCTAATTGACATTGTAGGTTGAAGGTTTATCAATTGAATTGTCTTAACCACACGAATAGCTTGTGCGGCACAATTGGCAGCACAAGATCCCAATGTTTCTTGATCTAAAATCACAGCATAGGGTGTAAGATCGGCAAATTTAGGGAGAGCTTTTTTATCAATTCCTTCTTTTTCTTCCCAAATTTGTGTTAAAGATCCAAATCGTTTATAATTATATTCTTCAATTAACCTTCGAGTGTCCAAAGATGAAGAAGATAATCCTTTATGATAAGGAGAAGAAGAAAAAGATTCATCAAGTTGATCGTATCCTGTAAAAGGATGGGTTAAAGTCATGCTCGACATTAAAAATGTACAATTAAGCAAAATAACTAAATTTATAAACAATATTTTCTTAAATAAAAACATAACTTGATCTCAATAATTAATAAAAATTTTTATTATTAATAATAATTCGACAATTATTAAAACTAACTTAAATATAAATTTATTTTTACTTAATATCGTCAAAATATTTATTTAAATAATACTTTTTTATTTTAATGAGAAAATTATAATTTTTGGTTGGGGACTTTGACAAAGATTATTTAGATGTTATCTAATGAAATGATCATAAAATAATTAAAGGCTTCAATTTTAATGACATTACAGGGCTATAATTTTATTTTTTTCTTATTTGGGCTTGGTCTAGGTGCGGGCATTGGATTGATGTTGGTGCTACGCACCCGTGCGATGGCTCAAGTTGGTTTTGATGAACTGAACCAGGAGTCTAAAGAAATTCGAGATCGTTTGATTTTGGCAGAAGACAAAGCCCAACGTTACGAAGCAATCAGTGCTGACAAAAATCAATTGATGGATCATTTAAATCAGGCTAAGACGAAAAATGCTGAATACGAAGTTTTACTGACCCAAGAGCGTAAACAATTTCAAGAGAAATTAACCATTATCGAGCATGCCCGTCAGGAATTGTCCAATGCCTTCCAAGCCCTTTCTGCCCAAGCCCTTGAGCGCAACAATAGGTCTTTTTTAGAATTGGCTGAGGCCACCTTATCCAAGTTTCATGAAACCGCCAAAGGTGATATTCAACAAAAAGAAAAAGTGATTTTGGATCTGGTGTCGCCGCTTCAACAATCTTTGCAAAGTGTCGATCAAAAAATTGGTGAGTTGGAAAAGATTAGACTAAGTGCCTATGATGTGTTGCGTCATCAGGTCAACGATTTGGTACAATCTCAAAAAGACTTGCGGTCTGAGACTTCTAATTTGGTCAAAGCCTTACGCGCCCCTCACATTCGTGGCCGGTGGGGTGAGATTCAATTGCGTCGTGTGGTCGAGATGAGCGGTATGAACGCCCACTGTGATTTTCTGGAGCAAGTAACGTTAGACGGCGAAGAGTCTAGACTCCGTCCTGATATGGTGGTTCATTTGCCGGGACGCAAGCGCCTCATTATCGATTCCAAGGTGCCATTTGCCGCCTATCTCAATGCGTTGGAAACCCAAGAGGAGGGACCGCGGCGTAGTTATTTAAAAGATCACGCGCGACATGTTCGGGGCCATATTATCTCTCTGGGTGCCAGAAGTTATTGGGACCAGTTTGCCCGCGATGGCGAATCGCCTGAATTTGTCGTGATGTTTTTACCCAGCGACACCATCTTTAGTGCAGCCCTCGAGCATGATCCGGAACTCATTGAATTTGGCATTGAAAAGAAGGTGATTTTAACGACGCCTGCGACACTGATTGCCCTACTTAATTCAATTGCCTATGGTTGGCGGCAAGAGAGGGTTGCTGAAAATGCTCAAGAGATTTCAAAGCTGGGGCGTGAACTTTATAAGCGACTGTCCGACGTCGGCGGTCATTTGACCAAATTAGGTCAAACATTGGGCAGTTCCGTGCGTGCCTATAATCAAACAGTGTCCTCTTTGGAAAGCCGTGTCTTGCCTAGTGCCCGCCGGTTTAAAGATTTGGAAGCCAGCTCGTCCCAAGACGACTTGGCTCCTTTGATTCAAATTGATCATGTCCCCCGGGATTTGCAATCACCAGAATTATTGGTTTTAAAAGATGTGGGATAGTTTTTATTTGATATAAAAAATAAAATTTTCAAAATTATTATATCTTTATTATAAGTCTTTCAAATTGAAAGTTTCTACTATTTCATTAAATTTTGGATGATCAAAATCTTTTAGAGAGGCTTTTTGATGTCTAATTTCCCAGGAAATATTGAGGAGAATTTCTTTATCAGATTCTTTTAAATTTAAAGTTTTAAAATCAAAATTTTGTAAGGTTTCTAAACGTAAGAATTTTATCAGTTTGTAATGATAATATTTTTCAATTGGACCAAAATCTAAAATTTTATGTAGTTTCATGGTCATTATTTCAAGAAAATAATGAAATCTTTCTGCCTCAAAAATATTTTTGTCATAATTGTGAATAGTAACATAACTCCTAAATTCAAAAATTTGATCATATAATTGTTCAAAGTTTTCACATAAAAATTTTCCATAATCTGAAAATTTTTTAGGTTGTCTACATTCTTCAATAATCTTTTTTAAAGAAGAAGTAAGACGATAATTTTGGATTTCACAATATTTAATAATGTCATATAGGATAATAAAATTAAGGTCTGTTGTAAGGTTGTTATAATCACCATTTTCAAACTTTTTTTCAAGAAAGATTCTAATTTGATCAGATTTAAAAGTATCATTAAAAAAAAGTGGTGGGTTTGGTTCAAAGCAATCTAAGTTTAAACTTGTATTAAGGTACGGAAGTCTTTTTTCAGCCAAAATATAGTTGCCCTTTGACGTTAACGCAAACACGCGCAAGTCTGCTGCGTCTGCAAAAGATAAAGTATGTGTGATTGTATCATTAGGCATATCATCTATACCAATTGGTGCAATTTCTTCAGATGTAACGGGGACAATGTGCATAATTGATGATACATCTTCAGACTCAAGGGGTTTGTTTGCATCTGTTGCAAAGCTTTTACCTACCAATAAGGCAAATACCAGGGCGGTGGACAATAAAAATTTCTTAGACATAGCTAAATACTCATATTATTTATTTTTGATAAGTAATATATAATAATGATCATAATTATTGTCAATAAAAAAATTTAAAAACAATTATAATTATTATAAATAAAAAAATAATATTTTATGTTGATTTGAAAGAAGATTAATTTAACTTAATTTAAAAAGTCATATCTTAATGAGTAACCTAATGAGGATCAGGATAGATACATGCAATATCTTTCACCTCTGACGAATCTTAAAGGTCTGAATCTTAGTTGCAATAACCTTAATAAGAATTATGAAAATAAGAAAAATTTTTCATCATCTATAAAACATTTGTTATTGCTTACAAAATTAAATTATTTGGATCTTGCTTGGAATCAACTTGATGATATAAATGTAGAGCCTTTATCATTATTTACTAACCTTATAAAATTAGATCTGTCTTCTAATCAATTTAGCGATGCAAGTATCAAATATTTAAAACAACTTTCTAATCTTGAAGAACTAGACATCAGGTATAATCATTTCAGCAGCAATAGAGCCAGACATTTTATAGAATATATGGATTTTATAAATCAAACTTTCGTTCGAAATATTTCAATTATTGGAAGTTATTAAGATAAATTATAAAAAAATGGTGCGCCCTGCAGGATTCGAACCTGCGACCTGCGGCTTAGAAGGCCGACGCTCTATCCAACTGAGCTAAGGGCGCATAAGAAAAGTTGAGCCAAATTTATCTGAAAAATTACATAAGGTAAAGGGTTTCTGTATCAACATTGACAAAATCATTAAAAAAAGTTTTATTCGTATTTGTCAAAAATTTTTGACAAATTTTATTAAAAGGATTTTTCAATGGTTTCAAAAAAAATTACATCTCTTTTGTTTTCCACTTTTCTTTTCAGTTTTTCTTCTCCCGTTTCTGCAAGTTTATCTGATGCTTTTAACGGCTTTGTTCCTGAAGAAACTCGGACAGAAGAATGGAAAAAAATATACAACAACGTTTTACGGAACGCCTTGATCAAAAAACAACACTGTATGAAGCTTTTGAACGCCACTTTGCGCCCCTCAGTCGAAAAACCGATGATGAAACCCGTCAACAAATTAATGCCATCTGTGATTTTTTAATTCTTGAACAAAATAAAGCTTACAATCAAAAAATTGCGTTTGAGGCTCAACTTGGAGATCCCAAATATTTATTTGATGGACAATTATCTGGTACAATCGTAAGAGGAATAGAAAAGAAATTCATCAGAAAAATAGAAAATTTAATCCAAAAGAGAAAAGATTTAGCAGAAGAAGAGTGTAAAAATCCAAATTCAATAAATCTAAATTTAACAAAAGAAATTAATCAAGAAATTCAAAATTTAAATGAAAAAATTATTTTGAAAAACATTATGAAATTTTTTGCTTGGTCAAATATTCATAACTCCATTACTGATAAAGATTCAAATATATTCAATTCTGGTGAAGAAATTTTCTCTATATCTTCAGGTCTACATTCAGAAACGTTAAGTCTATTAAATGGCCGCAGTAAAAACTTAGATAAAACTCATGCTACGCAGTATCATTCTATTATTGAAAAAATACTGAAACAAAAAATTAATATTTTGTCTGAGCTTGAAAAATACTTAAAAAGTAATGAACGTTCATTATCTAATTATGCCATTGCTGAAGTAAATTTTAAGGCTATTATGGCAAAATTAGAAGATAACAATAAAAAGACCAAAGATTTTAAAGCTCCTACTTTCAATAGCGGAGTCTTTAAAAGAGAACATATGCCAGCATGGATAGAGTGGCTTGGAGGCAGTAAAGTTAAGGTTATCAAAGGTAAAGTTGATCAATATTATAAAAAATTACAAGCAAGTTTATTTGCTTTAGAAGAAGAAAATTTCTTTTCTTTATTAAAGATTGGTTTTGCAAATGACGAATATAATAATCTTAATGTAAGCATGATTTCGAATAATCTTATAGAAAATAATTTTGTGTCAGATGAATTAAATCAAACAACAAAAATTATGCAAGAACATAAATATTGGAATGTTGGGCTGGCTCAAATTCAGGCTGAGCTTTTTAAAAGTTATGAATCAAAAGATGAGAAAAGAATTGAAACTTTAAAAATTCTTTAAAACTTTTTTAAAACAAAAGCACAAAAGCAAAAAGCTGAAAATAATATTGAAAAAACACGTACACCTCAAGAATGTTTTGTTAAACACTTAACCTATGCAACGACGGCTTATGCTTTAAAGTATAATCCTCAAGGAGAAGGGAATTCTTCTTTTCAACTTTATGATACAAATATTACCCCCTATATCAGTGAAGAATTTCCACGTGAGTTAAATCTTCATAATATAATGGCTGTAAAAGCAATGAAATGGAAAGCACGATTTGAAGAAACAGATAATGAAAATTTTAAAGTGAAATATGCTTTAAATGCGTATACTTTTGCCTCTAAAAAAGATGAAGAAGTGAAAGCTGACGAGCCTAAAATTAAAGATGAACAATTGTACACAAACTTTTTTAGATACATATTATTACAAAATCTAAAGAACAATTCAAATTTTCAAGAAATTGATTAATAAATTAATTTTTATATTTTTAAATTAGGTCAGTTTTATACTGACCTAATCAATTTAATAAAAAATTCTTAGCCTTCAATGACCTCAATTAAATTAGAAGTGGTTAAATTACGTCGCATATTGCCTGAAAAATCATAGGCGATAATACCCTCTGATAAAATGATGGTGCGGTCGCCATAGTCCAAAGCATGATGAAGATTGTGGGTGATCATCAGCGTTGTACGTTTTTCTTGTCTGATAATTTGATCGGTGAGTTCCATGATCCGCTGTGCTGTTTTGGTATCCAACGCTGCTGTAATTTCATCGAGCAGTAAAATATCAGATTGCCTGAGGATTGCCATAATCAAACTTAAGGCTTGACGCTGACCGCCGGAAAGATGACTTGTCGGCTCTTGCAACCTGTGTTCAAGGCCCATGTTTAGCAGAGCCAGTTTTTCTTGAAAATAGGCCAGACGTGACGGTCGGCGGAACGGAAGTAAACCTCGAGATTCACCGCGCAGGTAAGCAAAGCTGAGATTTTCTTCAAGCGTCATGTGATCCATGGTGGCCACACGGGGGTCTTGCATCACTTTAGCCACGTACTTTGCCCGGCTGTGAGCAGGCCACGATGTCGCATCTTTTTGATTAATTTTAAGGGAACCTGAATCAACTTTAAGGGCACCAGTTAAGACATTAAACAAACTAGATTTTCCCACGCCGTTGCCACCCACCACCATGACAAATTCACCACTAGGTACATTGAACGATAGATTTTTAAACAATTGACACTGCAATTGTGTCCCTTTGCCCAATGTTACATCAATATTAGAAAGCTGAATCATTTTGCTCTTCTCATGGAGGGGATTCTCATGATTCCAATTAAAATAAGGCCGGTGATCAAGTTAAGATCTGATGTATCAAGGCCCAAACTTTCATTGTGTAAAGCAACTGCCATAATCAAACGGTATAAAATGGACCCCATAAGGCAGGCAAAGAGATGCCATCCCATGGTTGAAAAAGCAAAGATCTTTTCACCGATGGTGACGGCCGCCAGTCCAATAATGACCGTACCTAAGCCTTGGGAAATATCCGTAAATCCTTGATGCTGGCTGAACAATCCACCACCAAAACCAATGAACATATTACTTAAAATAAGGCCGATCATGGTCATTTTGGCGATATTGACGCCATTGTTTTCTGATAGACGTACATTTTGTCCAATGCTTCTTAACGCCAGACCAAAATCAGTTTTTAAAAGATAACGGCACCCAAACCAAAGGACAAAAGCAATAAACATCAAAGTTAAAGCTTGATTGTATCCATAGGTAAATAAAGTACCTTCTTGAAGCAGGGCAATGTTGGGAACACCACCCATAATCCTGAGGTTGATCGAATACAACATAAAGGCTACTAAGATCCCCGAAAGCAAATCGGTGACGCGTCCATACAAGTACACAAGTCCAGTTGTCCCACCTGCTAATGCGCCAGCGGCGGCGGCTGCGAGGACTGCAAGGGCGGGGTTCCAACCAGCTTTTAACGCCATGGTTGACACCGCGGCACCACACACAAAACTGCCATCGCAAGTTAAATCAGGAAAATTAATAATCCGAAAGGTGAGATAAATACCGATGGCCACAATGCCATAGATAATAC
Source organism: Janthinobacterium lividum (assembly GCA_050954885.1). GTDB lineage: Bacteria > Pseudomonadota > Alphaproteobacteria > Caedimonadales > Caedimonadaceae > JBPBPI01. The sequence continues at coordinate 12,414 of JBPBPI010000147.1, read as the reverse complement.
CCAGTTCCAGACTGATGAGTATTTCAGAAAGAGACAGTATCATAACGATGATCGCTTTTCAGAAATAATTTTGGTGGCTGACGTCATAACATCGTCAGGAATTTTAAGGCCTAATTGAGCAGCAGTGTCCGCATTGAGATAAAGATCAACTTTTTGCGGAAATTCAACCCCTTGTTCAGCGATATCTTTGCCTTGAAGGATGCGTGCGATCATCTTGCCCGTCCTGACACCAACATCATACTGATTGGGACCCAATGCGGCCAAAGCACCTTGAGCAACGGCATCGGTGTCACTGACGTACACGGGAATTTTGGCAAGGGTTGCAATTTTAATTACACTAGGCAGACTGCTGAGGGCTGTGTTGTCATTGCTGATAAAAATAGCATCAACATTTTGCGCTAATTTTGTGGCACCTTGGGGCACGTCTGCCGTTTTCATCGCGCCTTGTGGCACCACGTCAATGTTTAATTGAGCGCATAAGTGTTGAAGTTTTTTAAGAATATAAACAGAATTGGCCTCTCCTGGATTGTACAAAAAGCCAAGTCTTTTTAACGTAGGTTGAATTTTTTGAAACAGCGTAAGTTGAGGTTCTAAATCGACAAAGTTAGAGACCCCTGAGGTGTTGCGCTCTAGCTTTGTAAGGCTTGTAACCAGGCCTGCACCCAAAGGATCGGTGACAGAGCTAAAGATGAGTTTTACGTTCCCTTGTAAGGCTGCTTTGGCAAAGCTTTGTGCGGATAATGTACCAATACCCACGACAATATCAGGATTTTGGTGAATAAATTTTTGGGCAATTTGATGAGCAAGGGCAGCATTGGCTTGAGCAGATTCCACTCTGATATCAAAACTTTGTCCTTGTTTAAATCCAGCCTCAGATAACGCATCGATAATGCCTTGGGTTGTGGCCGATAAGGCAGGGTGATCAACGGTTTGGCTGATCAAAACTTTTTGACTTTCTATAGCCCAAGAATTGGTGATCATCGATAAAGCAAAAATACCTTTTTTAAAGTAAGACAACCACGGCTGTTTCATCATATTGCTTTCTTCTTTGTTTGATTCATCTTGTTGAGTAAAGAGCGATATCCTTGATAAGGCTCATCTTTTAAAAAACGGGCGACACGACCAATGGTTGTTAAACTGGCACCCGTGAGCGTGTGAATTTCGCGGTAAGAATATCTTTTGGTTTCCAAAAATTGGCACACACGCCAACGTTCTTGAAGAGTTGACAATTCTTGAGGCGTACAAAGATCTTTCAAAAACGTTGCCATATCCTCTTTTTCTATCAACAACATTAAGGCATCGATTAAATCGATGGTAGGTATGCTTTTATCTTCGCTCATTTAAGTATCCTTGATCTATTGTAACAGCACAATAGTACAACTGAGTTTGATAATCAAGTGAAATTAAATTTAATTAAGTCGTTGACGAACCGTGATATTACAAGGAAAAATGTCGTGATTTTAGCTAAATTACTTAAAGTGCATAGTTTTTACAGGGACAAATAATGACATTAAACACTCACAAAACATATTTAATGATTTTTATATCAATTTAAGTTTCATTTAAAAATAATGCCGTTTATTTGGTTTGTCTTATCTACAGCCCTAAGTTTAAATGTGTCGGCAACAGATGGGGATAGTGAAAACTATGTAAAAAATTCAACAACATTCCGCAGAACAAGTTCTTAAAAAAGTGCCTTTTCCACAATGTGAAGAATTTTCTGTACTCGATGTAGGATGTGGCGAGGGAAGAGTAATGAGGGACTATGTTTTAAAATATACTCATGCGTCCCATCTTGTCGGCCTTGATCCCAATCAGGAAATGTTGAATCTAGCGCAGAAACTACTTTCAGAAGATGATAAGGTTTCTTTTATAAAATCAAGTGTTGAAGAGTTTAGATCTGAATCTGGTGCTTTTGATTGTGTCACAAGTTTTTCAACCCTGCATTGAATATCACCTAATAAAAAAGATTTGGCTTTTCAAAATATGGCACGTGCTTTAAAGCCCGGTGGTTTTTTTTGTATCATCTTTTGTCAGTGGAAGCGATAAACGACGTCTGCAAACCGCTAAAAACTTTATAGTTCAAAGTCAAAAATGGTGTTCAATATTTGAAAATTATCAAGACCCTATTGATCTTGCCTCTCCTGATTTTATTAAAAGTTTATTGATCAAATACAATTTAGAAATTGAAAAGTTTGAAGTTCATGAAACAGTAACAAATTTTGAAAGTAATGAATTATTTTACAATTGGATTAATGGATTTTCACAATTCAAAAAAATACTAGGATCAAGGCATTAAGAATTTTGGATGGACGTGATTGCCAATTATCGTCATTTGACGCATCAATCCGCTCAAATAGAACCTGTAAAATTTACGGATTACATTATTGAAATCGTTGCAAGAAAGAAATGATTATTAAATTTCTAATTTAGAATAATATTGATTTATAGTTTTTGATATCGCTAAAGTTGTAATTTTGATACATACTACAAATCTAAAAATACCAAGAACAACGAAGTTTATCTTCATAAGTTGTCGAGAAAGATTTAGAGATGAATACCTTTAAAAATAAATCTATTTATTTAAAATCATTATTTTTAAAATTATATATCGTTGTTTTTCTGGGATGTTTCTCTGAGGTATTTGCCACTGATCAAAGAATAGATTTTGTAGACGTACCTGACGATATTTCCAAATCTTTAAAAAATTTATCAATTCAAACATCAACGTTGGAAGAAAAAATAGCGATTTCCCAAGCGGCATACCAGCAAGGGCAATGCTATCAAGCTTTAAACAATGTTGATGCGGCCTGTCATTATTATGAAGAAGCTATAACTTATGATCATGACCATGCAGATGCTTTGTGTGAATTGGGTCGATTAAAAGGACCCACCGGTTTGTGTTATACAGAAAGAGCCGCAGACCTAAATCATAAAATAGCTCTTTATCATTTGGCACTTATCAAGAAATCATTGAAGAATGCTAAATCTGCAGAGGCGTTACTTATAAGATCATCTGAGTTAGGATATGCACCAGCACAACACTCAATTGGTATGCTTTATTTAGCAAATTATCGAAATCTTTTGATTGATAAACCAGATGACATGACTGACGATTATTCCGAAAAATTAGCAAATGTAAGATATCAAGTCATAACTTGGTTAATGAAAGCAGCTCTTCAAAGTCATAAAGAAGCTGATATAGAATGTGAAAAATTTTTAAAAGAAATTAAAATAGCACCTGACGTCTATATGGCTTGGTATGCTAATTTTGAAAAAAATCAAGATTCTGTCACCTATTTCAATTTGGGTGTAAAATATCTTGTACTTTTATTGGATAATTCTCTCACAATTGATGTAAGACAATCTTTTAAAACTCAAGCAAAAGAATCATTTAAAAAAGCTGCGGATGAAAACCATTTTGGGGCTCAACTTGAATTGGTTTGTATTTACGACCAAGAGCAACGAAATGCTCAATCTGTTGAAGGATGTCATATAAATCCTATGCTTATTCAAGACCAACAGTATCTCAAATATTTAATCAAGTTGGCCAGTCAAGATGTAAAAGTTGCTCAAAAAACACACGGAAACGCGCGTGGAATTGTTTTAATGAGTGCAAAAAAATTAGCTGATCATTACTGTGCAAACAAAGATGATCAAAGAAGTATGCTTTGGTTATATAGAGCAATAGAATTTAAAGATGCAGAATCTTTTTTTAATTTAGGTTTTTATATGCAAAAAGCATCAAATATCGAGTTAGCTAGATCCTTTTATGATGAAGCAAAAAAGTTAGGCTATCCTGGTGCAGAAGAAAAATTACATGAACTTTCACCAGAGTTAAATAAAAACGTCAAGATATTTTTTTGATGTATTTTATTTAAGGTACAAATCTCAAAACATAAAATTAGTCAATAATTTTCTTAAATTCCATTATTTATTCTTACATGTAATATTAAAGATGATTTATAAAAAAATATAAGTTAAAATGTAATAAAATTTTTATTGTTACTGATGATTACTTAAATTATTTGACAATTAAAAAATATTTAACTTGTAATCCTGAAATTTGTTCCTATATATAACTTAACAAATTAGATATAGGAATTTTCATATGGATCTAGATAAACTAAGAATATTTTATTATGCAGCTCAAGCAAAAAGTTTCACAAATTCAGCTTTAAATTTGAGTCCGTCTGCCATAAGTCGTCACATCAGCGATTTAGAATATCGTCTCAAGGTTTCCTTATTTCATCGCCAAGCACGTGGTTTAGTGTTGACAGAACAAGGAGAAATCCTTTTAACGTCTGTACAAAAAATTTTTACAGAAATTGAAACCGCACGTACGTTAATTAATGAACTCTCCGAAGAGCCCCAAGGTGTGTTAAGGCTTGCAGTCCCTTCAGGATGGTCCAGTGTTGTTTTGGTCAAATATGTCTCACTTTTTACCAAACGTTATAAAAAAATGCAATTAAAATTGATAAGTTGTGATCATCTACCTGATTTTAGTATGAACACAATTGATGCAGCTATTTTGCCACGTCAGCCTGATCGCCCCAATCTTATTCAACGTTACTTAACCAGCATTAAACTTAAACTTTATGCCAGTCCAGATTATTTGGCTGAACACGGTGTGCCTCAACATGTTCAAGATTTAGATCATCATCGTTTAATTTCATTTGGGGATCATAATCACTATTTAAGTGATATTAATTGGCATCTTAAAGAAGGTAAAGAAGTGGGTGATTATCGTGAACCCTTTTTAAGTGTGTCAACCACATTTCACGCCGCAGAAGAAAGCCTTGGAATTGCAACACTGGCCCAAGAAAATCCTCTTTTATTGAATAGTAAATTGGTTGAAGTCTTGCCAAATCTTGAAGGTCCTGAAATAAAAGGATATTATGTCGTTCCAGAACATTTAAAAAATTCCAAACGTATTAAGCTTTTTGGTGATTTTTTAGAAGAATGTATTCAAAACGACAAAGTTTTTCAACTTAATGAACAAACGCAAGTTGCCTAACTTATCGATAAAATTGGCTGGTTATATTAAGGGTCTGACATGTCAAATCTTATGTTAAATGATTCGTTGTCATTTGAAGCAACAACAAAATTATCAAAAAGAGAGAAACCGATACTCTCTTTCTTAAACACCCATCAAATGACACAGTGGCAAGGTGCTCTTGATAAATTTGATCAACAATTTAGCTATCCACTGGATGCTGAAAATAAGTTTCGTGTCTCTCACGGCAGTAATTATAATGCCTATTTTGATCGTATGGGTGAATCACGTCATGCTTTGATGCATACGTCGGAAGGCAGCGTGATTGCTATTATGTCTTTTGTTAAAAAATTGATTGATCTTGAAGGCAGGCAATATTATGCCATATATGTCTCAGATCTTAAAATTGATGAGGCTTATCGTGGCAGGGGACTGATGCAAAAATTTTATCATTATCTTTTGACCAGCCCTCAAAGCCTGTGGTTTTATGCCGGTTGTCCTTTATTATATTTTGTGGGAATGGAAGGTGCCCGAGGCACAATCATGCGCACTTTCAATGGATTTTGGTCGCGTCGATTTATCAAGCCTTTGGGGTATTTAAAATCCTATTTAATCTCTCCTCAAGAATTATTACAAAAGTTACCAGCGCGTGTCACAGAAAATAAAGCTCCAATTTATAATTTATCGGCGGCTCAAAATCGTCACTTGGCTCAACAATATTTTGATTGTAAAGGTGTTTTGAACTTTTTCTTTGATCCTCAGGCACAGGAAGCCTCAAGTATTGCCCATCTCAATATTGGCTCGGATCAAGGTCAAATTTTCTTAGATAAGTTACATCACGTGGCTGAGTCTACTAAAGATACTTATGATTATGTTGCGTTTGCTTTGGACGAGCGCCGTAGTTCAATGATTAGTGCTTTTGCAGAGAAGGGTATTGTCACTAATACGCGGGCAGTGATTGGTGGATTTTCATTAATTTCGGGTTTACGTCAACACATTCTTCATCTCAATACAGATGAAATTTAAGAAATTTTAACAGAAGCTATTTTATCAGCCGCTGTACAAATTGCGTTTTGCCACAGATATAATGTGGCGTAACTGCGCCAAGGTCGCCATTCTTGAGATATTTTTTCTGCCTGTGATGCCGATATACCACCCAAAATTTGTTTGATGGCCAGATCACTTTTTAAAAAGGCATCATTCCATTTCAAAGCACGTAAGGCGATATAATGAGCTGTCCAATCGCCAATACCAGGTAAAGTCATTAATTTTTTAAGTGTTGTCTCAGGATCTGCGCCACTTTTTAATTTTAAATCTGCATTAATTATTTCTTGGGCCAATCGGATAATACAATGGGCGCGTTTTTGAATAACCCCCAAATTGGTTAAATCATTGATACTGAGTTGTGCAATGGTGCCAGCGGTTGGATGTAAATGCGTAAGTCCTGTCCAAGGTGTCTTAATTTCATCGCCAAAGGCTGACGTGATGCGTCCTGCCAATGTGGTCGCCGCTTTAACACTGATTTGCTGCCCAAGGATGGCACGCATAGCCAGTTCAAAGCCATTAAAAGAACCAGGAACCCTAAGTCCTGGATAGTTTTTAATAATGTTTGATAATAGTTTATGATTTTGAAAAAATGCGATCGTGACATTTGGGTTATGATCAAGATCGAACATAAAATTTATCTGTTGCAAAATTTCTTTTTGAACAACCTTAAGATCACAAGATAAGGTGATTTCCAAGGCTTGCTGTTCAGGGCAATGCTTAACTTTAAGCCAACCTTTATAATGGCCATAATGTACAGTTCGGACGTAACAATTTTCATGAATTGCCTCAACACCTTTGGTCAAATGCAAAATTAAAAATTTTAAAAAACTTTCCCAATCATAGGGTGGTTGATATGAACATAAAAATGTTAGGGGCATTGTTTATTAAAAACCTTTACTGATATCTAAGTTGTAACCTTGTATAAATTTTTAATAATCATTCAATTGAGTAATTTTCAAAAAAAAATGAGATCTAAAAATTTTTAGATCCCATAAAAATACATTAAAAATTTTTAATTTAAAGACTTAGTACATGTGTGAGGCAGATATTCTGTTAGATGACTCCAGAATAGGCCTATAGGACGTGTTGTCATTTGAATCCGCTTTTTGTTGAAACGCAGATTGCATATGGGTTTTAAACAGTTGAATACGCTTGCAGGTACTTAAGTGAGGGGCCGTGATGAAGTACAAAGGTATTTGGCTGGCAAATTGTGGCAAAACATCAATCAAACCATCTAAAGCCTTAGTGGATTGATCAATAAGTGGCACAATGCCAAAACCTGCTTCTGCTGCATGACGCATGCCCTCGATAGAATCAATATAGGTATGGGAAATTAATTCTTCTGAATCAACACTTAATTTTGTCTTATCCCAAGATAATGTGCCTAATGATCTTTCAATTTCAGCATTGAACAAAATTAATTGATGTTCTTTAAGGCTATCAACAGTCGAAGGCATACCATGTTTACTGATGTAATGCGGACTAGCATAGAACTTTTGTGACACAGATCCCAAACATTCTTGAATAATATGAGGCGATTTTTCCAAAGCCGGCATGATCGCCACATCTGCTTTCAAGCTTTTGAAATCATCCACTTGATCGTATTGAACAATCTTTAATTTAATTTCGTCATAATGCTTCATAAAATCTGTAATTTGTTGCATCAATTGGGGTGAGACCAAGCGACGAATGAGGGCAATACGCAGCAAACCTTTAGGTTCTGTTTCATGAGATTGCAACGTGCGTGATGCCTTTAGAAATTCGTCATGAATCTTACACACTGATTCATACAAAAAGTTTCCTTTAGGTGTTAAGGCAACGCCGCGAGGCAAGCGGTCAAACAAGCGAACATTTAATTGATCTTCCAAAGATTTTATACTGCGACTGAGCGCAGATTGAGTAACATGCAACAAATTTGCTGCTTCTGAAAAACTGCCGGCTTGTGCCACATGATAAAAGAATTTAAATTTATCCCAAGATGTATTGAATTTCATCGATTTGCTCCTTGATGTGGAACGGCAATCTCATGACGATCATATCGTCCCCACTGTAGTTGAAAAGTTTGATAGTCTAAAGAATGTAAAGATAAGACATTATAATAAATGTCACTGTCATCATCATAAGGAATGTAGCTGCTAAGGTAAGGCCAGAATCCAAAATACAAGGAATCGTCAATGTCTTCAGGACTTAATTTCGCCAGTAAAAAATCAATATCTTCGATGACCGCAAAATTAACAAAGGTCTCATAAATATTGCGGTAAAAACTGCGACACATTGTGTTGACGTCAGGTGACGATAAAGAAGAGTCAGGAGAAGGTAGATTAAAGAATAAACCGGAGACTTGCCAAAGCTGACCACCTTTAACATAAGGCTTTAATATATGCCTTTGATGCGCATTGTAATTACGTGTAAGTTTACGTGTTAAATAGACGCCACCAACCACACCGCGATTGGGATAATAATCCAAAATATAGGTTGTTTTAAGATGATCTTCGTCCGAAATAATTTCATTATGCGTGTTTGCCAATTGAGTCCGATAGGCATCTACAAGGGCAAAATACTTTTTATGCTGCGCAGGTTTGATAATATAAAACATGGGACTCCTTTTTATGCTGAGGCATAATTCATTAGGGAAGTCAAAGAAGCCGGAAAATAATGAGTCAAACTTTTTAGCCTGAGTCATTTATGAATAACGCCTTTTTGTCAAAATCTCATAGGGTCTATAACAAAAAATAAGTTTTCAAAAAAAGTCCAATGCGATACAGTCATTTTTGCATAAGACCTGAACAATCCTGGTGCAAGCGTCTGTAAAAGGGTCTGAATTTTTTACAGGCGCTCTTCTTTACTATCCAAATTCAATAAATTGATGCTATTTCAAGGTCATAGCTTTTTGCCATAACTTATATTTGTTAGCATAAACGTATTAGGTTGAATCTTTCAAGTTTTTTTTATAAAAAAAGACAAAAAAGATGGTTTTTTTAGAAATCAGGACACAATATAGAATTAATTGTCTGAAACGAATAGATATTTTATAAAATATTTTAACATACCAGAAATAACAACAATGCCCACCCCTGTCCAACAAAATAAGGTGGTATAAAATTCCAAAGCATGGGCCAATGTACCAACGCCCCTATAATCAACTTGTACAGCCAAATAAGGGGCAATGATTTTAGAAAAAGCCATGGAAAGGTAAAGCAGTCCAATGAGTGTTGAACGATCTTTTTCGTGGGGCCAGGTTGAAATTAAAGATTGAACAAAAGGAACCAGGGCAAGTTCGGCCAGCACCAAACAAAAATAAGCCGCCAAAATAGACATTGTTTGCATAGAGGTCCACGCAGCACCGCCTGCCAGACATAAGAATCCGATACCTGTCATCAAAAAGGCAAAAGGGCCAATGATTTTGAAGCTTTCGCGATGATCGATAAAACGTGACATTAAGGACGCCAAAATAACCGACAATATAGGATTTATCATACTGAACCAAGGCGTTAAAATCTTAAATCCCAAAATTGAGGCATCGACATATTTTTCAATATACAAAGGCATGAAAAAGTATTGTTGAGAAAATACGATAAAAAAGAGACAGGCCACACCCAAAGTCGCACAAAATTGATTTACCTTGGGACGAGAGGCGGGCGTGGCATGTTTATAAAGGCGATGAATATAAAATCCTGCGGTTCCGATGGCGATGAAAAAAAGATATTTAAGATTATCTGGAAAGCATACGAGTCCGTAGACTAAAGCTGTGAGCACGATGATAGCGCCGATACCTGTGTAATACTTGGTCCATGACGCAAACAAAGTTTCTGAATAAAAAATATAGGTAAAGATTAAGAAAATCACAAAGATAAAAAAACTTAATATTAAAAAAAAGTTATTTTTTTCTTGAGTGAGCGATAGAGAAAAAATGAAAGGTGCCAAGATATACGCCAGGTTGCTGATGGCATAAAAAAGGCGCATGGCCCGGGTATTTTGATCCTGGTCCATGACTTTGCCCAATAAAAGGGGTAACGCAGGCCGTCCTAACACGTATCCCACGATGATAAAGCTGAGGGCAGGCGCCAATAATTTCTGATCAGAATAATTAAATAACAAAAAACCAAAGGCCATCCATAAAAGACCCATACTGATCATCATTTCGCGTGAGATCAATCGTTGAGACAAGAAAGCAATCAAAATGGGCAAACTATAAATCAAGCAGCCTTTAATACTGAGAGAAGAGAAAGCTTCAAAGGTCGTTAAATGGAAAACCTGGGTTAGATAAAGCACCAAAATGGCATCGATGCCATAGCTGAACAACGCAAAGGAAAACTCTGCACTGCCCAGTGAAACAAATTTTTTTGACACAAAGCTCAATGTTATGTCCTTCTCTAAATAATATCAAAAGACAATAACATTTTTCACTCGAGCCTGTGATGATTTACGATGAAGTTAGTTTGAGAGGATCTTGGAAAAAGCCTTGGATGGTGGCCCGTACTTGATCACCAGCATTTTCGTCAACCTTTTTAATAGCATGAAAGACACCGCTGCCCATGAGTACCAACCGATTGGGTTTGGGCAAAATGTAATGACCGATGCCATCATCGATGAGAGCTTGAGATTCAAAGGTGTTGTCCAAATGAGACCCTAAATATTTGCTGTCTGCCCCGTATAAAGGTTGCTTGGGAAACTCGAGCTTTGCGGTATCCGGTGATGACACCAACAATTCACCGCCCCATTGGGCCGACCAAAAGGGATGGGCATAATAGGCAAAGGCCGCACGCACATGGTTTTGATTGTCGCGATGCCAAGATAGTCCTGAACCTTTGGGATACAAATAAGCCCGGGCAAAAAAGTAAGCCCAATCTTCGCCTTGGCGGCCAATCAGATCACCATATTGTGGAATGATATCTTTCAATTTTTGAATAACTAGATCGATTCCTTTACCAGACGGATAAACCGGATTTTTAGTATCCGGTTCGTATTTGTCCGACAAATAAGGTTGTCCCCAAAGCCCTTCGCCATCACTCAGGCGAAAAGCTTTGATCCATTTTTTTTGATGAATTTTCTGAAATTCTTCGCCTTGGATATAATGCCAAACCAATTGATGATCTTGTGCCGACAAAAAGTCATCAATTACCACAAAATGGTCTGTTGAAGAGTGAATTTTTACCATGGGGCATACCATTCGTCACTGGGATCAAGTGCAATAGAATTTGTATTATCTTCTAAATCAAAAAAATTATCTAAGTTTAAGCTATCCATTTGTATTCTCGAAATTTATATAATGTCAACTTATCACAAGTACTAAAAATACATTTAAAAAACAATAGGTAATTTTAATTTTTTAAAACAAAAATTTAAGGTTTATTTTTAAAATATTGTAAAGAAAATCTTAAAAATTCTACGATTTCTGATTTAACTAAATTTGATTTGTGAAAAGCTAAGTAAATAGGATGTTTTGGACTTTTAATATCTTTCAAAATATGTACAAGTTGATTTGATCGAGGATAAATTTCTGCTAACTCTACAATTCCGTAACCTTGACAACACATTCCGTGAAGAAAATCAGCTGAGTTAGATGATATTTGAGTTGAAACAGGAAAGCCCTGATTTGGTAATAATGCCCAATTGGTATTTCCATAAGTTGAAGCACTAAAAGAAAGTACTTTATGATTTTGTAAATCTTCAATTTTTAAAGGTTCGCCCATTTTGGCAATATAATCTTTGCTGGCATAAAGATTTAAAGATATTTTTCCAATTAATTCTTTAATAATATCTTTTTGATTTTTGATATCTGATCTTATTACAATTTCGTCATTTTGAATTTCACCAACAGGACCTGAAGCAAATATTTCAAATTGATATTCATTATGATCTACCAGAAACTTATCAATGATATTGGGTAAAAAATTTGCAGCTAACCCAGGAGTTGTCTTGATTTTTACCTTCCTTTTTAATTTTTGTTGATTTAAATAATCGCTGTCGGTAGGACGTGAACCATTTAAATACAAATGCGCCATGGAGACCATTTGGAAAAGATGATTACCTTGATCAGTCAGTTTGAGGGTACGGTTATGATTGACCAATTCAAAAAGTTTATAATTTAATTCAATCTCTAGGGTGTCGATTTGATGAGACAGAGCGGTGGTGCTGGTGCCAATTTTGGCGGCAGCCTCTTTGAAATTTTTACTTTCGGCGCAAATTTTAAATCGCTTTAAATGGTCCCAGTTAATGTCATCTGGTAAAATAGATTTCTTTGAATCTGTCATAATATTCGATGCTCATTCCTTAATTAACCCGAGTTGCGTTTAAGGATAATTAAAAAAGATCATTAGTATTGAGGTAAACTCTTGAGACTTAAACATCAGGAGTTCCCTCAATGGATA
>JBPBPI010000146.1:0-2564 GCA_050954885.1 Janthinobacterium lividum | reverse complement strand
GCTTACAAGCGGCTGACACTCGTTTTACAAGTTCTCTAGTGATATAGGCCGACTTCTACCTACTAACCTGTCTCGCGGCCGGCGTGGGAAGATATAGCATTGATTCTCTAGCAATTTTCCACGCGGTAGGATCGTGCGAGCGGGCTAGAAGTATGATTCGGAAACCCGTATAGCATATTCGACAAGGCTTAGTAGGATCATTGTTAAACCTCCTTAGGCTAATCTGATCGAACCTATAGTATAGAGATATACGTTGTGCCACGTGAGATCATAACTATGTTACGTTCACTTTAGGCTTAGCTAGATTGCCTTGCAAGACTATTTTACCGGTTGTTTCCTATACACATAGAGTAGTCTGTTTACCACCCTGGCGGTCGTGTGTCGGATGGATTTACTTCCCCTGCTCCTTGCTCTTTTAGCAAGCGAAGTTGGTTCCAGAGTTCGTGCTTGAAAGTCTACGATCATGGCTCTCTCAAGGGGTTTTGTCGGATATGTGAGAAGATTTCTGAACCGACCTAGAAACAGTTCAATTGTGTCGATTAACTCTCTAGAGATCTTGTCACAGTATTTTACTGCTGCTTCAGCATTTCGCGGGAGGCTAGATCGCTCATTTCGGATGTTTAGTTGTCTCCACTTGTACCGGCAATAAACCCTATAATAATCGAATGCTGCAACATCTCTCATAAAGTTCTCCACATATCTCTCTCTGTCTCGAATACTAGTCCATATCACCGCGCTAAGTATCAATTGCAGGGTATCTTCGAGATTGCGAGGTTCGTCAAGTTGACAGCGTTCATAGGGGTGAGAATCGCACAGCCCCTTATCGTCTGCCATATAGCGGAACCACTCCCCACGCTGTTTACGTTCTTCAAGATGAGAACAATCTTGATAGCGATCATATTCTTTGGGTTCGTAATAGAATATCTGCCTAGCCATGCCCGCTAATATACTTGCTAATCTAACGTACGCTCCTATTTCCTTCCGCAATCTGTGTATCTCGTCAGTCAATCGAGCGAGTGCGTCTCCATCATACGATGTCGGTATAGATGTAATAGCATCCCCTCTCCAGCTTTTTCGAGTCGCGACGATTCCTACAGAGCTGAACAAAACTGTCTTCTGAAGAACGCTCCGAAAAAGGGGTTTGTAGGTCCAGTGATCACTCATCCGCAACCTTTTCAGATCTCTATGCGCCGCTACGAGTTCTATAGTACTTCTTTCAAGCTGCCAAAGATCTTCGTTCGCTCTTTCTAGTACACTTACTGTACATACTTTTTCTAGCCGCTGTGATTTAAACAGTTCCGACAAAGAATCAGGGGTATACACCCGTTGTCCGATGAGAACCATGAGTTGACGTCGATCTTGGACAAGCGTAGCACGAAATGGTATCGAGAGCCCTTGAGCTTTTAGACGTGATACATCAGCTTCAGAAACAAAAGGTGGGCTTCTGAGTGTCCCCGTGATCTCTAGAAGTCTGTCTAGTTCTGTAGCGACTGGGAGCTGAGGGTCTCGATGAGTTTCTGCGTTGGTTCTACCCCGTCTTTCATTGGCAGGTCCCGATTGTGCCCGCACCGATGCTTGACGGGAGCGGTGGTCCGTTCGCCCGAAAACTCTGCCAAATAGGCCAAAGTGCATGTTTGGATTCAAGATGAGAATGCGTCAACTAGTGTGTTGTGGATAAGAGACAAGGATCTTACGCTATGCAAGCGGGTGTAGCTTTTTATACACCACACAAAAGCTTTGACACCATTCCGGGTGCCTATAAGGATTTGAGGGAATGATGACGGGTCTGACCTGAGTCGGGAGGATCTAGGATCTAGAGCTAGGTCCACATACCCTATCCGGTGTGCTAGTCATCAGGTAGGATTCATGCGTCGCGAGGAATCGAAATCCAAAAGGATCTTGCATCGAGCTACAAATCCTACTAAACTTGTCTTACTTACAATCCTTTTTCTTATGATTATTACATAATATGACCCTTATTCCTAACTATCCCCCTCGCTTATAATCCTTCTTTCTAAGGATTCTTTTTACTTAGTTACGATCCATCTGCCTCACGATCCGTCGTCTTAATGATCCTTCTTCCTTAAGATCTTTCTTCCTAACAATCCTTCTTCCTAATGATCCTTCTTCCTTAAGATCCTTCTTCCTAATAATCTTTGCCTAATAATCCTTCTTCCTAATAATCCTTCTTCCTAATAATCCTTCTTCCTAATGATCCTTCTTCCTAATAATCCTTCTTCCTCACATTCTTCCTTTTCCTTCTTTACAATCCTTCTGCCTAACGATGTGAATTAGTAAAAACTAGACCTTATGTCGCACTGTACTTATCGGAATCGAAGTTGATTGTCGTCGTAAATTCCTTCGTAGCGTCGTTCCTCCTTCCTTCTAACTTAACCCTTCCGTTGATTAATCCTCCTTTCTTCCGGTCCTCCTTCCGTCTAATCCTCTTTCCTTCCTATCCTCCTTCCCACTAGTCCTCCCTCCCTCTAATCCTCCTCCCCTCTAATCATCCTCCCCTCTAATCCTCTTTCCTTCTAATCCTCCTTCCTACTAATCCTTCCTCC
>JBPBPI010000145.1:0-4681 GCA_050954885.1 Janthinobacterium lividum | reverse complement strand
TTTAAAATCTTTATCATATTTTTGGGTCATGTTTTTACTCCTCACTTGAACATTAACCCATCTCTGTTCCTTCTGTCCGTCCTAATGTAGCAAGATCAGTTGGCTGTATTTTTGTACAGTTACTGTGGTTTATCGATGAGTAAGATTGCTAAACTGTTTGCAGTCAGTGTCGTGGCTGTGCTGAAATGGATTCGCAAAGCCGCACAAGATCTTCCAAATCACAAGGATCATGTTAAGTCAGCAGAAATTGTCATGCTGGATGAGATCTGGCACTTTGTGAATGGAAAAAAAAGAAGATATGGATCTGGCGAGCCATTGATGGGATATCACGTAAATCTCTCGGATGGCAAATCGGCACTCGTGGTGATCGCACGGTAAAGAAGCTTGTTGACCGTGTCGATAATGGCGTCTGTTCCTTTGTGACTGACGAATGGCCGGGCTTTTTCCGTCTCTTGCCTGAAGATCGACACTTCTATGGTAAAGACCTGACATTTCCTATTGAACAGACTAACAGTGATATTCGTCATCGGCTTGCCCGTTTTGTTAGACGCACGAAGGCGTCATCAAGAAGCCTGCAAATGGTTGATCTTTCCCTCAAACTTTACCATCACTTTCAAGATCCTACTAATCAACAAAGCATCCTTAAATCTTTCTTATCGTTATTTGGTTAAATGTCTTGAATGTTTTTTGCAACACTTCCCCATAGGTTGGGTTTAAGCGATATGAGCTGGTTCTACCAAGTTTAGGTCCAGGTAAAATAATTCCTTTTTCTAGTAAGACTTTTATAGCTCGACATACGTTTGCTTTTTGTATATCTAAAGCTTCACATATTTCCTTTTGTTGGATGCAAATGTAGTTTTCAAAACCTAGTTTACCAAACATGTAATCTAGTACTCTTCGCGTTCTGCCACATATTTCTTTATCTTTAGCTAAAGCAATAAAAGCATCTTGAATATCCATGAACCACCCTTCTCTCCATTTTATCAACTGAAATAAAATATCCATCAAATCACTAAAAATCAATCCGTCCTGGCGATAAGCTTTGAGACAGGAGCGTTTACACAAACTCTAAAAGTTTACAAATCGCTCCGTCGCAAGAGACAGTCTCTAAAGTGCATTTTTTATCAATCATTCATCTGTATTAGTTTTTTTAATCTTACTTCCGTATTTTTGCCAAAGAATCTCAACATCGTCGGATCTTAAATATTTAATGTTACTTCTTAAAATCTCTATTTCCCAATTCCACCATTGAATTTGTAAAAGTTTTTGAATATCAGATTCTGAAAATCTTTTTTTGATAAGACGTGCAGGATTGCCGCCCCAAATTTCATATGGTCCTACATTTTTTGTTAAAATAGCACCTGCTCCAATCACTGCACCATCAGCAATAGTGACACCTGGCATAATTAAAGCTTCAAAACCAATCCAAACATCATTACCAATAATGGTGTTTCCTTTACATTGTTGAGCTTTGGGAGAAATATTTTGATATTGATCATAATCATTATCTAAAAAATCTAAGGGATAAGTTGAAATCCATTTCTGATTATGACCTTGAGTTCCTCCCATCATAAATTTTACACCACTTGCAATTGAGCAAAATTTTCCAATAATTAATTGATCAATATCTTGATGTCCTTGGTGGTCGTCGGTCTTATCTAAATACAAAACACAATCTTCAAAATTTTTTCCATGGTAATAACCTGAATAGTAAGAATAATCGCCGACAATAATGTGCTGGCATGTAATATGATTTTTGATAATTATTGAATCTCTATAGCTATTAAAAAGTGTCATTTATATTCTCCAAACTAAATAACAGATTAAATTTTTTGGTATCTACCTGTTACTTTATAAACATAAATTTGATCAAAAAGCTTCACTACAACGAACGGGTTTTTTACGATGTCTCCTGACTTCATGGCGTGTGAGTCTTAATTGCCCGATTAGCGCATAAACAGATCCGAAATCTTGTTCAGCATGCAAGTTTAAAAATACCAATAGGATCTCTGAATCTTTCATTTTTTCACAAGCAAACTTTAGTTTGCAGATTGCGTATGTGATCACAAAACCAAAATTTAAAATTCCCTGTGCATTAGATAAAAAACTCATCTCAGTAACCGTCGCTTGCGACGAAGCGATGTTGCAAAAATTTGCAACGTATAAGTGCACCTATCTCAAATACTTTCGCTAGGACAGATTGATTGTTGATAAAGGTGATTTGATTTTGGATGTTTTGTTTGAAGAAGTAAGTTTGTTGTTTGATCATCATGGCCATGGCTTCAATCCCTTTTAATGTTCGATTTGCCGTCTTAAAAGAATGAAACCCCATCATGGGCCTGATGCGTCGTTTGATCCTTCGATGATCTGATTCAATGATATTGTTCAAGTATTTCACACGTCGATGCTCGAGTCCTTGACTCAGCACGCCTTCTTGTTTCAGCTCTTTAATTGCGCAAGGATAGGCCGCATTTTGATCTGTGTTGATGACCAAAGGAACTTCATGACAGTGACGCAGAGCCTTGCTAAAGAACTTTTTGGCAGAAGCCGTATCTCTTTTGTGAGACAGCATGAAATCAATGGTTTGTCCCGATTTATCAAGAGCGCGGTAGAGATATTTCCATTGTCCTTTGATCTTAATGTATGTCTCATCCACCCGCCAGGAGAAGCCAAGAGGCTTGGCATAAGATCGTATCTTCTTCTCAAATTGTGGCGCAAAATGCTGAATCCAACGATAAATCGTTGTGTGATCAACATCTACGCCTCGCTCTTTCATCATTTCTTCTAGATTGCGATAACTTAGAGGATATCTCAAATACCATCTCAAACATTGCAAGATAACTGTCGGTACAAAATGGCGCCATTTGAAATAAGGAGCAGGCATCGAAAATCTCATTTGAATAACAATTTGCCTTATCAAAACTTATTTGAATGTTTTTTGCAACACTTCCCTTTAGAGAGCTTCTTCCATGATCATAAAAAACCTATCTTGCGAAGTTGGCGAATGGATGAGACCTATGTTAAGGTCAAAGGACAATGGTTTTATTATCGCGCCCTTGATTCACAAGGCAACACTTCCGATTTCTATCTCTGTGAGAGGCGAGATGAAACCGCTGCTAAGTCCTTCTTTGAAAAAAAGATAAAAGACAGGAAACTTTTATTATGTCTCATGGATTATAATAGCTGACAATATACCACAAGACTAAGATTCGATAATAGTAACATCATATTCAACAATACGAGCATCACGTGTTACTAACGTTAAGCCTTCACTCATAGCTTGTGCAATTAGTAAGCGATCAAAAGGATCGTCGTGATATTTCGGAAGTTGACTAATAATTGAAGTATGTTTAATGCTAATGGGTAATTCAATAAAATTACTGGCTACACATACTTCTTGTAAATTATCAGGAGCTTCTAATTTACCTAAAGATTTTTTAATTACTATTTCCCAAGCATTTACGGCACTAACATAAACAGTATTCTTCTCATTACTGATAGCTTTCTTAGCTTTGGATGAGAGAGTGGGATTATCATCTAGCCACCACAAAAGAGTATGAGTATCAAGCAGAAGTTTCATCCTCACCTCCAAAAGCAGCTATGAGTGATGCAGGAAGAATGTCAAAATCAGAAGACATACGCATTTGACCTTTCCATTGTCCTGGTACACGAGAGTGAGATTGTGCTGTATATTTAACTAATTTAGCCATTGGACGACCTGATTTACATATAACGATTTCTTCACCTTCAAAAACTCGGTCAACAAGTTTGGATAGATGTGTTTTTGCTGAGTGAATATTTGTTAATTCCATTTTAATTCATCCTGATTAATCTTATTAGATAAGCTTAATTTCTACAAATGAAACTGAACTTATATAGTTTTATTATATCAATATAATTTAGTTCTATCTAGTTTAAATGATAAAAAAATTACTAATTTTTTTAGTTTATAATTATTTTAATATATAAGTTGTAGTTAGTTTATTTAAATTTATCATCATAAAATTAATTTTTTATAACATGTGTATAAAACATGTGATTTTGGAACAACGCCAACACGCTCTCAGTTTAATCTCAAAACCATCCTTAAAAACATCCAAAACTGTACCAAAAACTCTGTCCTTTTGATTAACTGTGCGAAAACATTATTTTTAATGTTTTTAGTACAAAAATAGCCCCATACAAATTTTTTATAAAATTTATAAATAATTTATAAATACCATTTATTAAAAAAGTGGTACAATAATAATATATGGTAATTTTATTTTTATTATAAATTTTAAGGAAAAACCCATGGAACTTATAAAGTCACGTATTGATAAAGCTGGAAGACTTGTAATCCCCAACCATTACCGACAAGTTTTGGATCTGTCGCCAGGCGAAGAAGTGATGCTTCGATTGGAAGATGGTGAGATGCATGTCTGTTCTTTTAAAAAGTCTGCTGAAAAAGCGCGTAATCTTATTGCACAATATAATCCAGAAAATCATGATCTTTTAGAAATGCTTTTTCAACACCGCCGTGAAGAGATGCAAAATGACTAAAGTTGTGTTAGATGCCTCAACTCTTATAGCTTATATTCAAAAGTGATCTTGCAACAAAAGATTAGACAGATGGAACGGAGATGAGATTGCAATTGTTATACTTGTTTTCCATCTGATTTGGTGTTTGATATCCCAGTGT
>JBPBPI010000144.1:0-3228 GCA_050954885.1 Janthinobacterium lividum | reverse complement strand
CTCCCTCGCCGTTACCCTCCCTCTGCCGCAACCTTGCTCGCGCCCCCGCCTACGCCTCCGCCTACGCCTCCTCCTCCACTGCTTGCTAGTTTTGTCGTGTCCATCAAGACCGACGCTCAGCTTTGTAGAAGATGCAGTCTTTGCGCTCTCTGAGCAAGGCTCTACCCGGCAGTGCTTCCACCGAGAATGACACGAGCCTGGACTCCGACAGCGACCACGAAGCTACCATCACCTCCGCCAGCAAATACCGCATTCGTGTTACTGCAGGTCCTTCATATGATGCTGGAACACATCGACTAGTCGTCGTCAACGGTCGCGATGCCTTGTCCTTTGAGAACGAGTTCATCCGCTGCAAATTGAAAGTTCGTGTCCGTGATTATGCTGGTACATGTCAACGCAACCTCAATACCTCCCCGTTGTGGGTCGGCCTGGGAGAGCATCTCTAACTGCTTGTCTCATTTCGCGCAGGTCTCCCAGAAGGCTCGCCAACCACATCGCCTTACTTCGACGATCCTTTACACACCAAAGATCTATACTCGATTTCCTTCTCCTTCGTCCCAAAGGTCACGATTCCGTCCTTAGACACAGTATGGGGCAACGACTTTGACCGCCCTATTAGGGACCGCCTGCCTCCAGGCTTCAACACGGCCTTCAGAATTGCCAAACAGTTCGTGGATCCCGGTCTCGAATGCGATGCTTACTCGGACAAACCTTGGGTCCTCGGACCTTCTTTGAGTTGTTGGTACGCTCTATCAATTTGTGGAAACAAGAAGCAGACGGAGGATATAGACCTGGCAGATGTGGTATATGAAGGAGCAATCGGCAATGGAAAAGACATCAGGGAAGCGAAAGGGATTCCTGATGCGCCCGAAAAGAGGCGCAAACACTTCCTCACAGAGTCCAATCGGCGCGATTTTGAATTCGAAGAAGGCAGGCAATACCAGGCCGATTTTTTCAACCCCTACGTGGATTTCAAAGGTTCGTACCCTTACTACTCACGGTATCATGGGCTGGGCTGACTCTCGGTAGAAATGGCTCTCAAACTCCCAGGCTTCGACATCCGGATCGCAAAGTACATCAACGACAAGACCCACACGCTACGATACGTCTTCAAGAACCGTAAGACCGACGAAGTCTATTTTGTCGTGGTGTTCACGCTGCTATTTGGAGAAGAGTTGGAAGCAGCGCTCGAGGAGGACCACACATCGGCCTCGAAGCGGAAAACATAAGAAGAAGACTTTGGCGGCGTAGATTGAGTCTGATCCCGTGTTAGTCAATCACCACGATGGCTAGGATAATGACCGTGGTTACGGCAGCGCATGCACAACCACCGTACATACAAGTAGTATGTGTGCCAACCAGACACGTCAATCAACCAGAAGAGCGGAAATGCAATTTACACGGCACAGCGCCAGCACCACCTGTTTGGGACTGATGAACGACATCCACGCCAGGCCCCCGGTCTCTGGCCTACTTCGAATGCGAATCGAGATACATGAGCCTCATGAATTCTTTTCTCCGCCGACAATCTGTTGAATCTACGTCACTCATGACTCGTGAAACTTACGACTCCAGATATCACAGTAGGCCTACACCAGGCTCGCTAATAGAACGCAATCTCCTCCTCTTACCTTCATAGTTCTCACAGCGTTCAGCCATTCAGCGTGTAGATAATTAGCGATTTTCAATTACTTTTGTCCTTTCTCGCTCCTTTGCTCCAACCCAAGCTTCGTACTTCTGCTTACTTATCACGCACATCGACCTTCAACTCGGTGTCGCGCAGCACGATACTATCGCACGACCACAATCGTGGAAGACGAGCACGAAGCCCTTCGAAAGGACCCTAGTATCCTCAGTCGGTGTTACCCCTCCAAATAGAGGTTCATCCAAGCATCACCAACTTCCTCTGTTTTGGCCACAGCTTGCTTTTTCCCTCACGCTCGCCTCTTTGCCACCATTTCCCGCCAACAAACGAAACTTCCCAACACCACAACCTACGTTCCTGGAAGAAACTACCCCGAGGTGCGCATGCGCCGGACGCAGCAACCGGTGAACACGAAGCAGAAGAACAAAGAACTTGTGGCATCTTGGTGATGTCTGGCTCTAGGCATCTTGCATGGCGCTGTGGAGTTGATTGTTGAGCGAGGAGATGGGTTATGGATGGACGAGGAGGGGGCATGTAGCTTTGTTATCAATATGCTTGCTTGGTTTCGTCGTCACGAAGTGTATATACATGTCGCAGCTTAAAAAACGTGATGATGTGCTTCTTGTTTTCAGGTGCAGTTTTGGTTACCCTTTAGTCTACGCATGTCGCGCCTACCAATGCAAATATCTTAAACACACCATCGGGCGGCCCGACTCCAAACCATGCTCTACACTCCACGGTCCACCGCTTACTTCTTTGGCGCCCCCGGCCTGCCCCCAAACCCCCACCTGATCTGATTCGCCACATTGATCTCGACGCCGAGCTCCTCCGCAAATGTCCAAACAATGGCCGGGTTCTTCTGGAACATGCGGCCCACGATGGCGAGGTCGAGGTTCTTTTCTTCGAGGAGGTCATTGGCCTGCTTGCCCTCTGTGATTGTGCCGACCGTGCCGACGGCCATTTTGGAGCCGACCTTTTCCTTGATGGCTTTTGCGAAATCGGATTGATAGCCGGGGCCTTTGTCGAGCGATGTGGTTAGTAATAATACGCCGGACAGCGGCATAGATGGAGTATTTACCAGTGTGGGGATGTTGTTTTGGGTGGTTGCCACCGCTGCTGACATCGAGCAGATCCACGCCCTTGGTGGCAAGTATCTCGGCCAACCGCACCGTGTCCTCTACCCTCCAGCTCTCGAGGTCCTTCTCCTGCTCGAGCCAGTCGGTGGCGCTGATCCGCAGGAACAGCGGCATGTCCTCCGGGATGGTCTCGCGCGTGAGCTCCACAATCTCGAGCGTCAGGCGAATGCGATTTTCGAAGCTGCCGCCGTACGAGTCTGTGCGGTGATTACTGGCCGGGGAGAGGAAGGAGTGGAGGAGGTATCCCTGTGTTTCGTTATGTCAGCACGGTCATATTTTGGCAGGTCTGACAGCGAGGAAAGCTTACGTGGGCGTTGTGGATTTCAATGATATCGAATCCGGCGGTGAGGGCGCGTTTAACAGCCGCAACCCAGGCTTTCTTAAGGTTTTGGATGTCTTCCAAAGTCATGGCAATCGGGGTAGCATGGTCCGAATTCCAAGGCTCGT
>JBPBPI010000143.1:0-3993 GCA_050954885.1 Janthinobacterium lividum | reverse complement strand
GATAAACGAGATCAACAGATCTTTGTTCTCTTCAACACCAAAAATCTTTTTAAACGCAATATCGATGCGTGGCGTTATCTGTTCCATATTTAATTTCTCTATATTTTCTTTTTAATCACGTATGATTCAGATCAAAGTAATTTTAAAAAAATGAGGTAGAACCAATCAATTCTACCTCAAAAAATAATTTACTATTTAGACAAAAATATTATTTTTTCTGATTTTCGATATTTTCATTTGTTACTGATTTAGTTTCAGTTTTAATGGCTGTCGATACATCTTTTGACGCTGCTTCTGTTGCCACTTCTTTGATATCATCTTTAGGACAATGAGTATAATCAGCTGCTAAATCAACATGAGATACACTCATAATGGTCTCAATCCAACCCTTATGCTCTTGTTTTGTTGATTGTGCGTCTGCTTCTTTCATATTAGGAATTTCCTTACGATCAATAATAAGACGCAGCCCTGTTTTTGGTGACAATCCTTTAGGCAAAGGCATACCTTCATCTGTAACCTTAAAAGCTTCATTAGGATAACGCGTGTCAAAAGATTTACCATCTTTGGCCGTCAAATTATAGACAACTGATTTGGTAGCTTGAGGCACAGCATGGGAATATTTTGGACAAGGAACACCTTCAGGTTTAACACGAACAAGGCCACCATCAGCATGAGCATAGATATCCATCGGGACGATTTGTGCGTCCTGAGCATCTGACGTTTTAGTGCCATCTCGACGCCAATACTTGCATATTTTATCCTGTTTAGGTGCTCTTAAAGGAACACGTTCATGCTGAAACCCAGCCGCAATTAATTCTTTGTGAAGTTCATCTGGTTTTTTACCAGCAAGCTTAAGATCACGAACAGATTTGCCGCGCTCACCCTTCATAAAATTTGCAATTGCTTCACGCAAATGCGTTTTGGCTGAAAGAATTTCTTGATTCCAAACACTTTCTGGTAAGTCATAAGACTTGCCAAGAGCCGTCTTAGCTGCCTGCGCCCCTTTTTTATAAGCCTCTGTCTGTTCACTTACGTGAAACTGTGTCAAACACGATGGTTTTTCATATCCTGGATACACATTTGACGCGTTCGCCACTGACTTATCGTCAGCCTGAGCAGATTCTGCCAATCCATAAAGAGAAAGAATTGTTACACAAACACCAAGTTTTTTTAAAATCATAAATTACCTCAATTTTTTAAAAATTATATAACCATATATTTGACAACTTTGCCATGTCTAATTTTGTAGAATTTAAGTCTTATTTATCTAAAATAGAATATATAAATAAATCATTAGTATTGAATCATTTATTTATAAAATTAAGACGAAATAATTTTTCTTTTTAACGTTAAAACATTGAAATTTTGTAAAATTTTTATTTTATTTTTAATTTTATCATTTAATTTAAGATTATTATTAAGATTTAAGAGTTAACTTATATGTTGTACAAAAAAAATCTCATCAATACTTAAAAAGATTTCTCATATGATTATTCAAGATATTTAAAAACCCATTGATAGATTAAATTTGCCACATATTGGGCATTATCTAGGCGTGAAATTAAATGATCTGTCTGATCCAGACATATAAAACTTTTAGGATGTTTAGCCATGGCAAAAATTGAACTGGCATTTTGAATACTGACAATATCATCTTCAGGTGCATGCATAATCAAAAGTGCTGCGTTCAAATGGGGTAGAATAGATGTCATATCATAACTTTTTAAATCGTCTAAAAATTGTTTTTTAAGCTGAAAGGTACGGCCGTCAACTGAAATATCACTCTGGCCCTCGTTCAATATTTTCATTTTTTCAGCTTCAAAATGATGCATGACATGACTGGGATGATAGGGAGAATTAAGCGTGACCACCGCACGAATCTCGTTAAGTTGTTGCGTGGCCACCAGGGCTGCGGTTCCTCCTAGGCTGTGGCCAATAATCAGTTGCGCTGGCTGGTAATTTTCTCGTAAAAATTGAGCAGCTGACTTAATATCGTCAACATTTGAGGTAAAATTAGACTCTGCAAAATTGCCTTGGCTGCCCCCAAGGCCTGTGAAATCAAACCGCAGAACAGCGATCTGATGATTTGTCAGAAACAGACTTATACGATGAGCAATGTGTATTTCTTTGGTACATGTGAAACAATGAACATAAATGGCGTATGCTTTTGGTGATCCTTGCGGCACATCCAAACGTGCATCTAAAACATATCCTTTAGAATTCATAAATGATAACTTACGAGAGATACTCAAGACTTATTTTCTTTCTAAAAATGTAAATGTTCAAAAAATAACTATTACCAGATTCAATCACACTGCACAAAAGACTTTATCTTTGAATAAATTATTTCTATAGTTAAATAAAAATATAAAAAATAATTATGACCCTTATTCCTCGTTCAAAGTCTTCAAGAATTTATACACTTGTTTGTTTAATTTTTATTTGTCTTCTCGTTTTATACTTAAGACCAGCAAAAACAAAAACAACACCTGCATCTGCGCCAACCATCACCATTACAAAAGTCATTACTAAATCTATTGCAGAAAAAATTACCCTTCCAGGAACGCTGGTGGCCCCTGTTATTGTTAAAATACGCCCGCGTGTTGATGGTCAAATTATGGGAGTTCATTTTCAAAACGGAGATTTTGTCAAAAAAGACCAACTTTTGTTTACCCTTGATGATACGTTACTTCAAGCACAATTGGCCCAAGCAGAAGGATCTTTGGCACGCGATAAAGCCAATCTTCAATATGCTGAATCTGAAGTCAAAAGAACGCGCACGTTGGCAGAACGCACCTATGCTAGTGCATCGAAATTTGATCAAACCTTGACAAATGCTGAAGGGGGAAAGGGAGTGCTTCAAACCAGCCAAGGCATGGTGGATCAATATAAAACACAAATCAGTTACACCAAAATTTATAGCCCCATTGAGGGTCGCATTGGGTATATAAACATCAATGAGGGAAATTATGTTCATGCCACAGACTCAGATCCCTTGGCCACAATTGTTCAACTTGACCCCATTGAAATTCGCTTTGCGTTACCTGAAAAATATTTGACTCAGTTACAAAAAATGGATTTGACCCAAATCATCGCATATTTATCAGATTTAAACAAACAACCTTATGCTGTGATAGGACATCTTAAAGCCTTAGACAATCAAGTTGATTCTTTATCAGGAACTGTTTTAGTGGCCGCCAGTTTTGATAATAAAGATCACAAGTTATTGCCTGGTCAATACATGACGGTTGAATTTGCCATCTCTCAGCCCAAACAAGCCATGATTTTACCGGTAGAAGCTGTCCAAATTGGACAAGAAAGTTCTTACGTTTACTTATATAGCTGAATAAGGTTATGTTTTGTCATTAGAGGAATATTAAAATATTGGTTTGCCTAACGAAAAGAGAATTGTGTATGTCAAAACATAATCACATTCAACTATATAATGACCAAGATCAAACAACTTCTTACCGCGCTGTTGACACCCAATCCTTTGACGATAAAACGATTATTATCAAAAGTGGATTAAATGTGGGTGATATGGTCGTGGCCTCGGGCCAATTAAAATTAAAAGATAAAATCAAAGTTAAAGTTGTCCCTCAAGAAAAATCAGACACAACCTCTTCGACCTCAAATAAGGTCCTTTAAAGATGAACTTTACCCAATTTTTTATCCTAAGGCCTGTGCTGACAACCCTCATGGCCCTTGCGATATTTTTAGGTGGAATTTTGACGTTTCATCTTCTGCCAGTCAGCGCCTTACCTAAGCTAGATTTTCCAGCGGTTCAAGTTTCGGTTAAATTGCCTGGTGCTACGCCTGAGACCATGGGAAATGTGGTGGCCCTTCCTTTAGAGAGAAGTTTTTCAACCATTCCCGGTGTTGAATCTATTATCTCATCTATAGCTGAATGAGTTTATGTTTTTACATAATGGCAAGATTATGATCTAGGTTGTGTAAGAAGTTTAAAGGGGTGGCTCTGTCCTTTCTGAGTCT
>JBPBPI010000142.1:0-35028 GCA_050954885.1 Janthinobacterium lividum | reverse complement strand
CCCAACTTCTTAGAAAACCTTGATCAACAATTAATCAATATGGGTAATTAATATGTCAATTAGCTATAGTATCAGCTAATTTTATAAATCTTTATCATGAGATATCTTGGATAGAGCTAAAAAATTGAAACGGTTTCTTAAAAAACCACCATATAAAACGACAAGCATTGTCAGGGTTGAAAAAAGCAAGATCGACTTAAAATCTTGGGGCGTTAATCTGATGTAAGACAGTGAATCTGAAGATGTGATAGCCATAAAGATAATGGTTGCAAAACTTCCACAACTAAATTGCACAAAGTAATAAAGTCCCATGTAAGTGCCGGTTTCAGAAAAGGGAATGATTGAGATCGTCAATTTCATTTGCGAGGGCGACATAAGCGCGCTACCAAATCCCAACACCATATAAATGCCGGTCAACATCCACAAATTTATATCAAGGTAAACGTAAGAAAATAACATCAAAGAGAGGGTATAAAGTGCAACCCCGACAATAAAAATCTTATGAGGAGAGCGATCTGACAATTTGCCAAAATAGGTACTAAAGAAAATAGGCACCAAAGCATCCAAGGCGATGATCCAACTAAGGGTTGTAGAAGATATTTGAAGATAGCCTTGTAAAAAGGCAGGCGTAAAAAAGAAGAGAAGATTGCTGATTGTTGCGATGCAAAATATCAGTAATAGACACATTAAAAATGGTTTATTTTTTATTATATTTTTGGGAATTATTTTTGTTGATGTTGAAAATTCTTGAGTAACAAAGACGACAATTGATAGAATGATCCCAATAAATGAGCCAATTTTATAATCTTCAATATTAATCAAACATTGAACAGAGAAGAAAAGAGAAAATATCGCAAAAATACTTAAGTAAGGGAGGGGTAAATCTTTTTTAATCTCTTCCTTAAATGAAGGTAAAATATAAAGACTCAGAACAAAGGATAAAAAGGTCACGCACGCAAGGAAATAAAATATACTTTGCCACCCCCAATAGCCTGCAATTATTCTTCCCAAAGGCGGGCCAATAAGGCCAGATGAGGATAAAATTGTGGCCTCTAAACCAAAGGCCCATCCTAGACGATCAGAAGAAATAAAATTTCTAATGAGAATTGGCATCGTTGACACCATCATGGCATCTGACAAGGCTTGTAAGATTTGACAAAAAATAAATATTTTCCAATTGGGGGCAAAAACACTCCCCAAAGTTGAGATGATAAAGAGAATCATCCCAAAGAAGAATTGTCGTCTTGCCCCTATTTTCTTGGCCATGACACCGAAAAAGAGAAGGCCAATGGAGAACGAACAAAAGAAAAAGAAAGTTCTCCAATGAAATTCTTTTAA
This sequence comes from Janthinobacterium lividum, assembly GCA_050954885.1. Lineage (GTDB taxonomy): Bacteria > Pseudomonadota > Alphaproteobacteria > Caedimonadales > Caedimonadaceae > JBPBPI01. Next base: position 33,690 of record JBPBPI010000142.1, on the reverse strand, counting down.
CGTAAGATGAAAGCTTTCCATGATTTCAGGATAACACAAGACAAGCATGGATGAGCTCATCACACTTGCAAACACGGCCATGACGATCGAGGTCACAATCAGATAATCATGGTAAATTTTTTTATTTATTTGCATTGGATAAAATCATTTAAAAAAAACTAAAACTGACTATGCGTTTATTGATATAATTGAGAAGAAAATTGAATAATGTATAAAAATTTACGAGATGTAAAAATAAAAAAAGGTAAGTTCCCGAAAGAACTTACCCTCTTAAAAACACAAATCAAAAATTACTATTTTGTTTTTGTTTCAACATTCATATGATGATCTGTTGTATCTATAGCAGTTGTTTCTTTCTTTGACTTCATGTCTTCCGTCATTTCAGTTGCAACACAAGTTGTTCCAACGCTGTCGTTTGTGAAAACTAATTCATAGCTTTTGTCGATATGCAAATCTTTACATTTGTCGCTGGTGATGCTGTTTGAGCTACCTTTTACGAAGAAAATCTTTTTACCTTTAAGATTATCTGAAGTTAGTGTGAATTTTGATTCAGCTGTTGCAGGAATTTGGTAATCAAAATAAATGTTGCTGTCGTCTGATGCTTCAAAACGAACATCGATTGCTTTTTTATTTTGGTTTACAATATTAATATTAGCAGTGGCAGTGCTAGTATTAATAGCAGCATTTGCAGCTACTGAAATCGCGAGGAAAGAAATTGCAGAAAGAAGAACTTTATTCATCTATAGACTCCGTTTTATTTTTAAAAAATAAAGGCAATTTAGAAAAATGTACCAAAGTTTTAACCAAATTCATAAAGCCTTCAATTTGATTCGTCATGGTTAAATTTTGTGGATTTAATATGTAGACGCTGCCTTGACTCATAAAATCAAAGAACGTTGAATTTTGAAGATAATGTGAACGGTGAAAGCCAGTGGTCATCGTTTCTTTAATTGCTCTTAAACATGATAAAATTATCACTTACTTGGATATAATATACGAAATTTTTATAAAGTTAAGCCTTTTTTTTCATAAAAATTTAAATTTATTTAATTAAGATTAAATTTTATCAAAAAAGCTTCATTTTTAAAAAAGAAAAATGTCAAAAGATGTATTTTTAACGCAAATAATCATGCTAAAATAATAACAATTACAAAAATAATATGAGGCCCTACATGAGTTTTGATTATAAAAAACAAGCAGATGAATTTTACAAAGAAAAATTAAGCACGCAAGCCTATGATGTTTGCCGCCGTGAAGGTACCGAACGCCCAGGATCAGGGGAATATGATAAGTTTTATGAAAAAGGAACATATTATTGTGCAGGATGTGGGGGCGATTACCCTTTATTTAAATCGGGAACCAAATTTGATTCAGGAACGGGTTGGCCAAGTTTTTGGGATCCCATTGGTGAAGGACATGTGGTCTTAACCGCTGAATCATCTGGCTTTCCATGGGGTGGACGCATTGAGGTCAGTTGCGGCCGATGTAAGTCACATTTAGGTCATGTTTTTGATGATGGACCGCGAGCACACACCGGTAAACGATATTGTATAAACTCTGTGGCTCTTATATTTGTGCCAGAAGGGGAGATGCCTCAACGCACTTATGACGTAGAAGAGACAAAATCCTAGATTGGTTTTTTATCTTTATACCAAACCTTTGTTAAAAATTGCCATTTGTCGCCCCAACGTCTGCCACGACGGGTGATAAAAAATCCTGTGATCCAATGATATAGAAAAGCTGTTCCCAAAACATCGCTCCAATAATGAGCTTGGGCATCAACACGGTCTGACATAAAAAGAAAAACCATGATCATGGGCAAAAGTCCTATGCGCCAACCATAACGAAACCATAAAAATGAGGCACCGCTGCTCATCATAATCGTATGGCCCGATGGAAATGATCCTGGACATCCGCAAGGCCGGGTCATATTAAGTTTATGTTCAAAAGGTCTATTAGTGGCATAAAGTATTTGAATAACAGAAATTCCCATGATAACACCTGGTATATCACCACGCAACAGTGCAAAAGCTGGAGCCGCAATGGGATAAAGTCGTTTGCCAAAGTCTGCACGGGGTGAGGCATGTTTGCCAACACAGACTGCTGAAGCTTCTAAAAAAAAACAGAAAAAAATAAAGAAAAAATGTCTCAAAATTTGTTACCTTTAATCATTTATTTTTAGTAAAGATTTGTAAATACTCTTTAACTTGATCTCTGTTATAGATACATATTTTCTCGTGTGAAAATTCATTAAATATATCTTTAAAAAATTTCTCAGAATTTTTCTCATCACGAGAGTAATGAGTTGAAGCCCATTCAATTAAATTTTCTAATGCTATATTTTGTTCTTCAATTGTTGATGGTTGTGAAAATTGAGGGCCTCGCGCCATGATATTTGTTCTACAATCATGCCATGTTAAATTTAACCAAAGCAAATGGGTGGCAAAAGGTGCGGCTTTTTCTGCAATCATGCCAAAAACACCCTCTAGAATCCATTCTTTTTGGCAAACAATATTTTCCATATCCTTTTCAATGTTTTGAACAGAACGTACACGGTTAAAATTTCCTGGCTCCCACCAAATTTGATCCATATGAAAAATAGGAATGTTGCAAAGTTTTGACAAAGTCTTTCCCGTCCACGTTTTTCCAGAGCCAGAAGTTCCAATAATAATAATTCCTTTATTCATTATTTTGAGCTTTTAAATTTAGAAATAAAAAGCCATTTGTCGCGCCAACGTCTGCCAAGTCGTGTGACAATAAGGCCGGTGACAAGATGATAAATAATTAAGGTTTCAATCACATCGTCCCAAGTGTGGCCTTGAGTTTCAACACGGTCGATGTGCAGAAGTAGGGTGAGGATCATAGCTGGTACACCAAATCGCCATCCATAACGAAATGCCAAAAAAGAAGCACCGCTACCCATCATGATGGCATGTCCTGAGGGAAATCCGCCCACGCAGCCACAAGGTCTTTTTATATCAAACCATGGTTTTAAATATCGATTACTGGCGTACAATACTTGAATAACGGTGGCACTGATGACAACGCCTGGAATATCGCCTCTTAATAAGGCAACCCCTGGGACACCTGCTGGAAATACCTTTTTACCAAAATCTGCAAAAGGAGATTTTTCGCGTTCTTTCTGGCAAGCAGATTGAAGATTACTTGTAAGACAAAGAAAAATTAAAAGTAAGCGAATAATAAAAATCATTTTAAAGTCGTGCTTTTAGAAAAATTTATCATTATCTAGAGTTTCAAAAGGGGTCAAGAATAAAAAAACTAAAAGTAAAATTATTAAAAAATATATATTTTATTTATATTTTTCACGCCATTCTTTTTTCATCTTTATATATTGAGGCACTGCTTCTGCTTCTTGCCATGCAGCATAAAAAATTGTAGCACTTTCTGCTTTTTGAGGATCACCAGTGCCGCGTTCTTTTAATATGTGTGTTTCAGGATCGTATTTTAGACCACCCTTATAATTTGTATAGCGTCGTGATCTGGTAAAGCCCATTTGTAAAAATTTGCGCGCCATATCAGCCCCAACAAAATCATCTTCTTTTAAAAAATTATAAAAAAGTTCAAGAATTTTTTTGCTGCTTTCGCGAGCAATCTCAGGTGTTTTAAATCGCCAAAAAGGAAGAATTTCACCTTTATAAGGTTCACATAAAAGAACACCCTGTTCACCCTTGCCAACAAGGTATGATTCAGGGTGTTTTCGATAATCAATCTCTGAAGACCACCGATATTTTTTGATATCAAATGGCTTCCGAGTATCAAAGATTACATTATCGCCATTTGCGGTCATTGTTAGACATCAAATGAGATAAAACAAAGCCAACAAGTAATGCAACAGATGTAATTTTAACCGCATTGTTTTGAATTAAATTTTTCAAATCAGCACTTTTAAGAAAATCTTTTGTCACATCAACAATATCCGTTGCTGGATTAGTCATCTTTTTCTTACGTTTTGCCGTAATTAAAAGAATACCACCAACCACGATCATCAATACACTTATAATTGTTGTGATTTCTAAAGAATTCAACTCAACACCCAGAATTTGAATGAGGAGAAAAAATCCAATGATTAAACCGACAATCAACAAGATATACCCCAAAGCCTTCAAAAAAATATTTGTTGGCTGAGGACCTTTACCTCGAAGAAAAAATTCAATGATAAGAGGTAAAAATGACATTATTTAGACCTTAAAATTTTGCCCAATACAAATCCAATTCCCATGGCCCAAAGTGCTGCAGAGATTGGTTTTTTCTTAATGCAATTACTAAGATCATCTAATTTTTCATGACCGTAATCCATAACATCTTCTTTAACTTGATTTACTTGGTCCAAAGAAATGTAACCTGAAAATTCATTAAAAGCTTCTTTAAGAGACTTTAAAACTTCACCAGAAGAATCTTTTAGTGTATTCCAATTATCTTCTGTTGCGTATTTCATATCTTGAAAAACTTTTTGAGCATCTTTGTATTTCTCTTTGATGTTCTCAATTTCAGAATTATAACTTTCTCTTTCTGATTCAGGATAATTTTGCATTGCTTTGGATGCTTTAGAAATTTTCCGTTCGTATCTTGAGAGATTGTTTTCAAGACCGCTCATGAATTTATCTTTGTCTTCCATTTTTTTTCTCCTTAAAAATATGAATGGATGTGGAAATTTTTAATTTCTTAACTCGAATACTTTACAACCTTTTTTCATAAAATGGTGAATTATTTTTATAAAATAAGCTAAAAAGTTAATTTAAATTAAAGGTTGTTTGCTTCAAGCTAAAAATTTAATTTTGAGGAATTAAAATTTCATCATTTTTTTTGTCATTTCTACGAATCTTGAAAAAAAGTAATAAATTTGCAGAAATAAAGATTGATGAAAATGCACCAAATATGATGCCGATCAATATCGGGATACAAAAAGATCGGATTACTTGTCCACCAAATAAACATAAAGCAAGAAGTGACATAACAGTGGTTCCCACAGTTAAAATGGTTCTTGATAAAGTTTCGTTGGTCGAAAGATTGATAATTTCAGCCAAAGGCATCACTTTATACTTACGTAAATTTTCGCGAATTCGGTCATAAATCACAACAGAGTCGTTAATTGAGTATCCTACAGTTGTTAAAATTGAAATAAATGCTGTGTCATTAAATTCAAAGCCTGAGATGGCGTAAAAGCCCATGACCGCAATAATATCATGAACAAGAGCCAAAATACCGCAAAGACCAAATGTCCATTCAAAACGCACCCAAATGTAAAGTAACATACCAATAAGAGCAAAAAGGATAGCAAAAATACCATTTTCAATTAAACTTTGACTGACCTTGGCGCCCACTGTTTCAATACGACGATAGTCAGCATTTTTTGGCAGAGCTGATTTAATTTTATCAAGAGCTTCTGTTTGAGCTGTCTCATTACCTTTTTGCCGTTCAAGACGAATCAAAAGATCCTTATCACTCCCAAATTCTTGTAATTTAACCTCACCTAAATCTAATTTTTGTAAATCAGTACGAAGGGTTGCAAGGTCTAATTTCTCAGGGGTGCGAATTTCGATAAGATAACCACCTTTAAAATCAATGCCCAAAGTCAAGCCTTTAACCATAAGGCTGCCAAAAGATCCTAAAATCACTAAAATTGAAAAAAAATAAACAATGTAGCGAATGCCAACAAAATCTATTTTAGTATTGTAAGGAACGAGATTGAAACCGCGCATTATTTTCTCTTCAAATTTTAAATGGACAATGTTTGAGGTTTAAACCACAAAATGTAATAAGTCACAATTAAGCGACTTAAAGTAATGGCTGTGAACATAGACACCATGATTCCAACAGATAAAGTTATACCAAAACCTTTCACGGGTCCTGTGCCAAAGAAAAATAAGGCACCCGCACCAATTAAAGTTGTGATGTTTGAATCTAAAATTGTGGCCATAGCACGATCATATCCGGCACTAATGGCTTGATGGATACGACGTCCTGCTCTCAATTCTTCTTTAATTCTTTCATTAATTAAAACGTTGGCATCAACAGCCATGCCTAAAGTTAAGGCAATTCCTGCAATACCGGGTAATGTCATCGTGGCACCAATCAACGTTAAGACGCCAATCAATAAGATAAGATTGAAGACCATGGCAATATTGGCAATGACACCAAATAAGGCATAAGCAATTAACATAAAGACAGCCACCATAATAATAGAAATGACTGTCGCATGACGACCTGCTTGAATAGAATCAGCACCTAGATCAGGACCTACAGTGCGTTCTTCAATAACTTTAAGGGGTGCAACCAATGCACCAGCCCGCATTAATAACGCAAGATCGTTGGCTTGTTGAAAGGTAAAATTACCTTGAATGACACCATTGTCTCGAATGGTTGAATTAATATTAGGGGCACTGATGACTTTATTGTCCAAAACAATGGCCAGACGCCTGCCAATATTTTTAGAGGTAATGTCTGCAAATTTACGTCCGCCTGCCGCGTCAAAACGGAAGGTAACTTGATTTCGATTATATTCATCCATCGACACACCAGCATCAATTAGATTTTCACCGCCTAAAAGATTTTCTTTTCGTACCACATAATAAAGATGTTTATTCTTTGAAGAATTTGGATCTTCCTCATTCGCTTTTTCATCCGAGGTTAAAATTTCACAACCTGGTGGCGCGACAGCAGTTGCAGAATCAACCATAGGCGTTTGACCGTCCAAAAGTCTGAAAGACATTTTAGCTGTTCGTCCCAATAACTCTTTGACATAAGCGGGGTTTTCAAGGCCAGGCAATTGAATCAAGATTTGATCATCACTTTGACGTTGAATCAAAGGCTCACGTGTTCCTGTTTCGTCAATTCGACGGCGCACAATTTCAATAGATTGTTCAACAATTTGTCTTTTGCGATTTTCAATAGAAGAAGGAATGAAAGAAATTTTAACAAATTCAGCTTGTTGCACGGCTTCAAGATCTTTGTCATATTTTTCAATAGAAGTTTGAACTTTTTTAAAATCTTGTTCAGGATTGCGTAATTTAAATGTAATGGCATCTTGTCCATGATTTAGATCCAAATAACCAATTTTTTCTTCGCGTAATAGTTTGCGAATTCCCTCAAATGTTAAAGTTAAACGATCTTGTAGACCCGATTTCAAATCAACTTCTAGTAATAAATGAGATCCACCTTGAAGGTCGAGCCCTAAATTAACGGTTTGATGAGGCAGCCATGACGGCAGTTGGCTTAAAGTTTGAGGGCTTAAAAAATTTGGCAGTGTTAGCAGTGTCCCTAACACACAAACACTAAGAACAACAAAAGTTTTCCACCATGAAGTTTGTAACATAAGAAATCCAGTTTATTTTGATTTTGGTGTTCTTTTACGAGATTGAGTCGGTACTTTAGACGCAGTTCTTGACATAACTTTAGAGGGTTTAGAATTAACTTCCTCAAAATCTGTTGAAATATCTGTATCAACATCAATCGTCGTTGTTTTTAAAGGTTCTGTTTTGGCAAGAACCTGAACAATCGTCCCTTTTGCAATACGAACACGAACACCTTCTGCAATGTCAACTTGAATTTCTTGATCATTCTCAATTTTATGAACCATGCCAATGATACCACCGGCTGTCAAAACTTGATCGCCACGACGCAAAGCCGTTAACATTTGTTGATGTAATTTAGCTTTTTTGCTTTGAGGACGAATGACTAAGAAATACATAATCAAAAAAATTAGTGGAATCATGGCATAATTCATGATCTCAGGACTGATATTAGGCATAGCTTGAGCATGAACTGATGAAAATGAAGCGAGCAGAAAGACAGAAAGTGTGAATATTTTTGTTAATGTGTTGATCATGGCATTTGCTTTCATATTATTTAATTCTATTATCTTTACTCGAGGTACAGCTTTGGGTCAACAACCGTTGATTTTTTTCTTAATTGAAAATGAAGTTGAGCATCACGTACACTTCCAGTATTTCCAACCTTGGCAATCGTCTCGCCTTGTTTAACAACTTGTTTTTCTTTGACCAGTATTTCTGCACAATGACCATAGGCTGTCATCCAACCACCCTCATGCTTTAATAAAATCAAGTTGCCAAATCCTTGCATTTCATTGCCTGCATAAACAACTTGACCACCTTGAGCGGCTAAAATGGGGGCATTGGCATCAGCTTTAATATTAATGCCATCATTTTTAATTTTGCCAGTGGTTTGATTGAAATCACTGACGATTTTATCACGGATGTTACCAGCCAGAGGAGAACCAAGTTTGAAAGAAGTTATCTCAGCAGGTTCAGCATTTTTAACTTTTGATTTTTCTGAATCCAACTTTTTGTCTGTTGAAATTTCAGCTTCTGATTCTAGGGCATCTTCCGCAACAATGTCTTTTGAAGATTTTTCTTGTTCTTTTGTTAATGTTTTGTCTTTATTTTTTGTGCTTAAAGAATCAGGTTTTTTACCAGGAATTTTAACGGTGTCATCATTAGATTGCTCATCTTTTTGATCTGTTTTTTTAGATAATTTTGACTTTTTAAGGTCTGCTTCAAGCTTTGAGAATTTATCTTCCAATTCTTTTTCGCGATCTTCAACAGAACGGCGCAACTCTTTTTTTAAAGTCGGTTTTTTTTGAGAAACAAGTGTGTCTTGGTCAGATTCTAAATCATTTGACATATCTAAAGACTCATCAGGCTGATCTTTCTTTAAAGGTGTTTTTTTCAAAGGTGTTGGTTGCAAACGCGCAGACGCTGGTAATTTTAATTTTTGACCCGGAAAAAGATAGTAAGGGGCCATTAAATTATTGCGCGCAATAATATCTTCTCGGTCTATTTGATAGCGTTCAGTGATAACAGCCAAGTTTTCTTGTGGCTTGACGATAATTATTTTTTCAGCCTGTAACACTGGCTTTATCTCTTGCTCAGGATCAATATAACTTATCATTGATCCTGAATTTTGAGATTGAACAGACGAGTCAAAATCCTCAGATGAATTTGATTCTTCAATACCAAAAGACACAGGTGCTGGGGGATCTTTGCGTTGACCACAGGCTGCTAAAAATACAGTGAAATAGAGATACCAGATGCCACGACTCATGATAATTTAAATGTATCCTTCAAAGTTTCCAAAGTTGACATGTGCGTTAAATCAAGATGTAAGGGGGTGAGTGAAATCATGCCGTGTTGGACCGCTTCTAAATCAGTGTCAACATCGGTCGGTGAATCGTCACGATTGCCCCCAATCCAAAAGAAAGTCCGCCCATTAGGATCTTGCCAATTCACCAAATTGTCATTGATATTGCGCAAACCCTGACGCACCACACAAACTTTCGGCGTTTCAGTTGTTTTGACGTTAGGAAAATTAATATTAATCAAAACATTCTGAGGCCAAGTTTGTTTAATTAATTTTTGTACCAAATCGGGGCCGAATTGACGTGCTGGATCATAGGCTTCATCGTCTTCTGAAGTCAGACATTGACTGAGTGCGATCGCAGGCACACCGAGTAAGGTAGCTTCCATGGCGGCGGCCACTGTTCCAGAATAGGTCACGTCTTCGCCCAAATTTCCGCCATAATTAACGCCAGATAAGACCAAATCTGGCCGTTGGTCTGCCATGACTTTGTTGATGCCAATCATGGCACAATCTGTCGGTGTTCCATTGACTGTGAAACGCTTTTCACCCAATTTGCGCAAGCGCAGAGGACGACCGATAGAGAGTGAATGTGCGGCGCCACTTTGTTCATTTTCAGGCGCCACGATCCACACATCATCGGTAATTGTACGGGCAATTTCTTCTAAAACTCTCAGACCAGGTGCGTGAATGCCATCGTCATTGGAAAGAAGAATGCGCAAAGGGCGATCTTGAGGTTCAACTATGGCTTGCAATTAAAGTGCATCCTTTCATATAGGGTTGTAAGACGTTTGGAATACGAATCGAGCCATCTTCATTTTGATAATTTTCAAGCACAGCAATTAAAGCACGACCCACAGCAACGCCCGAGCCATTTAAGGTGTGTACAAAGTCGGTGACATTTTTACCGGCCTCATTTTTGTGACGAAATTTTGCTTGCATACGGCGTGCTTGATAGTCACCGCAGTAAGAACAACTTGAAATTTCACGGTAGGTATTTTCGCTGGGCAGCCAAACTTCGAGATCATAAGTACATCGTGCGCTATTTCCTGTGTCACCTGATGACAATAACATCACGCGATAAGGAAGCTCAAGTCGCTGTAGCACAGTTTCTGCTGCCTTTAACATTCGTTGATGTTCAGAAGGGCCTTGATCAGGATGCACAATGCTGACCAATTCAACCTTATAAAATTGATGTTGACGGATCATGCCGCGTGTATCACGACCTGCGGCACCGGCTTCAGACCGGAAAGAAGGGGTATAAGCCGTAAAACGACGGGGAAGCTCTTTGGCATCCAAAATACTCTCACGCACCAAATTTGTCAGTGATACTTCAGACGTCGGTACCAACCAGCGTTGATCAGAGGTCTGAAACATGCTGTCAGATAACTTGGGCAATTGACCTGTGCCATAGACCGCTTGCTCGCGCACTAAAAGAGGCGGTGAGACTTCGAGATAGCCAAATTCTTGGGTGTGCAGGTCTATCATAAATTGACCCAAAGCCCGTTCAAGTTGCGCCAGCAAACCTTTAAGAACAACGAAACGACTGCCGGCCATTTTTGCAGCGGTTTCAAAATCCATGAGACCGAGTTTTTCACCCAATTCAAAATGCGGGCGCGGTGCGAAATCAAAAGAAGCCGGCGTTCCCCAGGTATGAATCAGTTGGTTATCTGATTCGTCATGTCCTATGGGCACAAAATCTTCAAGTACATTCGGCAGCGCGCTTAAGAGATGATTTAAGGTCTGTGCTTGTCCGTTTTCTTCAGCCTCAAGCGAAGGGATAGCTTCTTTAACAAGGGTTGCCGCACGGGTCAACTCGACTGCCTCAAGGCCTTGACGTTTTGCTTGGCCAATTTCTTGGGCCAAACGATTGCGCTCGTTTTGTAACTCTTGCAAACGTGTTTGGGTTTGACGACGCAAAGTATCCAGGGCCAAAATTTCATGGCTTTGAGGATTTTGATGACGACGTTTTAGACTTTCGTCAAATTGTACCGGATTTTCCCGTATCCATTTAATATCAATCATATCTCTAAACTTTATTTTTTAGGCGCGTCAACAAATTGGATTTAAATGACCCACGTTTTTCCGCCAAATGAACCATAAATATGGCTATTTCATACAACAAATACAATGGTAAAGCGAGTCCTAACATACTTAAAATATCAGGGGGTGTGATAACCGCAGATAAAATTAAAATCAGTAGAAAAGCATAACGTCGGAACTGCCGCAATGTCTTTGCTTTAAGAACACCTACTGATCCCAATAATACCAAGGCAACGGGTAAAAGAAAAGACATGCCAAATGCTAAAATTAACTGCATCACAAGAGACAAATATTCGCTCAGTCTTGCTTCGAGCTGTATCGGCAATACTCCTTCAATAGGCGGCGATTCAAAATGAAGAAAGAATTTCCAAGCAGGGGGAATGATCAAAAAATAAGCAAAACTAGCACCTAATAAAAACAAGAGAGGTGTTGCAATTAGAAAAGGCCGTAATGCTTTGCGCTCAAGTGGATATAAACCCGGTGTGATAAAAAGCCAGATTTGTATGGCAAAAAAGGGAAAAGTTAACATCGAAGCTGCAAATAAAGAGACCTTTATATAGGTCACAAAAGCTTCGGTAAGACCTGTATAAATTAAACGCCGGCCATGTTGACCCTCGAGGGCATAAGCCAATGGTTTAACCAAAAAAGCAAAAATATCTTGTGAGAATTGATAACACAGTAAGAAAATAACACAAAAACCGATAATCACCCAAAGAAGACGTCGTCTTAATTCAATGAGATGATCAACAAGGGGAGACGCGTCAGACGTACTAGGATTTGCCATGAGTTTTTATAGAAAGAGAGTGTGAATCATGATCATCAATATTTTTAACAGAAGATGAATCTGTTTTTAAATTAATTTGAGTTTCTTTGTGAAAATTTAAATCACCTAAAGTTTCTTCTTCGTGAACCGTCTCAGAGGCCAAAATATCTTGATTGGCTTTATTTTGATATTCCTCAAGCTTACCCTCATAAAAATAATGATCTAAATTCTGAGTTAAACTATTTTTTAAATGCTGAATTTTTTGTGACCATCTTCCTAAGGTGCGCAAAACTTTGGGCAATTCTTGAGGTCCAATAAGAATTAAGGCAGCCACAAGGATGAGGATAATTTCACCGAAACGGCCTAGTTCTAACATGTGTATATCCTCTTATTTTGACGTGGGTTGATCGTCTTTAGGAAGAGAAGGGCGCCCGGTATCGTCTTCTTCAGACATCCCTTTTTTAAAAGCACGAATGCCCCGGGCAAAATCTCCCATAATATGGGGTAGACGTCCGGCACCGAAGACCAATAGAAAGCCCAAAGCAACCAATAAAAGATGACTTGCACTTATTCCCATGATAAATCTCTCACGCATTTGTGGTTGTTGGTATAATTTAGATGTAACATCAAAACGAATTTCAAACAAATATAAATTCTTCAAATAAAATTAACATTTAATTTCTAAAGTTAATAATTTTTATTTTCAATCTTATATTGAAAAGCATCGTACATCTTTTTAAGTAAATTAAAATATAAGATGTTTTGTTGTTCAGGATAACACAACTGTTCATAACTCATTTGGGATATTCTTCTAATAGTATTTAAACCACATTCAGGAGAAATAGTTTTAACAAGTTGATGACAAGTTGTTTTATCTATCTGTAACATGGTGGTTTTTGTGCGGCGTAAGGTGATAGGAATTATGTTTATCATTGTTGATAGGTTCAAATAGGAATTGGATATAAATGAATAAAAAATCATGTTTCCAAAATGATGAGGTAATTCTACTTCGTAAGATTTTCCAAATTTTTCATCAGGATCAATTACAAAACTTTTGTTTTTTAAAATTTGAATGGAACCCAAGAATTTCAATTGACTTAATTCAATCACACGTGCGTATTGCTTTGCTTTAATATTAAGATCAAGTGCAATCACAAAATCTTTAACTTCAACATCTGATCTTTTTAAAATAGCATCTTGTACATTTAAGGCAAGTTTTTGATTATTTGAATCTAGACTTTGATGAAAAAAATATTGAATAATTCTTTCGTACGCATATTTAGGAATGCCAAAGTTACATTGATCAAGTTCAAACCAAATTTTTTTAAAATCGATATCGACAAAAAACGTAAAATCTAGTGTTTTGATTTTCCACATTTCAAATCGCATAAAACGATTAAGCCAAGTCAAACTATTTAAGTTAAATTCATTTTCAAATTCAAAATCTATAATAGGACGATCATTTTTTAAGTAGAGACCTAGGGTCAAAAGTTGATGTTCAGTCTCATTGTTGAAATTTCGACCTTGAAGATATAATTTTTTAGAGAATTCTAAATCAAAATCATCCGTTACATGTAGGCAAATCGACTCTAAAAAATTAGCAGCCAGACTTTTCTTATCAGGATTCTTAATTTTATAAAGATGAAAATAAAGTCTGTTTAAAACTGTAGCAATTTCTAACAAATCACTTCCTTGCTTTTGTATCATTTGTTCGGACATATAAGAAAGTTCATGATGATAATTTTGATATAAGATAAGAGCTAAATTTAAACCTTTTTCAAAATTTATGTTCCAAGAATAATTTAAGAGAGTGCCTAGTTCAGGACCTTCAAACCATTTAATTTGCGACCAGGAATTATTCTTTAACATGGTTGACGCATAAGATTGATGATGACGAGCTGTCTGACCAAACTTTACTAAACTTTTGATATCATCTTTAAGATATTCAAGACTATGAATCCATATTTCTGAGGGAAGCTGTAAAGAAGTACTAAGTATAGAGGAGGTGGATAGAGGATCACATAACGTGACAACTGACGCATCTAAACGCCGTTTTTTATGCACAATATTTTGATTTGTCTTTGATTCATCAGATAAATTTAAGAAAGAATATGTACGTTTTAAAAAATGACTTGACTTATCACATGATTCTTCAAGTTGTGTTCCGCTTGCTTGAAGGTGATATATCATAAAGGCAAACACAGTGTAAAATAATACCAATTTATATAAAATCGAGACATGATTATGACAAAAGAATTTTTTATACATTGTCTAGAAAATATTTATCATAAATTAAGTGCACCATGGTCAAAATTTAATTTTCCGATATAAATAATTTAAATAAAATTAAAAATTTAACTAAATGTTTGTTGCTAAAGCAATTTAATTACTTTTTTCAGGCACTATAATAATAGATCTGCGTTTTTTATCCAAGCGAGTTTTAAATGAATCTAGGGATTCTGAATCAGGAATCTCGCGTGATTTTAAAATTATTTTGGACGGCTCGTCGATGGGCATATTAAAGCCAACATGGGGTGTAACGCGTTTAGGTGATCTATTTTCAAGACCTGCAACGCTGGATTCATCAGGACGCCAAGGTTGTCTTTCTCGAGCGTCCATCGATTCTTTTGATCCCACAGTCCAGCTTTGGCATCCTTTAAGAAAACAAAAGCTAAAAATACTTATCAAGATAAACCTTGTTTTAAACATTGTTTTCATTCGTTTCTTATTTCATCTTATTTTTAAATTTTTCTTGATTAGAAATAAAATTTCTATAACGAGCACTTTCAGAATTTTCGACATTAGATACATTGACCTTATCAAAATCTTTACCTTCGCGCGCTAAAAAAGGTGATTTCTCCGAATTTGAATCACTCTTCCTCACTTTATAGCGAATTTTCTTTTTATTAATATGGTAATCAATTAAGTTTCGATCAATTTCATAAAAGCCTGCATTTTGAGAGACCGTAACTTGCGTTGGTTCAGGCGTCATGTTAGATGCGCATCCGCTTAAGAAAACGATTAAAACGGCACCAAAATATATTTTTTTCATTTTCATTTACCTATGCATTTAAATCTATAATTTTTAGACAAGTTCATTTTGAGGCTCGGTTAAAATAACTTCTATTAAAAGGTGACTTAGCCTGAATTTTAGCTTCGTTATAATAGCTTACAGTATCTTTACTAAAGCTCCTGTCTTCCCGAGGTCCAGAAGCAGGGGTTACTTGAAAAGGAAAATGTACCTTTTGACCGTTCGTGGTATCTGAATTTGTGTTTGATATACATCCTTCTAAACAAAGCAGTAAAACAACACCAAAATATAGCTTATTCATAAAATTCTTCCTAGGCATCTAGATTCGTAACTTTTAACGCATTATTTTGAATAAATTCGCGTCGAGGTTCAACCACATCGCCCATAAGGGTTGAAAAGACCTCTTCCGCCTCATCTACATGATTAACCTTAACTTGTAAAAGCGTCCGTGCTTCCGGATCCAAGGTTGTTTCCCACAATTGAATCGCATTCATCTCGCCTAATCCTTTATACCTTTGAATGCTAATGCCTTTACGGGCTTGTTCCATGATCAAATCAATAAGTTCAACAGGGCTTCGGATGGCAATTTGTTTTTCCTTTAAATTGAATTGTAAAATGCCACGATAAGTTTCTTGCAAAATTGACGTCATTTCAGATAAATGATGGCCATCTGCACTTTTAATCACCGCTTTGGCAAGAGTATATTGCTCGCTCACGCTGCGTACCACCCGGAAGATATCAAAATTTTCATCCTTATACGCAACCTGCCAAGTACCCACTTCTTCCAAATCAGCAATGTCATTCAATCTCTGGGCCAAAGCTTGTGCTGTCTCAGCACAAGGATTTTTGAATACACCTGCAATCACTGCTTGAGCCACAATATGAGAAGATCCCACTTTGCTAACAAGTCCAGACACATAATGTCGTGCATTACGGGCTTGTGCAATAATTTCTTGTAAATGAGCCCCAGCAATTTGCTCACCCTCAGACGTTTTAAGAACCGCCCCTTCGCTTAAACTTGAAAGGAGATAATCTTCTAAAGATTTTTCATTTTTCAAATAAACCACAGACTGACCGCGTTTGACACCAAACAAAGGAGGTTGCGCGATGTAGAGAAAACCACGTTCGATTAGTTGCGGCATTTGGCGATAAAAGAAGGTCAGCAAGAGAGTCCGAATGTGACTACCGTCGACATCAGCGTCGGTCATGATAATAATTTTGTGATAACGTACTTTATCAGGGTTAAACTCTTCGGCACCAATACCGGTGCCTAATGCTGTAATGAGAGTGCCAATTTCAGCCGATCCTAACATTTTATCAAAACGCGCGCGTTCCACATTCAAAATTTTACCTTTGAGGGGCAAAATAGCTTGGAATTTTCGATCTCGTCCACCTTTAGCAGATCCCCCCGCGCTGTCTCCCTCGACCAAAAATATTTCACTTTTGCTAGGGTCACGTTCTTGACAGTCGGCCAATTTGCCAGGCAATGAAGCGATATCCAAAACACCTTTACGACGTGTCAGTTCTCGTGCCCTACGCGCGGCTTCACGGGCACTGGCGGCTTCAACCACCTTGGCCATAATTCTTTTGGCCTCATTAGGATGTTCTTCAAACCATTGATTGAGGCGATCGATCACAAAACTTTCAACCACAGGCCGGACTTCAGATGACACCAATTTATCTTTGGTTTGAGAAGAAAATTTTGGATCTGGTACTTTGACAGATACAATGGCCGTCAGTCCCTCACGACTATCTTCACCGGATAAAACAATTTTTTCTTTTTTAGCAATCCCACTGCTGGTGGCATAACCGTTGACAACACGGGTAAGGGCCGCTTTAAATCCGGCTAAATGGGTGCCGCCATCTCGTTGAGGAATATTGTTGGTAAAACATAAAATAGTTTCGTGATAACTTTCTGTCCATTCTAAAGCAATTTCAACGCTGATTCTTTCGCGCTCACCGGCGATGGTAATGGGTTCAGGATTTATGGTATTTTTGCTGCGATCTAAATACTTTGCAAAAGCAGCAACACCACCATCATAATGCAATTCAATAGTTTTAACCTCTGTATCCCGGGCATCGGTTAGAAAAATACGCACACCAGAATTCAAAAAGGCCAATTCCCGAAAACGATGTTCCAGGGTCGCCAGATCGAAATCAACCATGGTGAACGTTTCTTTGGAGGGCTTAAACATGACTTGAGTGCCGGTTTTGCCAGGTGCAGGTCCAACAATGACCAAAGGGGATTCAACCTCGCCATGATTAAAACGCATAAAATGTTCTTGATCATTCTGCCAGACAGTGACTTCAAGAACTTCGGACAACGCATTGACCACAGATACACCTACGCCGTGAAGACCACCCGAAACTTTATAAGAATCTTGATCAAATTTACCACCCGCATGTAATTGTGTCATGATCACTTCAACAGCCGAAACACCCTCTTCATGGTGAATTGCAACCGGAACACCACGTCCATTATCATTAACAACGACTGAGCCATCTGCATTTAAAATAACATTGATTAAATCGCAATGTCCCGCCAGTGTTTCGTCGATGGCATTGTCCACCACCTCATAGACCATATGATGCAACCCAGATCCATCATCAGTATCCCCAATATACATACCGGGCCGTTTGCGAACGGCATCTAAGCCGCGCAGGACTTTAATAGAATGAGCGCCATATCCTGAATTTTTAGAATCAGCATCATTACCATCAAGCGTGTCGTCTGCAATATTTTGGTCAATATTTTCATCAAAATGTTCTTGGTCAGTCATGCTTTTTTCCATTTTTTTGTCTTAAAGTTTTATTTAGGTCGTATCATACCATTTTCTATCTGAAAATACTGTACCTTGTTGTCAAAAGATTGAAACATTTCAAGATCGGTACCGGTCATCCAAGCTTGTGTTTTAAGGGCCAAAATTTCCTCAAAGAGAGCTTCACGTTTTTCTTCATCTAAATGGGCAATGACTTCATCTAAAAGCATTAAAGGAACGCCTTGTTCTTGAAGACGTTGTAGGCGCGCGGTTGCAAAGATAACCGAAATTAATAACGCTTTTTGCTCGCCCGTTGAGCATGAAGAGGCATCCCGGTTTTTGGCACGATATATAATCGAAAAATCACTGCGGTGTGGACCATAAGAAACGTGACCGCTTTCACGATCTAAAGCGCGAGATTTTTTTAAAATGATTTTAAATTGATCTTCGCTTTCTAAGGCACTGCTTTTTGACAAAAAAGTCTCAATTTGACCAGATAATCTCATGTCTGCTTGGGGAAAATTATTCAATGTCCAGGTGCACGTTTGCAACAGCCGTTCAATAAATTGAAGACGCGCTGCCGTGATCGCAATGCCTTCTGCGGCCATCTTGGCTTCAAGGGCATCGACCCAATGCATATCGCGACCGCCATTTTTTAAAATGCGGCTGCGTTCGCGCATGTAATGCTCGTAACGGGTGACGCGGCTGGCGTGTCCCGAATCCAGGCCATAGACCAAGCGGTCTAGAAAACGCCGGCGTGTCGAGGCCCCTTCTTGAAAAAGGCGATCCATTTGAGGGGTGAGCCAAAGCACATGCAGATAATCATTCAGTGTGGTTTGAGATTTTAACAAGGTGCCATTTACCTTGACCACGCGCCGTTCTTTGTTGTCCTGAATCTCAAGTCCGGTGCCAATATCCCAATCACCTTGAGGGGTTGACAGTGTGGTGGCCACACCCCAGGGATGCAATAAGTTTGAAGGAGAAGGCGTTAAATCCGTTTGTTCACGTGTTCGCGTAACATCGCCTAATTTAGAGCGTCTCAGGCCACGGCCGGGGGAGAGGAAAGAGATAGCCTCAAGGATGTTGGTCTTGCCCATGCCATTGTCGCCCGTCAGTACAACCGGCCTTACGTCACACCTTAGTTGAGCCGATTTATAATTACGAAATTCAGTCAACACCAAACGGGTCAGTCCATAAGAAGAGGGCGTCATAAATCAAGTATTCTCCTTAAAGAGTATAAAAACCAGAAATATAGGTTTGATTCAAGCTTTATCTTTGAAGATTTTTTTAGATAATACAGTTTTAGAAAACGATCCTTTATCTCAAGCAACATTCAAAATTGGCGTTAAAATTATGAAGTTTTACAAAAAAAGTAAGATAGAAGTTTATTTACAATTATAATTTGTGAAACTAATATATCAATGTCCAAGTAGTTAGAAAAATATAAAAAATAAATTAAATAAAACAGAGATAAATATTCATGAATAACAATAATTTTTTAAAAATTCCCTTTTGGTTTTTAACTGTAGTTCCTTTTTATACAGACATTTCTTTAGCCAGTGAACAGGTGCCAGATAATTCTTTGTCTCAAGCAAATTTTCCTTTTATTCAACAACAAGAACCCTCTGTTGAGACTGTGATTGCCAAATTAAAGGCAGGTAAGGCTATTTCAATGCAGGATGAAAAAATTTCTGACGAAAAATTAAAACAATTTTATAAAAATTGTTCGTCTGAAGATTTGGATTATTTTATTTTTATTGTAAATAATTTACAAAAACAAAAACTTTTTCCTGAACTTAAATCCAAAATTATCCCAAGAGGAGAAGACGAAAAAGCTTCTGCCATGGCTCAGACCAATTTAGGTGTTTTGTATATGAGAGAAAGCATCTTTCCAAACAAGAAGTCTGGTGAATATTTTAAAAAAGCTATTCAACAAGGTTCTGTTCATGCAGAATTTCTTATATCCGGTCTTTATGAGTGCGGGTGGATAAAATATCAACCTACTGAGAAAAATTATTTAGAACGTGCCGCAGAACGAGGTTATGTACCTGCTCAATCTAGACTTGGGAAAAACTTAATATTAGAAATAAAACAAGATAATTTTGAAGATGACCCCAGATATAAAAAAGGCAAAAAATTATTAAAATTAGCAGCTGCACAAGATGATCATTCTGCTTATGAAACATTGGCTGGCGTCTATGGGGCACAAGCAGATTTCATTGATCAAAACGATAAGCTAAATGAAGAAGAGAAAAAAATTCAAAAAAGTAAAAAAATAAAAAAAAGCATTGATCTTTTGACACGTGTCGCAGAGCATGGTGATCCAGGTGCTCAACTTGAACTTGGTGCTATATATGAACAAAACAAAGATTATCTGCAAGCTTTTAAATGGTTTAAGGCAGCTACCGATCAAGGTAATAAAAAAAGTAAGATATATTTGGCCAATATGAATTGGAACGGTGTGGGCGTTGAAAAAGATCAAGATTTAGAAACACTTCATACGTTGGCACAAGAATACGATAACGCAAAAGCACAATTCAGACTTGCTGAAATTTATGAAGAAGGAAAAATTGTTTCCAAAGATGATTTGTTGGTTATTGCAATGCGTCTGCTCAGCTCGAAAGGTGAGCTAGAAGAAGATCAATTCAATCAAGTAAAATTATATCTTAAAAATCAAATAGAATATGTTAAAGCCAAAAAATATACCAAAAAAACTCAAAAAAAAGATGAGAGAGAATTTGGTGCACTCGCTCAAAATTATGCACAAATTTGGAAAAGTTGTCCTGAGGTAAAAACCATTGAAAATTTATTACATCTTAAAAAAGATCCAGATTTAAATGCTGTAGAACATTTAAATAAGATTTCTGAAGTTATACCTTATTTTTTTAAAACAATTGGTGCATTTGATCAACCAGAATTTATGATCACCTGTGTCAAATTAAAAAATTCAGCTTTAAAAGAACAAATGAAAACCAGCGACATGATAAGATCTTGGTCGCATGGTGAATCGCCGACTTATTATAATTTTGGTCCCAAATATGTTAAATATGTCGATATAATATCAGATTTGTTAAGTCCAAGAGCGTTTTGGCAATTATCAAGAGATTATTTATTAACTTGGCATCAAGATTTATTGGAACATTATCAGACCTTACAAAATTCAAATGATGATAAAACTGATTTGACAGATAAAGAAGACCTTTTGCCGGTTATTCAAAGAAATATCAAATTTTTTGAAGATACAAAAAATACGCCTGAAATGTATTTGACATTGCTTGAAAGTTTTACAAATAGACGTAACAATGAATTTAAAAATACTTATCCTTATTTTGATGATGATAAGAAAAAAGCATCTTTCTTGGATTCTGTTAAATCAATTTTTGGTTTAAAATCTGATCCAGAGCAAGAGCCAATTGCACAAGTTGCCGTGCTTCCACAAGCTGAAATACAACAAGAGCCAAGTGTACAGGTTCTCATGCTTCCCCAGCCCATTCCTATGATTCCTGAACAAATTGAAGAATTAATGAGAGCGATGAATAAATAATCTTAAGATAATAAAATTAATACCAAACATATGATATCAATATGTTTGGTATTATTGAATTGTTAGACGAAATTTTCTCTTTAAAATCAATTAAATATTACATATACTCTGTATAAATAATTTTGAAAAAACCAAAATTTAAAAAACAGGTGAGTATATGAAAAAAATATTAATGATTTTATCTTTGGTCTTGTCGACTTTTTATGGCCTTTGGGCAAGTAGTCATCTTAAAGAAGAAAGTCAAGATAAAACAAATCCTGCAAATGCTTCTGTAACACCAATATCATCACTTGAACCCGAAACAGAATCATGGGGTAATTATCTTTACAATTATGGAGCAAATAAGAAAGCGGCTCTTTTAAACAACCCTGCAATAGAAGCAAAAAAATTTCCACATTTAAAAGTTTCAGATATTCAAGAATTGATTAAAAAGCATTGTACCGACAACAATTCTTCTTGGAATAGTCTTATTGGTAAAAGTTATACTTATAAAACAGGATCCATTGAAAATCCCACTGAATATTATGATGGCTTAATATTTATTTTATCCATTGATTATGGGGATGAGATCTTTAATTATCGAGGGCCACAAGACGGATATGATAAACCTAGTTTAATATCAAAAAAAAATGAAATAACACCTGCTTATTTTATTGATCGATGGATAAAAGCAAAAGAAGATATATTTTTCTTTAAGGGAACTCCTGTACATCTTATTGTGACAAAAAATAAGATTTCAAAATGGACAATAGAATATCATGTACGCCGCCAAAATCCCAACGAGTACTTCATAATCAAAGTTTATCGAACACGAATAACATGATGAATTAAATTTAAGAAATTATTTAATCAAAGCCATTTTTTGAATTTAAAAAATTGATAGGGCAAGAAGCCTGAAATCAGCATTAATAAAAGCGCATAAGGATAGCCAAGGTGCCATTTAAGTTCGGGCATAAATGTAAAGTTCATGCCATAGATGCTGGCAACCAGGGTGGGGGGGAGAAAGACAACGGATACCACCGTGACCACTTTAATAATCGAATTCTGTTCAATATTAATCATACCTAAAGTGGCATCGAGCAAAAAGCTTATTTTGTTGGTTAGAAAATTTGAATGTTCAATCAGGGGTGGCATATCACGGATCATCAAATTAATCATGCGATGTTCTTGCGAGGTGTTAAAATAAGAGATATCGGTGATAAAATTTAAAAGCCTTGATAGATTAAATAGACTTTCTTGACTTTTAGAAAGTAAATTTTCATACCTTCCAATGGATAAAAGAACATGATTAAAATTTATTTTAATCGACGTTTTTGTGTTTTGTGTGTTAAAAATCCTGAAACTAAGATCCTCAATCTTTTGAGCCACGCCTTCCAACGTATCGGCCAATTGATCGGCAATTTCTTGCAAGAGCCACACTAAAATTGAACTTCCTTGACTGTAATTTTCTTTATTCCATTTAGAGAGAAAATTTGAAAAGGGAAGTATCTCGACATACCGGACTGTGATCAGTGTTTTGTGATGAAGAATAAAGGTCACGACGTGAGATTCAGAATGAAAACTATTGGTCTGCACAACCAGTGTTAGGGTCATAAAAAAGCTATTGTTTTCCTCATACAAACGGCTCGAAAGTTCAATCTCATGCATGTCTTGGCGCGTGGGGATATCAATTTCAAATAAATTTTCAATCAGTTTTTCTTCAGTGGCAGTCGGTTGATACAAATCAATCCAAACAATATCATCTAAATTATTTTTAAGCTCTGCTATATTAGTTTCATTAAAATGCATGCCCTTAGATGTATAAGATTTGAGCAACTTTTAAATCCTTTTCATCCGTAAAATTTAATCATCGTTCATGCGAAGGGCTGCTAAAAATGCACTTTGGGGAATTTCAACTTTACCAAATTGACGCATTCTTTTTTTACCTGCTTTTTGTTTATCCAAAAGCTTGCGCTTGCGCGAGATATCACCGCCGTAACATTTGGCCAAAACATCTTTGCGCAGGGGAGAGATAGTCTCACGCGCCACGATCTTACCGCCGATGGCCCCTTGAATGGCAATTTTAAACAATTGTTTAGGAATTAAATCTTTGAGTCTTTCACACAAAGCACGGCCGCGATTTTCAGCCTGCGTTCGGTGAACGATACAAGAAAGTGCATCTACTGGATCACTATTGATTAAAATAGTTAATTTGACCAAATCACCTTCGCGGTACTCATCAATTTCGTAATCAAAACTGGCATACCCTTTGGAGACTGATTTAAGGCGATCATAAAAATCAAACACCACTTCGTTAAGAGGCAAACGGTAGACCACCATGGCGCGGTTGCCAACATAGGTCAAATCAATTTGCTCGCCACGCCTGTCCGTACATAAGGTTAGAATGGATCCCAGATAATCGTCGGGCACAAAAATCGTGGCTTTGATCCAAGGCTCAAAAACAGTGTCAATCTTAACCACATCGGGATAATCTGCCGGATTGTGCAATTCAATCTCTTCGCCATTGGTCATTTTAAGTTGATAAACCACACTGGGAGCGGTAGTCACCAAATCTAAATTATATTCACGCTCGAGGCGTTCTTGAATAATTTCAAGGTGAAGCAATCCCAAAAAGCCGCACCGAAAGCCAAAACCTAGTGCAGCTGAGCTTTCAGCTTCAAAAGAGAAACTGGCATCATTCAATCGAAGTTTAGACAAACTATCGCGTAAGTTCTCAAAATCTTCGGCTTCGGCTGGAAACAGGCCACAAAAGACCACCGGAACACTGGCTTTAAATCCGGCTAATGGTTGTTCGGCGGGACGTCTTTCATCGGTGATGGTATCACCCACATTACAATCTGCCACATGGCGAATGCTGGCTGTAATAAAACCAACTTCGCCAGGACGCAATTCATCAAGGCTTAATTTTTTGGGGGTAAAAACGCCGACATTTTCCACTTGATGAGCAGCTCCTGTGGACATCATACGAATTTTCATGCCCCGTTTTAAAATACCGTCTTTAACACGCACTAAGATGATGACGCCTAAATAAGGATCATACCAACTGTCGATCAAAAGAGCTTTAAGTGTCGTATTCTCATCGCCTTTAGGTGCCGGAAGTTTTGTGACAATCGCTTCAAGAACATCTTCAATCCCAATACCAGATTTGGCCGATACCATGATGGCATCTTGGGTATCAAGTCCAATGACTTCGGAAATTTGAGCTTTAACCCGATCTGGTTCAGCGGCTGGCAAATCAATTTTATTTAAAATAGTCACAATTTCATGATTACTGTCGATGGCTTGATAAACATTGGCAAGCGTTTGAGCTTCAACGCCCTGACTGGCATCTACCACCAAAAGCGATCCTTCGCATGCGGCGAGAGAACGACTGACTTCATAGGCAAAGTCGACGTGTCCTGGGGTATCCATTAAATTAAGTTGATAAACGGTGCCGTCTTTGGCAGGATAGGTCAGTCGTACAGTTTGCGCTTTGATTGTGATACCACGCTCACGCTCAATATCCATATTGTCCAATACTTGCTCTTTCAACTCGCGGTTGGTCAGTCCCCCACAAAATTGAATAAGCCGATCTGCTAGTGTAGACTTGCCATGATCAATGTGCGCAATGATGGCAAAGTTTCGGATATGATGAAACGTCGTGGATTCAGAAATTGTGGTCATGACCTTAAAACGGCTCCCAACTGTGTGTGTGTGGTGTCAATAATAACTTGTGAAACGGCTGTGATATCAGCATCACTTAAGGTTGCTTCTTGTGGTTCCAAACGAATGCGGACACCCACTGATTTTTTATTCTCAGGCACGCCCTTACCTTGATAAACATCAAAAATAGTGACTGATTTAATCAATGATTTGTTTGCTTTTTGGATCAATTGAATCAATTTTGCAGCTGAAATATCGCGATCAATCAAAAAGGCAAAATCACGTTCAACCGCCTGGTATGGCGATAAAGCATCAAAAAAACGCATTTTATTTTTGGCAAAAGGAACGGCATCTAAAAAGACTTCAAATCCGACCACGGCTTTGTCCAGATTAAACATCTTTAGGGTTTGAGGATGAAATTCACCAAAATGGGCCAGTATTAATTGGGGACCCAATCTTATAGTCCCTGATCGTCCCGGATGATACCAAGAGGGGGCTCCCTGTAAAACTTGTGCAGACGCGGGATCAAACCCGACGCTTTCTAAAATGGCTTCAACATCGGCTTTGGCATCAAAGGCATCAACCGCGCGTCCAGTTTCTGCCCAATGTGCATGACTTGTTTTATACCCCCGCAAACCGGAGGCCATCAAAACTTCTTTATCCGGCAAGTACTGCTTGCCAATTTCAAACAAAGCCCCATCGTCTTGACCCCGTCGAATGTTGCGGTCTAATGCTTCAAGAAGCAAAGGCAATAAACTGGGGCGCATGTCTGACATATCGACGCTGATAGGATTTCGGATAACCAATTCTGATTGGCCGCCGCCAAAATGTTGCGCCCATTCATGTCTTAAGAAAGACCAGGTATAGGCTTCTGCGTGTCCGCGCGCCACCAGAGCACGTTGAACTTGCCAAATGCGTTGCCAACTGTATTGGCTATCTAGATTTGGTAACAGTCGTTCTTGAGGTGTTACTAAAGGCAAAGGTGTTTTGGTGATATGATCGTAGCCGTGAATTCTAAGAATTTCTTCTACCAAGTCGGCTTCACCTTTAATATCGGGACGCCAACTTGGTATTTCGTAAACTTGATCTTCGCCTTCAATTTCTTTAAATCCAAGTTTGTTGAGAATATCAAAAGATGTTTGATCAGAAATAGAAAGACCACCTAAAGATTGTACACGTTCAGGGCGAAAGTGGACCGATCTTTTTGAACTGGCCAAAATTGGATCACCGGCACGAATAATCTCGCTGGCTTCACCACCACAAAGGGTGATGATTAATTGTGTTGCTTGTTCTAAAACTTCTTCCGCAATATTGCCATCAACACCGCGTTCAAAGCGATAACGCGAATCGCTTAAAATATTCATTTTTTGACCGGTTTGAGCAGTGCGAACCGCATCAAACAAGGCTGATTCTAAAAACACATTCGTTGTTTCTTCAGAGCAACTCGATGCTTTGCCCCCCATGATACCGCCCAGACAACAAGGACCTTGATCATCGACAATCACAATGGCACCTGAACAAATAGTGTAAGATTCATCATTTAAAGCATCAAAAGATTCACGCTCATGGCTGGTACGTACGATTAATGATCCTTGAAGTTGATCGGCATCAAACACGTGCATAGGTTGCCCGCGTTCAATCATCATTAAATTTGTAACGTCTACCAATCGGGAGATCGATTTCAGACCAACAGATTTTAATTTTTTCTGAAGCCAAAGAGGGCTTGGACCATTTTTGACATTTTTAATGATGCGTCCTAAATAAAGCGGACAGTCTTGAGTATTTTCGATTTCAACGTCAATAGAAGAAGCAAAATGACTTGGTACCTTAACAGCAGATATTGGCTTTAGAGTACCAATTCCGGTAGCTGCTAAATCTCGCGCAATGCCACGAATGCTTAAGCAATCACCGCGATTAGGGGTGATTTCAATATCGATAATGGGGTCATCCAAACCATGATAAGCAGCAAACTCTGTGCCAATAGGGGCCTCTGAATCCAATTCAAGAATGCCGGTGTGGGCATCACTTAAGCCTAATTCACGTTCGGAACATAACATGCCTTGACTTTCAACATCGCGAATAGTGCTTTGACGTATGACAAGTCTGGACGTGGGAATTATAAGACCAGGACTTGCCAAAACAGTGCGCAATCCAGCACGCGCATTGGGCGCACCACAAACCACTTGAATGATGTCAGATCCTGTATTAACACGACAAACTTGCAAGCGATCCGCTTTGGGATGAGGAAGAGCTTCAACAATTTCGACAATTTTGAAACCATTTAAACCCGCACCGCGATGAGTAAGGGAATCCACCACCAAACCATTGGCTGTTAATCGATCTGTAATTTGATCTAAAGAGGCCGTGGTTTCAAGATGTTCTTTCAGCCAAGATAACGTAAATTTCATGCGCTCTCTCCTGCCATTAAACCATGGGCAATTGAAAATCCGTGACGTCTCAGCCAACGGAGATCTGTCTCATAAAAGGCCCGCAGGTCTGCAATGCCGTATTTTAACATGGCCATACGTTCAATACCCATACCGAAAGCAAATCCTTGATATTGTTGTGGATCGATTTGACAATTTTTTAACACAGTTTCATGAACCATGCCACAACCGCCAATTTCTAACCAGAGAATTTCCTGAGAAGATTGATTAGATTTGTCATAGCCTAGTACGAGTTGATCTTTTTTCTTATGATAGCCAATATCAACTTCGGCAGAGGGTTCTGTAAAAGGAAAGTAAGACGGCCTGAAGCGTACTGGCAGGTCTGGAATATTAAAGAAACGTTGATAAAATTGTGTCAGACAATATTTTAAATGCCCCATATGAATATCATCCCCCAGCATCAAACCTTCAATTTGATGAAAATTGGGCGTATGGGTTTGATCATAATCGCTGCGAAAAGTCCGGCCGGGTGCCACAAAGCGAAGGGGTGGTTTTTGCGCCAGAAGCGTACGAATTTGAACCGTCGTTGTTTGCGTACGAAGGACTTTTTTAGTACCCTCTTGGGTTGACGGCATATAAAATGTATCATGATCTTGGCGTGCTGGATGTTCAGGCGGAATATTTAAGGCATCAAAGTTATAATAATCTTCTTCGATATGATTGCCATCGGCCAAAGAAAAGCCAAGATTTTGAAAAATTCCCATGACTTCAAAAAGAGTCTGACTGATCGGATGAAACACACCTTTTATTATAGGCCGTGAGGGAAGGGTAATATCAATGCTTTCAGAGGCAAGTTTTTGCGTGAGTGCCATGGCTGTCAATTGATGATGTTTTTCATCTAATCTTTGACTTAGATTTTGACGTATATCATTAAGTTCACGACCGCGTTGCTTGCGCGCATCAAGATCAAGATCGCCCAAAGATTTCATGGCTTGGGTAATTTCACCTTGTTTTCCCAATAAGGTGAGACGAACATGTTCAAGGGTATTAAGATCCTGGGCATTTTCAATATTTTGTTGCCAGGTTGCATAATTTGATTGAAAGGTATCCATGTTCTCTCTTTGTCCTTTGTTCAAACGCTCTCACAAAATTAAAAAAAAGCCGCAACAAAGGCGGCTTTTTTTAATGACTTCTTATAGCGTGTGCTTTTTAAAAAAGTCTAAGCAACTTTGGCCAAAGCCGCATTAGCTTGATCCACTAAATTTTTAAAAGTCTCAGGCTCGCGAGCTGCTAGATCAGCCAAAATTTTGCGATCGACTTCAATTCCTGCCTTGTTAATACCATTCATAAATTGTGAATAGGTCAGCCCAAATTGACGAGAGGCTGCATTGATACGTTGAATCCAAAGGGCGCGAAAATCACGCTTGCGAACGCGTCGGTCGCGGTAAGCATATTGCAAACCCTTTTCAACCTTTTCAATGGCAATACGGAAGCAATTCTTTGCGCGTCCACGATAGCCAGAGGCCATCTTAATAATTTTTTTGTGACGGGCGTGGGTGGTTACACCTCTTTTAACACGGGCCATAATTTATCTCCTTTAAACGCCGTAAGGCATAAGTGTACGAATCATGCGTGCGCATGATTCACTCATAATCCCAGTGCCACGCTTGTTGCGAATTTGCTTGTTGGTACGTTTGATCATTCCATGACGTTTGCCTTGACGGCCCATGATAATTTTTCCACTTGCGGTCAATTTGAAGCGTTTTTTGACGCTACTTTTGGTCTTTAATTTGGGCATTTTCAATCCTTTAGTATAGAATATTTAACTATATAATCACGGCGACATAAGGCATGCCCGGAACAGATGTTCTCTGCCACGTCCCACATGATGTTTTGAGGTTATATCAAGATATCATCTTTATTGCAACCAGCGCGTGATAGAAATCAGACGCGAGCCGGAAGAAGCGTCTCACTGTGACCACGAACGTAATTGCGTATTAGAGCCAACCATTCATGTAAGCCATGATACCAAAAAGCAACAATGTGATAGATATTCATCGTAGGTTGATAACTCAAAGATTCATCCGTGTGATAATCAACTGGATAGGGAATCACATGCCAACCAAAATGTCGGAATAAAGCAACCGACCTTGGCATATGGGAAGCAGATGTCACTAGCACCCATTTTTCGTGGGGTTTTGGATGGATCATGTCAAAAGTTAATGTGGCATTTTCAAGAGTGTTTAATGATTTACGCTCAAATTTGATACGCGATAGATCAAAGTGCATATTCTTTAAAATTTCTTCTGTTAAATCTGCTTCTGACTTTTTTGTATAATCTCTGGTGCCGCCACCTGTGAAAATAAGCGGTAGATGAGGATGTTTATGGGCAAGTTCCATAAATTCAACGAGTCGTCCAGCAGCCATATTATAACAGGTAAAGCCGCGTTTTTGAGACGTTTTCATATCAAAACTTCCGCCCAATAAAATAATACCCTGAGCGTCTTTAGGAATATGATGAAGTCGAGGATAATAATTCTCAAGATAGCCCACGCCTATTTTGCCCAAAGGCGCGATTAAAAAAACAACAACAAGGGCGATTAAAAGTTTAAACAAAATACTTAAAATCCTTAAAAATTTAATTTGTTAAAAATAAGTTTTTCTACGTAAACAAAAAATTATGTGTTTTAATTAAAATAACTAAAAAATTTTGTTAAGCCATTTTAATAAAAATTAACTAAAACAGGAAGGCATTAAAATGTTGAAAGATAAAATTGCCTTTGTAACTGGATCCACCAGTGGAATTGGACTAGGTATTGCACGTACACTGGCGTCTCAAGGATGTCATATCATGTTAAACGGTTTTGGCGATCCTGCTGACATTGAGCAAATTCAAAAAACCATTGAATCTGACTTCAATATAAAATGTGATTATTCCGCGGCTGATATGTCAAAAGCAAATGATATTCAAGCCATGATTGCCCAAACCGAATCAAAATTTGGTGGTCTTGATATTCTGGTTAATAATGCAGGTATTCAATTTACATCTCCTATTGAAAAATTTCCGGCTGAAAAATGGCAAAGTATTTTAGCAATTAATTTATCTGCCTCATTTTATAGCATGCAAGCAGCAGTACCGATTTTTCAAAAACGGGGTTGGGGTCGTATCATTAATATTGCCTCAGCTCATGGTTTAGTTGCGTCTGTTGAAAAATCAGCTTATGTGGCTGCAAAACATGGTTTGGTGGGACTGACGAAAGTTGTTGCTCTTGAAAATGCACCTGCTAATATTACGTGTAACGCGATTTGTCCGGGCTGGGTTTATACCCCTTTGGTTGAAAAACAAATCAAAGATCGTGCAGCGCAAGAGGGAATTGATATTGCCAAAGCAACAAAAGAGCTTTTGGAAGAAAAACAACCCTCTTTAAGATTTGTTCAACCAGAACATTTGGGCGAGATGGTACTTTTTCTTTGCAGTGAGGCAGGAAGTTCGATTACAGGGACTGCTTTGTCCATGGATGGTGGCTGGACAGCGCAATAAAAATAAAACAAACGAGGAGTTTACATAATGACGGGGACAAAAAAAGTAAATCTGGCCTTTCAAGGCGGCGGTGCTCATGGAGCTTTTACTTGGGGTGTTATCGACAAATTTTTAGAAGATGGTCGTATTGAAGTTGATGGGATCTCTGCCACAAGTGCAGGTGCCATGAATGCTGCGATCTTTACATCAGGTTATATTAAAAATGGCAATAAAGGTGCGCGCGAAGCTCTTGATCAATATTGGAAGATGATTAGTGACGGCGGCAAAAAATACAATGCTACTGAAAACACACCCTTGGACCACATGTACATACAATCAGGGCATTTAGAGACACCAAGTTATAGCATGTTTGAATCCATTACAGGTATGTTATCGCCGTATCAATTTAACCCTCAAAATAAAAATCCTTTGCGCGATGTATTAGAAAAAACAATCGATTTCGAGGCGTTAAGGACACAAGATAAAATTAAGCTTCGAATCTGTGCAACGAATGTGTTAACTGGCAAAGTCCGTGTTTTTAAAAATGAAGAAATGCAGGTTGACGCTTTACTTGCATCCGCTTGTTTACCTTTCTTATTTCAAACGGTACAAGTCGGCAGCGAATTTTTCTGGGATGGCGGTTATATGGGCAATCCGGCACTCTTCCCATTGATTGATGATACTCAATCAAGTGATATTGTGATTATTCATATCAATCCAATTCACCGAGATGAAGTGCCAAAAACATCGGGTGCCATTCGCAACCGTGTCAATGAAATCAGCTTTAACTCGTCTTTAATGCGAGAGATGCGCACAATTTCTTTTATAACTAAAATGATTGATGAGGGTTGGTTTAAGGAAGAGTATAAAAAGAGATTGCGTCGGATGTACATGCATTCTGTTCGCGCCGATGATGTCATGAAAGATTTGGGTGTGCCAACCAAGTTATCAACCGATTGGGATTTCTTAAATCATTTGAAAGAATTGGGACGTCAAAAAGCCGAAGATTGGTTGAATAACAAATTCGATAAAGTGGGTCAAGAATCCACGGTTGATATGGAACTTGATTATCTATAATTTTTAATTCTTTAAAAATTGAAAGTCAAAAAAAAGATCTCCTAAAATTTAGGAGATCTTTTTTTATATCGATGATTAAAAATATTTATTTTTATTATCTTGGTGATGAAAAAAATAAACTTGTTTGTAATTGTGCACGATTCAGACCTTGTATATCTTTTTTTATTTGAGACAACAGTTCATTTCTAAATGCTTCAATTTTTAATTCATTGTTTTGATGAGCATAATATATATGAACGTGTTTTGGTATTTCTTTGGGCATGTATCTTAATTGATGAAAATCAATAAATTTTTGAGGTTGATCTTCTCGAGTCTGCAAAGTTGTTTTTAATACATCAGAATGTATTTCACGACTATGAGGTTTAAAATATTTAGCAGCGTCGGCTTCAATATGCCAACTTCTTCCAAATTTGGAACACATGTAACCATAACTTGTATCAATTACAGGCATTCCATCAAAAAAGGAAAATTTAGCTGTTGTCAGATCTTCAGCAGATAACGCAATCTGTATCATACTCCCACCCCATGTTGTTACTTCATGAGTATCTAAAATTTTTTGATAATTTTCTTGAATATATTTCTCATCTAAATTTAGCTCTAAAACTTTAAAAATTTTTTTAATTTTTTCAATAAATTTAAAATCAGTTTTCCAAGAGCAATCATTAAGCCAAAAATTGATAGGTTGTGTATCTGAGTTTAAAAGACCAAAAATATAAGGAACACATGAGAGGCATCTTTTAGAAAATTTTGAATTGCTATCATCTTGATATTCTAGTTCTAATTGGTTAGCTGTTTTAAGAAAATCAAAAATATTTGCAAATGGACGTAAAATTTTATGATCTTTGTCATCAAGCTTTATAATACCCAAGGCACGGTACAATTCTGTGTTAAATTCTGTCATCAAGGTGACTGTATTGCAAGTTCCATGATATATGCAAACATCTTGTTTATTTTCTTTTTCAAATTGCATCATTGTTATTATAGAATTTTTTATATGTGGCGTTGATAAATCCTTAGATAATTTTTTTGTAACCATCGTAGGTAAAATATTTTCTATAAAAAATTCAACATTTTTTTGATCATCATTTTCTATATAAAAAATTTCTTGTTTAGTATTCAAACGAAATTGATCAATTTTATTTTTTAAAAACCCTTGAGTTGGTAAATAAGGTGCTTGTTCAAAATGATTTTTTGTTTGTTGAATATAAGATTTGGAGCATTCATCCAATGATTCCTGATTTTTTCTATCACTTGCATAAATATTGCTCAATAAAAATAAAGAAATAAAAATTGTTGCCATATATTTCATAAAAATTTAGATCACCATTCAAATTAAAATAATGTTATTAACAATTTAATAATATCATTTTATAAAGTAAATTTAAAAAAATGACAATATATGATTTAGTCAAAATTTAATTTAACATAATTAAAAATTTTAAATATATTTTAGAAAATAATCTTTGAATTCAATGAATTTTTTATAAAAAAAGTTAAGATTTTACATATTTAAAAATTGAAAGTTAAAAAAAAGATCTCCTAAATTTTAGGAGATCTTTTTTTGTGAAATCAACTATCTTAAATCGAGAAATAAAATTTTCCTAAATTTTTATTTAAAGATCAGGTCCCCACTGTCCTTTATCATTTAAATATTCGATGGTGCCAGTTTGTTTGTTAACACGAACACCTGTTTTTGTTTCTGCTGCCTCTTTAGCACTATAGCTGATTGACGTAATGATTTGTCTTTGATATTTTGAGTGAATGAGTTACGGATATAGCATAGATTTAAGGGAACGTGTTCTGTTTTATA
>JBPBPI010000141.1:0-3193 GCA_050954885.1 Janthinobacterium lividum | reverse complement strand
TGCGCAGCACAACGCCTCACGACGCCTTTCATAACCCGCAGCGAGAAGTTCGTCGAAGACATGCGCGACTATGGTCATACTTATGCGTTCGTGCCGGGCGATCATGAAGATCTTGCTGCGGATAATCGTGTCATCGCTGGTCCCTCCGATTCCAGCAAGTCAACATCACGCACGAAGGATAGCACAAGCCATGCAGTAAGAGTAGAGCCCACGACAAGCGCAGAAGTGGAAAAAGTTCTCCCACCTCAGGCTACTGTCTCCCTACCTATCAAAGACAACAGTCTGGCCTGGATCGAGACGAAGCATGTTGAGACACGCGACTTCGATCTCGGGACCATCCAACAAGCGGTCTACAAATCTTGCTTCGGTGAACAGTCGACAAAGTGGGATGACATCTCACTTGGCTATGTTGCCGACTGTGTTCGCATCACACACACATTCATAATGGCTCTTCTCGACTCAACCTGTCACGAGACCCGAGTACGCGACGGCCTGAAAGCGATCCTACTACCTAGAATCACTGAAGCATACCTGAAAGCGGTGGACACCGCGGAGCGCTTACTAGATGCGATACACAGCGAAACACCCTGGAGTCCATTCCTGAACTTCTCCAATAGCCTCAAGAAACGGTGAGTCAAGCGGCCTCACTAGCCCATTCTTCCAGTGTCCTTGATGACTATGGATGCGCATCATGCGCTGAAACCTCTTCTGCGCTACAACTTGAGCTAATTCAATGACGCAGCCACGAACGCTCCCCACGAGACTCAAGCTCTGCCCTGACTATCAATGCAGAGAGACGGCTAGATCAGTCACCAGGCTTTCCCTCATCGAACCTGAACAGCAAAGCACGCACTCACACAAGCTTGATCCGTGAGCCCGCTATGCAACTCATCCATGACAAGCTCAAAGAATACTACGAATCCGAGATGCGACGCTTCATTGGAAATGTTTGCAAGCAGGCAGCCTGGTACCACCTGATCACGAGTATTGACAGTCCATTGAAGACTTTTTCAACCAAGCTCGTCGAGTCTCTCAGTACAGATCAGCTCAGCGCCATCGCTGGTGAGGAAGATGTGTCGCGCCAAGAGCGCGAGAAGCTCAAGCAAGAGATCTCTGAACTAGAGGCTGGTAGCAAGGTCTTTGAATAGAATATCGCACATAGTTGATGTGGTGCTAATGATGAGGCGGTAGGGGATTCTCAGGAAGTCAAACTATGTCAGTGGCCCAGTGCTAAACTTGTCAGCATAGTGCTTGGCGAAGGAAGGGTGATGAGACGAAGAAAAAAGACACTGTTGCAATGCTTGACTAAGTAGTTGAGCGCTACTGTTTGAATACTGACCCGCTAGGGCGGGCTTAGGCATGGTCACTCTCTCATAGTCATGCTGATAGCACTTCCCAAGAACAAGAATGAAGAAGAGATTAGCGCGATACCGCGAAGCTTATTATCTCAACTTCAGACCTCGACACAGAAGTCTGCGTTGAAGCATCATACAGAGGTCGTGCTTTTCAACACATTACAGCGAAACCAGCAAGATATGCCATCGTTGAGGACCCACTAATATCGATAGAAGGAGACTAACAAATATCGATCGCACTTGCACTTTCTGGTGACCACATCGTGAGTTACGAAAGGTGCAAATATGTGCGAAAGCTCCTGCTGCGCTCCGCCCTGGTATCTCAATTCTTTTCGTAACACATCTTCAGATGTCGTCGTGGTGTTCAGCTATCAACATAGAACCAGGTCTCGTCAATCTTAGAGATTTGAGCTAAGCTAAAACCTTACTCAACCATGTACATCAGTATGCCCCCGAGACTGCGCCAACTCCTAGACTCAAAAGCCAGAGCAAGTAGGACTTGTTATTGGGCCCGTCTACCGCTCGAGATACGACACCTCATCTTCACCGAAGTCGTACAACAGCATATCCTCGATCAATGGAATAAGCCTAAACTCAACACAAGTTGTCTGCCCACCCTGCGCCTCGCATTTGGGCGGCGTGATTGCTATGGCTATTTTCTACAATTCAAAAGGAGGATAGAAGAGCAGCGCAAGCAGATCGAGGCGGAACTTGTGGTGATCATGGTCGAGACAGACCGATGGCAATCCCAAGCGCAAAGACAAGACATGAAAGAGGCACGGCGCTACTGGAGAGCGCGGTATGTGAAGATGGGTTTCCTGATGTGGCACCTCAACGCTGCCATGAAGTGATGGGAAGTGGTACTGCTAGCCTAAGACTTTGCATTCTCGGATCATGCTGACACTAGTCTCTTACAGCCATACCTCTGTATCGATGTAGTTGAAGACTTTGCCTTGACCATTACAACAATAGCGATGTCTCAAGGATCTCCATTAGCATGAAATCTGAATGACTAGATGATGAAGTCGGTCAGACACTGATGTTTCACATCACAAGCTCGCGATGACGTCTCGGCATCATCGCGCTTGCCCCGCACACCGATGCTCCAAAAGTAATCCTTTGACCCGGACCTTGTACACAACTAATCCACTGATTCTATTCATCAGCAACATCCAACGAAGAGTACCGCAATCCACAATGGCTCCAAGGCTGCGCTCTCAGACCCAAGCTAATACGTCCTGGGATCGCCTGCCACTGGAAGTGAAGCATCTCATCATCAAAGAATTCATCGCACTCCTCGTCGCCGATCCCGCATCAGTCTACTGCATTCCTGCCTCCCTCGATGCCCAGCTGTTGACCTCCGTGAGCTACGCTTTCGGCCACGCCGACTGCCTTACTCCACTTCGACACGCTATCGCAAAGCACAAAGAGTCAGAGAAGGAAGCACGACAACAATTCAATGCTGCCTGTGACAGACAGAGAGATGGCGGACCGTTACCGCTAATACATGGCACAACACTGACGGTGGGGCCGGGCATGGTGCTGATCACTGGGGAATTGCAACCACTTCAAGAACGTCGATCAGATTTGAAGTACGAACGGACTGTGCTGGAGCTGGCAGTCTTGAGGCTTGATGAACAATCGGTAAGAGCCAGGAGAGTTCACCATCGCAAGGATGTGCATCTGCTAACAATGCATGATCAGTACCGACGGACCTTACCGGCAGGCTACCTCTGGGAACAAGAGGACGATTTCGAGGTTCGCCAACAGCAGATAGATCACATCATGATCGAACAGGTTGATTGAGAGATAGCACAAGTCTGCGGGCTTGATCGCAC
>JBPBPI010000140.1:0-7429 GCA_050954885.1 Janthinobacterium lividum | reverse complement strand
GCCTCCGGTTCAGCCGTCGATGACGCTGGTGCCCGCCGAGGACAAGCGCAAGGCCAAGAGCGCAACCGTGCCGTCGGTCTTCGGCCCCGAGGTCTGATCTGTGTCCGGCACTGTCACCGCACCCGCGACCGACAGTGCCGGCAACGCTCTGGTCACCTACGCGAGCTTCGTCCTCGCCTTCCCTGAGTTCGGCAACACCACGCTTTACCCGGCGGCGCAGATCGAGTTCTGGCTGTCTCTGGCCTACTCGCAACTGAACGCCTTCCGCTTCGGCACACAGTTGCCGCTTGCTGTCATGCTTTTCATCGCCCACAACATCGTTCTCTCCGCTCGTGAGACTCAGGCCGGCACATCAGGCCAGATCGTCGGCAGCGTGCAGGGGCCGATGTCGTCCAAGAGCGTCGGGCCGCTGTCGGTCAGCTACGCCGGGACGACTGGCATCGAGGGCGGGGGCGCTTGGAACTACACATCGTACGGTCAGCGCCTCTACACCATGATGCGGGCGTTCGCGGCTGGCCCGAAGTATGTGCCGGGGCCGCGCGCCTATAGTTTCCGTGGCTATGGCTACGGCTACCGGTAATCCACACCCGAGCGGGATCCACACCATGAGCAGCCACTTCGTCGTCACCAACAAGGGCGACCAGCCGATCCACGTTCAGGCGATGAGCCACGACAAGGACGGCCGGTTCACGCACGCATACCTGATCCAGGTCGACGGAGGACACAGCAAGTCGTTCTCGTCGCAGTTGCCGACGTCGTTCATGGTGCATGAGCTCCCGCCGACGCAGGGCGTGCTGCTGCCCCGCGGTGTCCCGCCGGCCAACGTCGAGAAGCCGCACGATGTGCCGGTTGATCCGGCCGCGTCGGCTGAGGTGGCGCGCGTGGCGGATGTGGCCGAAGAGCCTGCCGCCTAACACTATGAGCAAGGGCCCGCCACCGCCGCCACCAAGGCCGCAGCGGCCCGTTCTTCTGCTTAAGCCAATGTGGCCGGCGAAATGACCGTCACCATCACCAAGGACATGGCCGCCAACGTCCTGCGCCGCGTCCGTGACCTGACGAACAAGCGCGTGCTGATCGGCATCCCGCAGTCGGCCGATGCGCGCGACGACGGCAGCCCGGTTGGTAATGCTGTCCGTGGATACATCAACGAGTTCGGTGACCCCGAACGGAACATCCCGGCGCGACCCTTCCTGATTCCTGGCGTTGCTGCAGTTCAAGACAAAAGCATCGCCAGACTGAAGAAGGCAGGTGAAGCCGCTTTGCTTGGCGGCGACCCTCAGCCCGAGATGATGAAGGCGGGTCTTGGTGCGCAGGGGTCTGTCAAGAGCATAATCGAAGCGGGCATCGCTCCTGCACTTTCGGAGCGAACGCTTCGCGGGCGCATTGCGAGCCGAAAGACTGGCCACGTTGGGTCGGAGCAGGAACTAAAGAACCGCGCCGCTGGGCTGGCACCGTCAACCGACCTGTCAAAGCCGCTGATCGATACCGGAGAGCTGCTCAACAGCATCCTGTACGTGATTGAAGACAAGCGCGATGCCTAATCTCGACGTCTCCGAGCTCCTACTCGACCCGGACTTCTGCCAGGCCGTCATCGTGGAGCGATACGCCCAAAGCGTCACCAGTCAAGGTCTCGCTGCCACAAAGTCCGGCCAAGCGCAGATCAGCGCCGCAGTCGTCCCGGCCGGCTCGCTGGACCTGAACCGCGGCGCCGACACCGAGATCATCAAGGGGCGCATCATCGCATACACGCAGTTTCCGTTGACGGCCGGAAGTGATGGCATCGGCGCGGACGTTCTGTTCTGGCAGAACCGGCGCTACACGGTGAGTTCGGTGGACGAATACACGCAGTTCGGCGTGGGCTTCGTCATGGCGACTGCAGATCTGTTCTCGACGCACAATCAGGCGGGGTAAGCATGGTAGCGAACTCGCCCTATAGTGCTGCGATGCGCGATTGGTGCCTAGCCTGCACTCATAATCGTCCTGACCTCGCAGTAGAGGCGGCTGCCAAGCTAGATCGCATCTGCGAGCAACACCGCGAAAACTCGCGCAGGATGACCGTCGCGGTGGGAGCGTCTCTTTACTACGGCGCCGTCATTGTCGCCGTTATCGGCCTCATCTACTTCAGCGTATAGCTCGCCGTCATGCCCAACACGTCCGCAACCGGCGGCGCTCTGCTCCCGGTGGGGACGCAACAGCCCGCAGACCTCAACCTCGACCTCATCCTGCAGGCAGTCGTTGCTGGCGCGCTCGGACTCCCCGGCGAGATGGTTCGCCCCCGCTGGCAGCCGCTCCCGCCCGCACAGCCGCCTCGTGGCTCCGACTGGTGCGCCATCGGTATCGTCAGCATCGACGCCGACACGAATGCCGCCATGCCGCACGACGGCCAGACCGCCACCGAAGGCTCCGGGCAGGACGGCCTGATCCGCCACGAGCAGTTCGATCTCCTGTGCAGCCTCTACGGGCCGAACGGGGGCAGCAACGCAGCGATGCTCCGCGACGGGCTCGCCGTGCCGCAGAACCGCGAGGCGCTGATGGCGGTCGGCATGGCCTACGTCGGGGCTGACACGATCCGCCGCGTGCCTGATCTCATCGGCCAAGGCTGGATCAACCGGGCCGATATCCGGCTGACGTTCCGCCGCAAGATTGCCCGCACCTATCCGGTGCTCAACCTGCTGTCCGCTGATGGCGCCTTCAACGCGGGCGCCGGCACCAACACCTTTTCCGTGGAGAATCCTGCATGACCGCGGGCCTTGCTGTTTCGGACGTTGTGAACGTCAACGTGACGCTGTCGCCAGTTGCCACGACCACGCGCAATTTCGGCGCGTTCATGGTCATCGGCTTCTCCGGCGTATTGGCCACGACCGAGAACTACCGGCTCTACACGAGCCTGACGGGCGTCGGGAACGACTTCTCTACGACGTCATCGGAATATCTCGCGGCGCAGGTGTTCTTCTCTCAGTCACCGACGCCCAGCACCTGCTACATCGGGCAGGTTCGCACGGCGACCGGTGAGACGCTGGTCGCGGCGGGTGTGCGCTTGGCGGCTGCCACGAGCGATTGGTATGGCTGCACAGTTGCCGCGCCAATCCTACAGCAGGACTCCATCATCCTCGCATTCGCGCAGACCATCGAAGCACTGAGCCCGCCGCGCGCCTTCTTCTACACGTGCAACGAGCCTGCGATCGTCACCGCAGGGGTCACGACCGACCTCGCCTCGACGATGCAGGGCGCCAGTCTCAGCCGGTCGTGTCTGCAATACACGAGCTACCTCAGCGCGGCCCTGACGTCGCCCGCCGACCTCTACGGCGCCGCCTCCATCTTCGGCCGCATTGCGACGGTCGACTGGAATGGCACCGGCACTGCCATCACGCTCAAGTTCCAACAGGAGCCCGGCGTCCAGGCTGAGACGCTGTCCGAGACGCAGGCGCAGACGCTGCTGGGCAAGAACTGCAACGTGTTCGTCAACTATGCCAACGGCGCCGCCATCCTGCAGGAAGGCGTGATGAGTTCGGGAATATACATCGACGAACGCGTTGGGATGGATTGGCTGCAGAACGCGTTGCAGGTTGCTGGCTTCAATGCGCTCTACAACGCCGAGACCAAGATCCCGCAGACCGACATCGGCATGAACGTGCTGGCGACAACCTACGAGGCGGTCATGGATCAGGCTGTCGCCAATGGGCTTGGGGCGCCTGGCGTGTGGACCGGGCCGGCGTTTGGGTCGCTGTCGAACGGGCAGATGCTTACGAAGGGATACTATGTGTTCCTCCCGGCAATCTCGACGCAGAGCTTGGCGGATCGCGGGGCGCGCAAGGCGGTAACGGCGCAGATCGCGCTGAAGCTGGCCGGTGCAGTTCACAGCAGTAACGTGGTTGTCAACGTAATTAGGTAGATGCGTTACCGTAACAGGTTTTGCGTTGCTTAAGGCTTGTCATCTGTTAGCCGATGGAGGCGAAAATTCCAGCTTACAGCTTCAACGACGTAGTCGGAACGATTGTCGGTCCCGGCGGTGCCTTTCAGCTTGCAGCCGGCTCGGGCGCGGCAGAAGAGGGCATCTCGATCGAAATGGTCGAAGATCGAAACAAGATGGACGTTGGTGCTGACGGTTCGGTAATGCACTCCCTGCACGCTGGCAAAGCCGGGACATGCACCGTCCGTCTGCTTAAGACGAGTCCCGTTAATGCACAGTTAATGAGCATGTACGACCTTCAAAGCGTCGCGAGCGGTCTCTGGGGCTCGAACATCATCGTCATCCGGCAGGTTGCCAGCGGCGACGTCACCACAGCCCGACAAGTCGCATTCAAGCGCGCACCGAACCAGACGTACGCCAAGGACGGCGGCACGATGGAGTGGTCGTTCGATTGCGGGCTGGTCGATCGCATCTTGGGAACGTATTAGATTCTGGTATGGGTTGTTAGGGCGAACTCTCCTCGGATCTGTGTCACGGTCTGACAATAGGCTGCATGGGCCTGTTCTTGGGTATCAAAGATGCCGATGTAATGATTCTTTCCATCTATGCTCATTTGAGCGACCCATCTGCCTTGATGGGCCTTCGTTCCGCGCAATCCCGTGTGACCCGATGCGATGTTCGCTTTATTTTGCGCGCTCGTAGCCAGACGTAGGTTGCTCATCTGGTTGTCGGTCTTGATTCCGTTGACATGGTCAATCTCCCGGTCTGGTTCCGCTCCGCTAGCCATAGCAAAGAGGATGCGATGGACGTAGTGCGAACGTTTCTGCACAAAAGTCACCAGATACCCATTTCCAATCAGACCACCTGCCTGCCTGCCTGAATATACTTTGTTCCAAGACTCGGCTCGTCCGACCGAAGCGAAATGGGTTTGCGGTCTTTTCCTCCAGAATAAGAAACCGCTGATATAGTCTGGATCAAAGCACTCATGAAGGTGAGCGATACTTGGCATTGGTTTCATATCAATCTCCTGTCTTAGTATGGCACAGGGATACTAAGGGAGTATAGCGTG
This sequence comes from Janthinobacterium lividum, assembly GCA_050954885.1. Lineage (GTDB taxonomy): Bacteria > Pseudomonadota > Alphaproteobacteria > Caedimonadales > Caedimonadaceae > JBPBPI01. The sequence goes on along the minus strand of JBPBPI010000140.1, from coordinate 2,450 downwards.
AACAGCCTCACAATCGGCGAGCACGAGTTCAGCATCGGTCGCATGCCGGTGCGCAAGCAGTTCCACGTCGCGCGCCGACTCGCACCCCTCATGTCGTCCATGGTCGGGCAGCTTGACGCATTGAGGAGCGCCCCGGCGCCTCTCGCAGAGACTGGCGCCGACAAGCTGGATAGCATCCTGTCCCGCCTGAAGATCGCGCCGATTGCCGACGCGCTGGCCGACATGAACGACGCCGACTGCGACTACATCTTGGATGCGTGCCTGGATGTCGTCAGCATCAAGCAGGGCGAACGCATGTTCCCACTTATGCGCGGCGGCCGGATGATGTTCGACTTCATCACCATGCCGCAGATGCTCCAGATTGCAGCGGAGGTCGTCAAACAGGACCTCGCGGGTTTTATGACCGGCGGGGGTTCAGCTTCTCCCGGTCTCTCGGCAGCGTAAACTTTGACCCGGTGACCTTGCCGGACGGCGAGGACTACCTGATGCGTCCGGTGGATGCTGGGTATTACCGCCTACACCAGCTAGATGACCAGTCTCTGACGCTTGATCTTGTCGCGCTGGCGAACGACTACCTTGACGCCAAGAACGAGAATGAGAACCGGGCTCGGGAGGCCATGAAAGATGGCCGCTGAGAATGTGATCTCCTCGTTTTTGGTGGCGTTGGGCTACACAGTCAAAGCCGATGAAGAGCGCCGCTTCGTTGACAGTCTCGCCAAAGCGAAGGTCGCCGCCCTTGCTCTTGGCGCCACTTTAACCGGCCTCGTTGCCACCATCGCGAAAGTCGCGGAAGGCTACGAACAACTATACTACCAAAGCCAGCGCGTAGGCGCCTCCGTCGCCAACATCCAGGCGTTCGGCTACGCGATGAGCCAGATGGGCGGCTCGGCTGCCGGCGCCGCCTCCGCGCTTGAATCGATGGGGAACTTCCTCCGGGGCTCGCCTGGCGCCGAGAGCTTCATGCAGCGCCTCGGGATCCAGACCCGCGACGCGCACGGCGGCATCCGAGACACCACGGCGCAACTGGAGGACTTCTTCAAGGTCGCGCGGACGATGCCCTACTACCGGGCACGGGCCTACGCCAGTGTCCTCGGCATCGACGACCGCACGCTGCAAGCCGGCATGCGCGGGCTGGGGCAGTTCTCGTCGCAACTGAAGGCGATGTATCGCGCGGCGGGCGTGGACTCACAGGCGGCTGCTGCCGGCTCGGCCAAGTTCATGCAGCAGTTGCGCGGCTTCGGCGCGGCGCTGCAGGTGCTGCGGGACAAGGTCGCCATCTCGCTTGAACGCGGGGTCGGCGCCATGGTCGACAAGCTGCAGCGGACACTTGTCGCCAACTTCCGCCGGATCTCAGACGTCATCGTTGGCGCATCGAAGGTCATCATCGAGTTTGGCTGGGTGCTGATGCGCTTAGTTGGACGGGCCGCCGACTTGCTCGGCCGGCTGATCGACTGGTTTGAGCATCTCGACGGCAGCACAAAGAGGTGGATCGAGACACTCGGCGCCGTGCTGATCGCGTGGCGGCTTCTGAACGCCGGGTTCCTTGCGACCCCGCTCGGGCTGATCCTTGCGGCCGGTGCTGCGGTGCTGGCGCTCTGGGACGATTACCAGACGTGGAAGGAAGGCGGAAAGTCGCTCATCGACTGGGCGCAGTGGAAGCCTGGTATTGATGCGGCGCTGGACGGCATCCACACGATCGAGACTGCCTTCAAGGACATGTGGCCGACGGTCAAGGGCTACCTTACCCCGCTGATCGACTTCCTGAAGCATGAGCTCGTCCAGGGCATGAAGGACGCCATGGCCGACCTAGTCGACCTTGTGCAGGCGGCGGACGACGCGCTGCATGGGCGCTGGAAGTCGGCCAAGTCGCATCTCGGCAACGTTGCTGATCGCGAGGTCTTATCGACTGCAGACGACGCCAACGCCGTCAAGAAGCTGCTCGGCGGCGAAGATGCCGCATCCGGGGGCGCCCTCAGCGGTGCCGGCAACGCCCTGTCTCGCGGCTGGCGCTTCATCAGCGGCCAGACCGGTCGCGCGGAGTCTTCCGGCTACAGCATCCTCAAAGGCCTCGGCATCGACCGAACCCACGCACTTGCCATGCTCGGCAACTTTGAGCAGGAGAGCGGCCTGGATCCGACCGCGCGAAACGGCCACCACTACGGCATTGAGCAATGGGACGACTCCAGAGCCGACGCCATCAAGTCGCAGACCGGCATCGATGTCCGGACCGCAGGTTACGCCGACCAGATCAAGGCGGCGGCCTGGGAGGTCATGTATGGCGGCGAACGCAAGAACGCCCGCGGCTTCTTCGGCACTGGCGATATAGCCGGCGCCTCCGGCCGCTTCGCCTCTGACGTTGAACGATCCGGCGAGCACCCCGGCATGTCCGGCTTCGACAACCGCATCCGCAACTCGCTGGCGATGGATCACCGCCTCCGCTACGCCGACAG
>JBPBPI010000139.1:0-13820 GCA_050954885.1 Janthinobacterium lividum | reverse complement strand
CGAGAGGCCTATGAGGGGCGTCTGAAGATGTGGCGCATTGAGGCCAATACAATCAAGAAGTACGAAGCCGATGGATTTGAAAAAGGAATGACGAAAGGAAAAGCAGAAGGAAAAGCAGAAGGAAAAGCAGAAGGAAAAGCAGAAGGAAAAGCAGAAGGAAAAATAGAAACTGCTCATACTATTGCTCTTAATTTTTTGAATCTTGGTATACCTATTGAAAAAGTATCAGAAGCTACAGGGCTTTCATCCGATGTGCTTAAAAAATTGCAAAATAATTAAAGAACGACTTAGCAGAAAAAATAATCTTTTTTAAATATGAACTTTAATTTTGATCTGATGGCGTGCGAGGAATAACGATAAGATGACCATGTTCCTTGCTTGAGCTATCAACAGCTTTAGAATGCCTATCTTTGGGGGTTGACTCATGAGGAACATCTTTTTGATTCGGTGAGCCTGGTATGCCCACGCCCTTCATTGCGGTTGGCATTTGCGTGGTTGTCTCTTGTGCTGTTGTGGAAGATTTTTTAGCTGTATCTTTTTTCTTGGTCACTGTACCATCTGAGGTGATATCATAATCATTTGGGGATTCAACAACAATGTCTTCTTGTGTATTATCACTTGAATGTTTATGACGTGCCTCAACTGGTTGCATTATTAGAATGCTTGCCACTGTGAAACTTAAGATTTGTTGTCTCATTGTTTAACTCTCTAACATTACAAAAGTCACTATTTCAATTTAAGAAGCAGGCAACAGCACCTGTGGAGACACCGGCTTTGACATCACAAAAGACAAAAGTGTTACTATTTTTTGTCGAAGTTCAAGACGTGACACGACCATATCCACCATGCCATGATCCAAAAGATACTCAGCTGTTTGAAATCCCTTAGGTAATTCTTGTTTGATGGTTTGTTGAATCACGCGTGCGCCAGCAAATCCAATCATGGCCCCAGGTTCGGCAATAGTAATATCACCTAGCATGGCAAAAGAGGCTGATACACCACCTGTGGTGGGGTCTGTTAAAATAGTAATATAGGGTAATTTTGCTTCTCGAATCCGTGCCACAGCCACCGTTGTGCGCGGCATTTGCATCAAAGAAATGATACCTTCTTGCATACGTGCGCCACCCGATGCCGGAACGATAATCAATGCTGCCTTTAACTTTAAGGCTTCTTCAGCAGCTTCAACAATACCATTGCCAACAGCCGCCCCCATGGACCCACCCATAAAATTAAAATCGAACACAACCATGACCACTGGTTTGCCGCCCACGGCTCCTTTGGCAACAATTACCGCGTCATCTTCCTGAGTTTTTTGACGGGCCTCTTTCAATCGATCAATATATTTTTTAGTGTCGCGAAATTTTAAGGGATCATAGAAAACACCGGGCACACTAAGACGTTGATACTCACCTTGATCAAACAACATTTTTAAACGCTTTTTAGCATCCAGACGCATATGATGGCTACAATGACGACAGACATATAAATTATCTTCAAGGTCGCGATGAAAAATCATCTGTTCACATTTTGAACATTTATCCCAAAGATTTTCAGGCACTTCACGTCCCACCAAAGCCCTGAGTTTAGGACGTACAAAGTTCGTTAACCAATTCATATTATTCTTAATTTCCTTAATAAATACAACGTGTTGTTAACATTTTAAGTGATATCATTGAGCAAAATCTAGCACACTTTTACAATTTTGTCCCCTTTAACAGTTGTATTTTTTCTCATTTAACGACACTTTAGGGATCATTAAGGTTTTTTATAAAAAGGACAAGTTTATGTCAGGTCCCGCAATTCTTTTGGTCGAGACACAACTGGCACAAAATATCGGTGCGGTTGCTCGCGCTATGCTTAACTTTGGCCTGCGTGATTTAAGATTAATTAATCCACAAGCCGATCCGCGCGCGCGCGAGGCTCAAGCTTTGGCGGCTGGTGCTGATGAAATTCTCAACACTGTGAAAATTTTTCAAAGCACGCGTGAAGCTATGGCAGATCTTCATCATCTTTATGCCACAACCGCACGTCCTCGAGATATGATTTCATTACATATGACGCCTCATCAAGTTGGTCATTTAATGCAACAACACCGGCAAGAAAATCAGGAATTTGGTGTCCTTTTTGGCCCTGAACGATCGGGGCTGACTAATGAAGATGTGGCTTTATGTTCAGGCACCATTTCCGTACCCTTAAATCCCGATTTCAGCTCACTCAATTTAGCGCAAGCGGTTCTTTTAATATCTTATGAATTTTACCAAGTTCATTTAAAAACAGCAGAAAATACTATTTCTTTGCAACAAACTGAAACACAAATGGCGACCAAACAAGAATTAACCGGCATGTTTGAACATTTAGAGACAGAACTGGACAAAGCCGGTTATTTCCGCACGGCTCATAAGAAGCCAAAGATGGTGCAATCAATCCGTACGATGTTTTCTCGCGTGCCTTTCACGGCTCAAGAAATTCGTACCTTTCGTGGCATTATTTCTGATTTGGTCAATCCCCACGGTATTCATTCGCGCAAGAAATCAGATTTATGATAAGATTATTCCCAGTCACCTGATGCCAACAGAGGACCATACAGATCTTCTTCTGGTTTTATTAAAATACTGTCGCGCTCTTTTTTTGTGGGTGGTCTGTCTAAAAAAGTCATATGTGGCGCGTCTGTTATCATAGCCATAGGTGTTTGCTCATTGCCTTCTCCCATGACAAAGACAGTACTGACAGCAAGTGAATCCAATATATTAATCTGTGTGACTCTTAAAGGTTTATTACAAAGATCTAATTTTCCAATATATGAATATAAAGGATTAAAGCCACACCAGCTAAGGGCAATACCTGTCACGCCGCGCCTCATGATTGTGGTATGACTATCTGTAATAATCACACCAAGTTCTTTGATTTTATGTTTTTCACGCAGATATTGCCAAATCTTTTCGGCTGTTTGCCAAACATCATAAGGATACAAGACATAAACATCATCAACATTTGATTCATCAATACCGGCAGAAGGGATAAGTAGGCCATCTTTTATAGTGAGATAGATATTATAGAGATTTAAATCTGTTTTTAAGATTTGATCTGCTTCTTGCTTAATTAACTGATATATATCGGTATTTTTCTTGTAAACATATCGTCCTTCAATCACACTGATAATTTTAGAGGTGATCGCAACAATAGACCTCTCTGATAAATTCAATATATATGAATCTAATATTGTTTCTAATAATTCACCGTGCAAAATCTTGTGGGTTTTAATAGATATTGTTTTCATTAAAAATATTTATCAACTTTATAAGAAAGTTAAAAGATTTTAGCTTTGCAACATTCGTTTTAAAAGATCGACATCTTCTGCAACAGATGTGTGGCTTTCTCTTAACTCTTCAACCTTTTTAATCGCATGAATTACAGTTGTATGATCGCGACCACCAAATTTGCGTCCAATTTCAGGTAACGATAAAGAAGTAAGTTGTTTGGCCAAGTACATAGCAATTTGACGAGGCCGCGCAACCGATTGAAGACGACGCGAGGAATACATATCGGACAATTTAATATTAAAATGTTCGGCCACTTTTTTCTGAATTTCATCAATAGAGACACGACGATCGTTAGCACGTAATAAATCTCGGAGCACATCCATGGCAGATTCAACGGTAATTTCACGTCCTACCAGCATAGAATGAGCGATAATCCGATTGAGCGCTCCTTCAAGTTCACGCACATTGGATGTAATCTTGTGGGCCAAAAATTCGAGTACTTTTAAAGGAACATCGCGTCCCATTTGCTCAACTTTAGACTGTAAAATTCCAAGTCCTAGCTCATACGTCATGGGGTGAATGTCCACCATCAATCCCCACACCAAACGCGAGCGCATGCGGGCTTCGAGGCCTTCAATATCAGAGGGTGATTTATCAGCAGATATAATAACTTGATGATTTTGATCAACTAAAGCATTGAAGGTATGAAAAAATTCTTCTTGGGTTGAATCTTTACCGCTGATGAATTGAAAATCATCGATCATTAATACATCAACAGATCTGAATTGTTCTTTAAACGCCATAGTGTCTTTAAATCTTAAAGCTTTGACGAACAAATACATAAATTTTTCAGCAGACAGATAAATCACACGCTGCTGGGGATGACATTTTTGAATATGCCACGCAATCGCATGCATTAAGTGGGTTTTTCCAAGGCCCACGCCACCATAAAGGAAAAGGGGATTAAAGGTAACAGTGTCGGCTTCTGCTACACGACGTGCCGCCGCATGAGCCAATTCATTGGATTTTCCGACCACAAAAGCATCAAAGGTATAACGTGGCTCAAGCCGAGAACCAATCACTTGAAGATTACTATCCTCAAATTCTGTGTCAGTATTACCTACTGAAGTCACAGATTCGGAAACATTTTCAGATGATGAAGTCTCACTTGCGGGTATCTTTAATAAGTTTGCATCAACAATTAAATCGATGGCTAAGATTCGAGGATCAAAACGTTGTAAAATTTCTAAAATTTTTGTTGCGTAATGAGTTTGAATCCAATCCCGCATAAAACGTGTGGGAGCTGCAATGACAAACCGACCTGAAATAAATTCATTAAATTTTAAAGAAGCAAGCCAGCTTTTAAAAGTGGCTTCACCGAATTCAAGAAAAAATGTCGATCGTGCCTCTTCCCAACACGCTGTCATCAATGTTTTTAATTCGTTATTTGATGTCATGGACAAGAAAATCGATTTAGGAACTGAAGTCGAAAATTTACACAAAGAAAATTCACGTCTAGTGGCTCCATGGTTAGAGATTCAATGTTGAATGCTCTTGCTTAAAATCTTAAGTTTTACATCAAAAAAGTAAGGTCAAAATATAATTTTAAATATCTTCTAACTTTATTAATGAAGGCTTAAGAAAGGGCGTTAACACGTGCGGCAAGACGAGACACTTTGCGAGATGCCGTATTGATATGCAAGACACCTTTGCTAACGCCACGCATAATTTCAGGTTGTGCTACTTTTAAAGATTCTTGTGCCACATTTTTATCGCCAGCTGTGATTGCTTCTTCGACTTTACGTAAAAAAGTACGAATTCTGGTAATACGTGCGTGATTACGTGTGTTGCGCACGATATTTTGACGAGCGCGCTTTTTTGCTGATTCAATATTTGCCATAACACATTTTCTTTCTTGAGATTCAAAGTTAAAACTGGTTATACACGACTGTTTAAAAGAGGTCAACCAGATGATGTTGAGGTTTTGGAATAAATAAAGATTCTTATGTGAATAAAACAAGTTTTCTAAGGAGGGTGGTGGGCGCTACGGGATTCGAACCTGTGACTCCCTGATTAAAAGTCAGGTGCTCTACCAGCTGAGCTAAGCGCCCTTAGAAAGATTTCTTAAAACTGTGTCTCGAAATTATGCTTCTCGAGGCCTTAGGTCAACCCCGAAATTAAAATAAATGACAAAAAAGTGCATTTATTTTCAAAAATCGGTCATCAACCCCCGGATAAGCCTCGCATCGTCTTTGAAATCATGATAAGTAAAGGGCCATCTTAGCATTTTTTAGAGACAAAAATTTTCCATGACCAAACATCCTGTTCAAAAAATAATCATCACCCGTGCCAACGCAGGCGTTCGCCTCGATCGGTGGTTGAAACAACAATGTCCTTTTGAAAATTATAATATTTTACAAAAATGGATTCGCACTGGCCAAGTTCGCCTCAACGGTGGACGTACCAAAACTCATGTCGTGTTAGAAGAAGGTCAAGAGGTACGCCTGCCTCCGACCCTCATTCATCCTGAACACATATCTTCAAAGCCACGAATTGATCCTTTGTGGATTGCCAAAATTGAACAGGCTATTTTATATCAAGATGCGCATGTTTTGGTGATCAATAAACCAGCGGGACTTGCTTCTCAAGGCGGCACCAACACAAAAATTTCTTTAGATCAAATTGTTCAAGCATTGCCTTTAGAAGAAGCCAGCGAATTCAGAATGACCCATCGTTTGGACAAAGATACCAGTGGCGTTATTATATTTGCAAAATCAGCCCGTGATTCTGCTTGGATTACCGCACAATTTAAAGAACGAGATGTTCAAAAAATCTATTGGGCTTTGGTGGTTGGCGTGCCATCAAAATTGGAAGGCACTATTAATTTGCCTATTTTAAAACTGCCTGGCAAAATGGGCGAGAAAATGGCGATTGATATAGAAAATGGTCTCAATGCCAGCACGCGCTATAAAGTTAAATCGTCAAATCAAGGTATTACCTGGATTGAATTCATGCCTGAGACGGGTCGAACCCATCAAATTCGTGTCCATAGTCTATCTTTAGGATGTCCTATTCTAGGTGATGGCAAGTATGGCGGGAAAGCAGCCCATCCTATTTCTGAGAAATTTCGTCTTCACCTTCATGCCCGCACTTTATCTTTGACATTGCCCAATGGACGCACCAAGACATTTATAGCCCCTCTTCCCTCTGAAATGGCGGATACTTATGCTCGTTTGGGGTTCAATCATCCGATTTAAAATAGATTATATCTTTTCGGTATTAGTTGATGGCTTTTTGCCATTTATGGGACGAACGGCCATACTGAAATAAACACCATCTTTTAAGTCTGAACGGCGATAATCAAAGCTTTCAAAATGAATGCCGGGCAATGGGTCCATGGCAATACTTTTTGCATCAAGCAAAGCGCGCTCAATGACGTATTGTTGAAATGTCATGTCTTTAGGTAATTTTCCAGAAGTATCTTCAAAGCTGAAAAAGCGTATTTCATAATTTTTATTATGAATTGAAATGATATCACCAACCATGTCTTTATTGGCTCGTTTGCTAGAAACACTTTGTGCAATTTTTGAGCAAGCTTCGATTAAGTCTTTCAATGTTAAGTCGCCTGATTTGGTCTCAACTACAATGGATTTAGAGGGCGCAACATCTTGTGTTGTGGCGTCTGCCGAAGAAATACAAAAAGCCACCCCTACAACCAACATCATTTTTTGAAACATTTTTACTTATCCTAAATTGAATTTATTTTTTGATAAACTTTAATGATGATATTTATTTTCGTCAATCTTAGAATCAATTTTTAGAATGTCTACTGTGGTTTGCGCGTTTTGATATAACGAAAGCGATTTTGCAATTGATTGGCATTAGATACATTTGAATTGGCAATCTTTTTCAAACGTAAGGGTTTTACTTGTTTGTTAAAAGATGAAGACGGTTGACCTTGCACATTTATACGATTCGCACGCACGGGACCAGGTGCTATGTTGTTAACCCTGGATCCAGGACGCAGGCGAATAATACGAAAATTGGGTGACCGAAACCATGTTTCTCCCCCAGATTGATCCGATTGCGTTTGGCTTAAATCCTCCCAAGATTTAAAAGAATTTTTTTGCTCTGCCTGCCACATCTTATACACCTTTTGTCGGTAGGGCACATGATGTACAGGGGACGCTGAATGATAATGCGCGACCGCTTTAGACCAAGTTGCATGCTCTTTTTTCAAAGATGTCAGATATTTCGCGGCATATTCAATATTGGTTTTGGGATCAAAGGCATGTTCGAGGGTAGCAAAGGCTTTACCATGATAAAAAAGATTGACCTGCATCAAACCAACATCGATGTTTGTCACCCCTTTATCTTTTAAATTTTGAACCGCTTTAATGGCTTCATGTTTGTTTTTAAAAAAGTGACCGCGTCCTTCGGCATGAATTACCCAAGGCGAGGAAATAACCCGTTTATGTTTTTCATGATACCGACCGGATTCAACTTTTGAAATTGCCGAAAGCAATCCATGAGGGATTGAAAACTTTCTTTCAATACTATTGATAGAAAGAGTATAAGGATCAATCACACACGATGCATTAAGTCCCTGAAGTAATAAAATTTTGAACATACTTATAATTGAGATACGTTTTGTTCTTGATATCATTTTTTAAATATTATCCTGTTCAATTCTTATCTTAATTAAAATTGTATTGAAGTTTTATTTTTCAAATCAATTTTATGATTAAATCAAAAATCTTAAAACTCTCTTAATATTTTAAGCGTAATCTTAAAGTAAGAATACAACATTTCAAGAGATGTCTAATGAAATTCACATCAAAAACACAGTATCAACTTTTTTGGTCCGCCATTGGATTTAGTGCCATGTCAGTCATTAGTGCCATTATTTTTCTTCAATTAGAAAGTATGGCCGGGCACGATCCTGTACAATATGGTACAGAACCCTATGCCCAAAATTTAGAATCAACACAAATTTGTATGAGTCAAACACAAAAATAAATAAAATTTAAGTGTTATAAAACAATTTTAGTCCTGCGTGTGTTCTAAATTTATATTATATATCTGATGCTTGGTTCAAATATCCAATCAACATGCAGATTTTGCAATGGGTATATGCGAAAAAAACTCTTTTTTTCGCATAGCATAAGCGGTACAACTGAGACATAGAGAATATGTTCTCCACGAGTTTCGAGCGCAAGGCTCGGAAAGGGTCAGAAGCTTTTGTTTTTGATCCTACGTCTCCCAGACGTGAAGCCTCCCTGTTAAACTCGGCCGAAGTTTTTTCTTCGGTCTTTTTTTTGCTTAAGTTTTCAGGATATTATCTTTTTCGATCTTTGTCGAGAGGCAATACGCCAAAACTTCAAAATTATTTTTTATCGCTTTTTTCCAAAAAATGGCGAATTTTTTCTTGATTATCTTCATAAAACTTAACAACTTTGGGTATTTGACATTCAGCCTGACTTCTTAAATATGACATATCTCTATGTCTATTTTTAAAAACATCATAATCAATTCTTGTAAAATTTTTTCCCATTATTTTTTCTAACTCATCACTTTTTTCGTCTTCTGAAAGGAAAACATCAGAATGTGAGGCATTAACAGGTGAAAACCAAGATGGTTCCAGACAGGTGATTCCTGTGCCCAAAGAGAGAATATTTATTTCCGCATTTGGCCATCGTTCTTCCATTTTGGTTTTTAAGAAGTCTGCTTGATTTTTTCTAAAGAGGCGGTTATTGGGTATGATAGAATTTGGGTAAGAATTAAAAACTTCTCCATATGATCTATGTCGTGAAATATGATAAGCAGTGTTATAAAGATAAGCACCATTTTTTGGGATGTTTTTTTCATAGGAACAACAATATGGAATCTGATCTGTTGAACATCCCGTAAGCAGCACAGGTATTTTCAGATCATCAAAGGTACTTTCACCAAATTTTTCTTTAAAAAATTTTATGACTGTATCATGATCTTGGCGCTCACTAAGAAGTAGCTTACGTTGTTTCTTGTCTTCAAACATGACCACCTGTTCTGATGCCAAAATTCCATGGGCTAATGCCAAGCTCAAAATACCACCAAAAGATGTCCCACCCATGTAATCAAAAACACGATGAAGTTGTACTTTATGATCATCTAAAATATGCTTTTCCAGTTCTTCAAGCAATAAAGCAGGAAGGTAATTTAGCGTACCACTACCGTTAACACCATCAATAGAGAGGCCCATTCTTATTTTCTTAAAAGGTAAATCTTCTTTTGGAATCATTCTTTCGCTGGCTTGCAAGGAAGAAATTAAACAGAACAGGCCAAAAAATAAAATTTTAAACCTCATTTTTGGCTTATTTTTAAAGACAAAATATAACAACTGCCACCTCTATTTTATTATTCTAAAGATACTACTTTAATTTTTATTAAAAACAAATAATCTCAATCTTTGAGTTACTCATTTATTTTTTCATTTTTTCGTTCCAATGATTTTCGAAAATTTTCGTTATTTTCTTGATAATATTGAATAACCTGAGGCATTTGAGACTCAGCTTGATGTTTTAGATATGAAAGTTTATGTTTAGAAGTCTCACAATCAATTCTTATAAAATTTGGCCCCATTAATTGTTTTAATTCAATACTTTTATCATTTTGTTCAAAAAAGCGATTATATGGACAATAAGTAGAACCATTTCCAAGAGAAAGAAGATTTACTTCAGCATCGGGCCATTGTTGTTCCATTTTTGATTTTACAAGGTTTGCTTGGTTTTTTCTAAAAGAGCCCTTGTCTAATATTATGCAATTTGGATCATTTGTATAAACTTCTGAAAAGGACCGATTTACAGTGAGACAATAAGCAGCACTGCATAATTTAGCTTTTTCATAAGGAAAATGATAAGGAATATGTTCAGATGAACATCCTGTCAGCAGCACAGGTATTTTTAGATCATCAAAAACACTCTTTACAAATTTTTCCATAAATAGTCCCGTAATTTTACTATGATGTATGTTTTCATCAAAAAGTATTTTGCGTTGTTTTTTATTTTCAAACATGGCCACCTGTTCTGATGCCAAACTTCCATGAGCCAGTCCCAAGCCTAAAACACCCCCAAAAGATGTCCCACCGATATAATCAAAAACATGATAGATTTGTACTTTGTGATCTTCTATAGCTGATTGACAGAATGTTTTGTCTTCACTATTTTGAGTGAATGAGTTACGGATATAGTATAGATTTAAGGGAACGTGTTCTGTTGTATATTGACGCAGGACACTCCCAAAGACAAGCCGGTGAAGTTTTTAACATCCCTCGTCAAACCATTTATAATTGGCAGCGTCTTAAAGGCCAAACAGGCGGGTTAAAGATGCGAAGATCAGGTCATAGACGTGCGTTGAAAATAGAAGAGGACGCTCTACGACAAGCGGTTGAGAATCGTCCTGATGATTATCTTTATGAATTAGCCAAGGTGTTTAAGGTCAGCCCCAGCGGTATTTATCGTGCTTTAAAAAGATACAAGATCACCCGAAAAAAAAGACGTTCCTTTATACAGAGAGAAATGAAGTCAAACGTCAAGAGTTTTTAGCGCGTCTTGATTCAATCCCGCCTGACAAACGGGTTTGGGTTGATGAATGTGGCGTTGATGAAGAGACAGATCGTCTTTATGGATGCGCCCCTCGAGGCAGACGAGTATATGGCGATAGATCAGGTAAAATAAGGCATGCGCGTACCACGGTGATTGCCGCTTATCGTCAAAAAAAACTTGAGGCTCCCTTTCGGTTCAAAGGATACACTGACATAAACATTTTTAATATCTGGGTTCAACACTGTCTTGTGCCTGTTCTGACCAAAGGTGATTGGGTAATTCTAGACAACGGGGCTTTTCATAAATCTCCTCAAACACAAAAACTCATTGAAGAAGCGGGAGCGTACTTACTCTTTCTTCCGCCTTATTCGCCTGATCTCAATAAAATAGAGCCTCAATGGGCAACCTTAAAAACAAGACTTAGAAAGGATAGAGCCAACCCTTTAAACTTTTTAGAAAAACTGGATTATAATCTTAAAATTATGTAAAAACATAAACGCATTCAGCTATAATGCACTACGCAATCTGCAAATTTTAATTTGCTTGTAAAAAAATGGAGATTAAGTTAATTTAACTACTTTTCTGATAAAAAATAATTTGAGTTTAATAGATGTCGTTAAAATATCGTCCTGAAATTGATGGTTTACGTTCAATTGCTATCATTGCTGTTATTTTATATCACGCAGAATTTGTCTTTAGTGGTTTTAGATTATTAAAAGGAGGATTCATTGGCGTTGATGTCTTTTTCGTCATTTCCGGATATTTGATCACATCTATTATTTTGCGTGACATGAATGAAGGAAATTTTAGTTTTGCAAAATTTTATGAAAGACGTGCAAGACGCATACTTCCTGCTTTATTTGCTGTTATTCTTGTCTCTATCCCGTTTTCTTGGATGTATATGCTGCCCAAGGCAGTAAAAGAATACACAGGTTCTATTTTAACAACTCTTGTCTCAAGCTCAAATATTTGGTTTTGGAGAGAAGAGAGTTATTGGGCAGAGTCAAGTGCACTGAAACCATTTCTTCATACATGGTCATTATCAGTTGAAGAACAATTTTATCTGATATTTCCAATTACCTTGTTATTATTATGGAAGTTTTTAAGAAGTTATATAACGCCTGTTCTTACTCTAGTTCTTTTACTATCGTTACAACTTGTACATTTTGGAAACAGTCATTTTCCGGGAGCAACTTTTTTTCTTCTACCAACAAGAGGATGGGAATTACTTGCTGGTTCTATTTTAGCGAATTTAGAATTGGAAAAAGGAAGGCTTAGCCATCCTTTTTTAGATAATACTATGCCCGCCATAGGTCTTTTTCTAATTTATAATGCTATCATATTTTTTAATGATGAAATGCTTTATTCTTATATTACTATTTTACCGATTTTGGGAACCATGTTGATTATTTGGTTTTGTAAAAAGGGTGAACTTATTTCTGATATTCTTGGAAGTAAGCCATTTGTAGCAGTTGGTTTAATTTCTTACAGTCTCTATTTATGGCATCAGCCTATTTTTGCTTTTGCTCGAATAAAAAGCATGATGTCATCAGATCATCAAAAAGTAGGATTGATTGTTTTATCAATAATTTTAGCAATTCTTACATATTTTTTCATTGAAAAACCAATGAGAAACGCTAAAAAAGTCTCTTTAAAAAAATTAGTAATTTTTCTTTCAACTTTTGCTGTTATTCTTGTTTTACCTTTAGGATATGCATTCAAAAATAATGGGTTATGGGGACGTTTTAAGGACTGGCAACTCAATGTTATAGGATTTGACAAAACTTCACCTAATCCATTTACTTCATCGTATGAATATGTAGTAAATTCAGAATTTATTTCTCATCTAAATAAAAATTTCTCAATTAATGATAGAAAAAGACGCCTTTTAATAATTGGAGATAGTTTCGCTAAAGATTTCTTTAATATTCTTAAAGAAGCTGGTCTTCTTAAAGGCATAGATGTATCAACTCATCATATTCCATGGGTGTGCCTTAATACTCCTGATATACCTAATATCAATGATTTTATCAGTAAAAAAGATATTGTTCAATGTCAGAATACTGTACGAATCGGTAATGATTTTTTAAACAAATATCTATCACAAGCAGATTTCATTATTGTAGCATCGGAGTAGACTCATTTTACAGCTAGTTACTTAAAAAAATTAGATCTTGAAATAAGAAAACACACAAATAAGAAATTTTTTATAGTTAGCACTAAAAATTTTTATCTTGTTTCTATAAAAGACATTCTTTCAGTCCAGGATAAAAATATATTTATCAATATGAAAAAAGATTCTCCTACATATGAAGTGATAGAGTCTGTTAGACAGATTCTGTCTGAAAATAATAATTATTTAGATTTACATAAAATCGTCTGTGGTAACGATAAGAAATGTCCTGTGTCAACTCCAGAAGGATATTTAATTTCTTATGATGGGCGTCATTTAACTCAAAAGGGAGCAATTTATATAGGAAATCTTCTTCTTAAAAATAAAAAATTTATGGAAGATTGGAATTCTGTGTTTAAATAATTAAACTAACTTAAGCTCCATTTTTTTAAAAGTGAACTAAAATTTGCAGATTGCGTAGTGCATTAGATGAAAAATATACCTCAGTGGGTGTCACTTGCGACGAAGCGGTGTTGCAAATTTTTGCAACGTATAAGCGTGTCTATCTCAAATACTTTCGCTGGGACGGATTGATTATTTATTTTTGCTAATTGATGAATATTTTATTTCAGGGGACATAGAGGGTCTAAAGAAGATTTCTCTCCCTTGAGGCTATTTCAGGTAGGCTTGATTGAAGCTTTGAATGAGTTACTGCTAGAAAAAGCAAATGGTAATTTGCTTTTAAGATATACTGCCATGTAAGCATCTATAGCTAATTGACCTAATATTTTGTCTTTAATATTTTTAGCAAATGAGTTACAAAATATGGGATAAATTTAAGAAAATGTACTGCCTCATTATACA
>JBPBPI010000138.1:0-2623 GCA_050954885.1 Janthinobacterium lividum | reverse complement strand
CCAAGTCTGGTCCTTCCCAGGGCTGATCCTGATCCGTGTCCGAGGTGCATGGTGTCCGCCTCCACCTATCTCAAAAAACCGCAGCCATTCATCACAAGCTCTGCGTGAAGCTGATAACACAGCTGATCTCCCTTGTTTAGAGTCTATCCGTCAACTCATACTCCGCGTTTCCGCCTTCCATTCTCGGACTTTGGCTTGGTATAACATGCGTCTTTCATAGTCCTGCCAAGTCTTGTTTGAGTCCATGGCTTGACATGTTGAGCTGTTGATGCTTGTGGCGAGGAGAAAGAAGCGAGACTTCTGTCGACCTCCTGTCGTCGGTGGTCGCATCGAGTACCGCAATCGAAAAGCATCATTTATGTTGGAAGCTGTGCGTCTACCGTCCACAGCCGGCTGCAATGTTTCGTCTTCAGGCTCTGAACGAATGAAGCATACGAAAAGTAATTAGACAGTACTCACAGTGTATTGCATTATCGCGATATTCCGCCTACCCACGACTTTCGATAGCACGTACGAGAAAGCGAGTCACAGCATTTGAGAAAGCGAACGCACCCGCTGAATTCAAACACAAAACGCGAAAGCAAGCAAGATTTTTACAGCCCACGGCGTCTCTTTTCTGAAGGCTGGGAAGAAAGTTGAGCTGGGGAATTCGGGATCGGGCAGATGTCCAAAATATTTCATGGCGCTCTAATCTGGGTCCGTGTTTACAAATTTGGGGAATCTCAAGCTCCCTCGTCGAGCTGCCTCTGGCTGTTCACAATTGGAAACATGTTTACGATTTGCATTCCATGAAAGTTCTAATCTACCAGCAGCTTGCTTTGCTGCAATTTGAGCTGTGGTCGTGACTTGTGCCTCTCGCTCACCTGCATTCCATCTGAAATCTTCTCGAACTTGAAAGCCAAGCAAGTCCGCGTGCTGATGCTATTGAATTTCCGCTCCTCCTCATTGCGCCTCTGCATGATGATTGTGCTCCTAATCCTCCTGCTATGTACATATCTTGTGTGATGTCCACCGGATTGCACGGTAAGTTACTCGAAGTTCCCCTGCTATGTACTCCTCTGTGTGATCTCGCCCAGAAAGTATAAGAGATCGCCCAGCCAGTAAACGAACGGTACCTGCCAACGTCTTCTGATGCAAACTGCTGTGAGGCCATGAAAATGTTAAAGAACAGTTGTGAAAGATCAACGTAGATTTGCGTCGAGCTCTGGGCGTGTCAAATGAGAGGACGATCCGCGATTTTGTATGGCTTCGAATCTTGCGTGGCCGTTGTGGATGGCTGAAGGCACTAGCCTATTGATCGCTCTCATTTTCATACTCGCTCTCGGTCTCATCGTCGCTCTCATCTTCATACTTGGGGTAGATCAGATTGAAGTCGAAGCCAGCTCGTTTGCAATGTTTTCTGATCCGCCAATGATCAGCAAGTTCCCAAGCTCTCGCATAGTCGCGAAAGTAGAAATCGGCGTCGCTGCTCCAAACATCTGCCTTCTCGAGACGTGGTAGACTTTCTTCTTTGTTTTTCGCGATAAACAGAATCATGTCCAAAATACGGGGAGAGATGCCATTCTGCTGGTCATGAAGTCGAAGGTGCTTGATGGTGTTTGGCAAGATTTCTGCGAGTGTGGTTGTCTCTTTGATATCATCAAGAGAGCTTTTGAACAAACAGTAAACATCTGTGTCGAGATAACTTAGATTGGTGAAATTCATGAGGCTTCCAAGGTAGAACAGATCTCTGTTTACCTCACTATATTGTCGTACCCTCAATGTCAGTGATTCGAGGTAGTTTTTGGCGAAATATTCGAGTGAGTCACGAATCCCGTCCACATCCAGTAGATCTCGCATTTCATCATTG
Organism: Janthinobacterium lividum; assembly: GCA_050954885.1. Classification (GTDB taxonomy): domain Bacteria; phylum Pseudomonadota; class Alphaproteobacteria; order Caedimonadales; family Caedimonadaceae; genus JBPBPI01. The sequence continues at coordinate 774 of JBPBPI010000138.1, read as the reverse complement.
AGCTTGTACTGGTCATTCGTGTCAGCATCAAAGGCACTGGTATCGTACGTAAATGAGCGCAAGTTCTCGAAGCATCGGATGAAGTCATGTAGAGTCTCGGAGCCAACGATGCATCCTTTGAAACTCAAGCCGCGCACCATCGAACTTTGGGCTGCTAGTAGATCAGACATGCTCGTATTGTTCCCAGTGGCATGCAGCCGATACACCGTGATGGACTCAACGGAGGGCATGACAGATCTAGACAAAGCAACAGCTGCAGATAGGCGGCCACTCGAGCGAGAATGGCCCCTGCTAGAGTACGAAGCCACTTCACTCTCACTAGACTGATGACCAATTTGCACATGCAGTGGCATTTTAGTTTCAACCACGTGTCTCTCGGCTTTCCAATGAGCCGGAGCATCTTTTGCTATCATCGCTACGTATCTGGACTCGGAGACGCCCAAGGTCAAATGATTGAGAGTAGGAAGATGGTGGAGCAGAAATGCTAGAGTTCCCACATTCTGGCCTGTTTCGATGTATTCATGATAGCTCTCATCAAAGTCCCGATGAAAGCCATCGAGAGTAGACAGAACTTTGCTCATCTCTGGGGTGCTTAAGATGTCTGTTGAGAGCTCGTGCCAAAGACCTCCAATTTCTTGACATAGAGAGCGTGCCTTGGATACTCGAAGATACGGATCACAAGGTCAGTCATAGTAGGTCCACCATCTGCAAAGTCGTGGACGTGATACAGCTCAAGCTGCCTCTTGAGCAAGCGGTGTTCTTGAAGGGGCTTAT
>JBPBPI010000137.1:0-2860 GCA_050954885.1 Janthinobacterium lividum | reverse complement strand
ATATGTGTGGTGGCATGGGACCGAAATTTATATTTCGCTCAGCTGGTGTTTAAATCTGGGGTGCGCGGGTCGAGTTGGTTTTGACCTTTTGCAGCATTTGGGGCGGCGGATGGTGATGTGGTAGGTTGACAGTAAAGGGGTGAAGAGTGGTTATGAAGGGCTACGGGGTTGCTGGATAGTTTTGGGACTTTCAGGTGTGCATGTCTTTTGGTTCTTCGATTTGGGCAGCAAGGAGGGTGGTGTGACTGAGACGTACAAGCGCGGGTGGAAAAACATGGTCACACCTTGAGTTACTCGGGACATGAGCGTAAAGCAGATCCTCATCTTTCCACAGGGATGCTACTAAGCACAGATAATGTGAATGGTTTCGCACTTACCAGCAAGAGCAATCGTCCAACTCACGCCTCAACACTCCCATACAGCCTCTTGAATTCACCATCACGTTTCAGCAGCACCTCGGGCGGCCCTTCCTCGACGATTCGTCCTTGGTCCAAAACAATAATCTTATCAGCATCCAATATCGTCTCGAGCCTGTGCGCTACCACAATGATCGTCCAGCCTCTGAATTCTTCTCTGATAACTTTCTGCATGAGCGCGTCGGTAGCACTGTCAACGTTGCTCGTAGCCTCATCCAGCACAAGTACTCCTCCACCAACCGCAGCTGTTCGGCGCAGCATGGCCCTTGCGAGGCAGAACAACTGCTGCTGGCCTTGACTGAGTGGTTGGGCGGAAAGATCTGTATCGAGGCCGCCGCGTGAAGCAATTGCTGACCATAGGCCAACCCTTTCCAAGGCGGCGGTTATGTCTGCATCAGTCGCAGAATCGGTAGGATCCGCGTTAGAGCGTACGCCGCCAGCGAGCATGAAAGGGTCTTGGGGGATTGCAACGAAGCGGCTGCGGAGCACGTCGCGTGGTACTGTGGCGATATCGACACCGTCGATTTCTATGCTCCCGGAGCTTGTCTCGAGCAGTCGGAGCAGTGTCAGTAAAAGCGAGGACTTTCCAGAGCCCGTACGGCCACATATCCCGATCTTCTGGCCGCCCGAGATGCTGAGGTTGATATCGCGGAGAGCGGGCGCACAGCCGTCGTTGTACTCAGCGTAGACATGATTGAGAGTTACAGTACCATGTGAAGGCCAGGCTTTGTGTGGAACGAAACTCTCGCCGATTTGATTCTCATTGGGCGTGGTACTGGCGAAATTTTTGATGCGAGCCACTGCGCCAAGTGAAGTTTCGAGGAAGGTCCAACCTTTGAGCAGGTTTGCAAGCTTGGAATTGAAGCCAAGAACATTGTTGAGTGCAACCTTCGACCGCGTTAGCATTGTTGAAGCCCAGCAGGTTTACTTCCTTCACCGACACCCAGTAGCCCTCCACTCGTGACACCTCGCAAATTGACCGCAAGCGCCATGAGCACAACGGCAATGCCGGCAACGAGAAGGTCCATGACAAGCGCTAACCACCGTTGAACACAACTCAACATGTAATATGGCCGCTGTGAACGGTCAAGGAGGTCCACGTTTTGCTCGACTTCGTATCTCTGCCAGCCAAATGCTCGAATTGTCGTCAAGCCGTTGAGTGTTTCCAGCAAGTGCGAGTATAACGGGCTTTTAGCCTCAAGATCGAGAAAACGCAGTTGTCGCGACGTCTTGAGGTAAACATTCTGTACCACGTAGAGCACAAGTAAAACCACCGGAATGACAGTGGCCATATATGCTGAACCTGTCGAGATCAAGCCAATCATAAACAAGCACGTAAATATTGCTGACGTTTAAGTTAGCTCAGATGCACCATGACCACTCATAGTGACACTGACATGAAACCATGCGAATTACTCCTTCCACCATTTGCCGATCGATAATCGATATATCTTGTGAAAATCTAATGTTTGCGTCAGTGACTTCTTTGGCCAAACTTCTCTCGATGATACCTGTTCAGAGTAACCCCGGTGTCGGTATCCGCAAAGAACGATTGAGGTGCACTGATTACATATCAGCCAGACGACATGAAAGGTGCAAAGGTGTTTACCTGAACACTGTGTCTAGTAGGACTGAGTGAAGTCGCTTAGCACCAGACGTCATGAGCTTGATTACAGTGAACCTTTCAGGTTAGTGACATACTGACTGTTGATATAGTACGACTCACCACAGGTAGAAGTAGTGCCCAATCGTTGCTATAGCAGCCAACAAAATAAAGGTACCTATGCGCAAGGACAGATCTTGTGACGGGTTCTGCATCCACCATTCGAGCCATACAACTATCCCGGTAAGATTAGCCTCCTTTTCCATGTATCACTGCCAGCAACGTACGTGGAAATAGTAGGCCAAAAGCATTGCATGCACAGCTTATCGCAATGCCAAGAATGACTAGCCACCCTACGGAGTCTCCGTAGTATTTGTACACTTTTAGGTCTCCCGTACGGCGAGTGAGATCTTGCTGCTGCTCACGTGTTGGTCCCTGCAGGACGGCCGGTAGCTTGCTTTCAGTCGAGGAATGTTGATCCGTGTCAATCATGGTGTTGAGCTTCCTCAAGGTGGACGGCATATCCGCAAAGGCAGGATAGCTGGATTGCAGCTCAGCAAAAGTACCTTGTGCGGCAATCGCGCCGGTTGGCCCCAGGATAATGAGTTTGTCGGCAAGATTCAGGTGATGCACTACAACCGTGTTAGATTGGGTTGCAGTCTGGATACTGTAGCGTCAGCTCAGAGAAGTATAACGAACCCGAATGCGTAATCAGAGCTACAGTAATGCCCATCCTGCGCAACATGCCATTGCTGCTAAGCAGTCTGTCAACAACGAGTTGTTCTGTGCGAGCATCCAGCGCGCTCAGAATATCGTCGAGTAAAAGTATGCTCCGTCGAGC
>JBPBPI010000136.1:0-3104 GCA_050954885.1 Janthinobacterium lividum | reverse complement strand
GCAGCAATAGACTTCTTACACTGTGGAGCTACAAACGCATGGTGCTGCCCAAGTTCATTTGTAAACCTTGCATTAGTGCTATTGATACGGTCGCGCACTTTTGGATTTACGCTGCCCACACTGATATTGAAGCCGGCTCCCTGCAACAACGTCAGATCGGTTTCGCCTGATGCTGATGTCTTGTTAGCTTTGCTGCTAGCATCAGGGTATATTGTAATATGATCAATGCTGTTATTTAGAGCATATTTTTCTGCAATGACCTGCGCCATCTCGGCAGTGTTGCTAGTTGGAATTATGATTTCGTCAATCTGATAACTGTTTCCGTTATACTCTTGCCATACAGTTGCAGTCATTGGATTAACGTTGAAGTCCATTCCAATATGCAATGCGCCACGATACGGAATATAGCTATAGCCTTCAGTGTTGTTCTTACGGCTATACGCATATACAACACGTCCTGCATACGTCTCGAACGACGCTTGATATTCCTGCCGGAACGTGCGCGGGTCTCGCTCAAAGCGTGCTTTATCAATTTCGCTTTGCGGAACGTGACCGCCCTGCATGGTTGTATAAAGGTATGACTTCCAATCGGAATATTTAGGATCAAAACCTTTATTGTAATCATCGTATAGATGGTTAAAGCCCTTTGGTGTTCCAATGAACAGCGAGTGACCTTGAGACGTAATAAGCATAGGAGCTATGGTTTCTTCCCATGCTTCCGCCTTAGTATCAGCCCACTCATCGCCGCAAAAGAACCACAAACCAGAGCCGCGCAAGCTTTCGTATTGATCTAGACCAACTAGCCTAACAATATGACCAGATTTAATTGTAATGGTGCTAGTTGACTTGTTAGGTTTACCTTGCACCCAATGGTCAGGAATGCCGCGCACAAGGCGCAGCCACATATTCTTTTTAGCCTGTGTTAGCTCTGGTGTGCCATACCAAATTTCGTTATCAACCGGCACTTTGTTTTTGATCGCCATGCTTACAGCGCGGCGTATTTCCTCAACACCAAGGAACGTCTTACCAAAACGCCGACCGCATACCGCAACCCGGTGCCTACATTCAGGCTTCCAGCCATCGTTGTATATCTTGAACTGTGGCCGCGTAAGTTGATTGCGGCTGCCAGTGATCACGCCTCACCTTTAGGTAACAACACTGGTGCAGGATCATTCATAATTTCGTCTTCTAGAGACTGGCCGCCGCCATTCATTTGCAGTTCACGCGCCGCACGTTCAATGCGTTCTCTGCGAAACGCTCGCAGGCTTCCATTAGCGGCTAAACGCTCGCTAAAGCTGATGTGTGGCTTTTGAGTTAGTGCAGTTAGCTCATACTCAATTTCATCATCGGTTTTAAGAAAAGCCGATATTCCATGCCTTGAAAGCATTTCACGCTTATAGAACTCTACTTGCGCGTCATTCTTCCAATTGTTTGCAATCTGCATTGCGTATTGCTTGTGATGCGGATATACTCTATCGGCAGCTTCGTATTCTTCATTAAAACAAATAAGCATGTAATAGGCAAAACGCGCCTTATCGTTGCGCGCTCTATCCGGCTTAGGCTCATAATAATCAGTATCGTAATCAACCATGACACTAAATAGCCCCCGCTAAGGCTATAACACAAGTTATGCGGGCCGCATATATTTCCAGCCAGCAACAGCAAGGGAGGTGTCGTCCCAAAGGTTCCCCGATGCATTCCACCCACCTTGCACTACCTCGCAAGTCATGGTCCGCATACCGCGTCTAAAGATATGCTTAGAACCCATCGGATAGGTAGTCATTTCTTTTGACCCTGTAGCAAGTATTGCTTCAAGCTGTAATCTGTGGGCAGCGTAGTGTGATCAGCGTGACTAACGCATTCCTCAACTAAAGGCGCGCAAGCTGCTTCCGGTCCTGATGTTGATACTTCAGAACCAGCATAATGCACTGATACAACGTAACCCGGCTCCCTAGCTCGCACAGTCATGTTGCAGCCACCTTTATTACCAATCTCTAAGTCTAGATCAGTAAGAACTTTCAGGCTGAAGGCCGGCGCTGCACTGCTTTGGAAGTGATACGGTATCAAGTAATCGGTTGCGGTGATCTGCACAGGAGGTGTTGTGGGCACCCCTGCACAGGCTTCCAAATCAGGCACGGTCATATTCGGCAAGGCGGTCCGTGCCCGGTAAGCTGTCACTGGCGCGCACCCTGCCAGAAACAGCCCACACAGCCCCATGGAAGCCAGGGAGCGCACTAGCCAGCCATCGCGGCGGCTAGCTCATCAGACAGGGCTACAAACGCCTCACCCATGGGGGTAATGCCATGCACGCCTAGCCAGTTCTCCCGCGACAACAGCCCGTAAGCCTCATCGCAATACGTATCGAAGAAGCCCCATGACATGCGGCGGCGTTCACCCCAGGTGTTCAAGTAAAGCCAATCGGCATCATAACCATGCACGTAAACAGCATGCCCGCCGGCAATAACTGCATTAGGGACAACTACCCAATCACCATCAGCCAAAGCAGTCTTAGGCAGAGCCAAGCCAGTATAAAGCCCACCACAAAGGGCAATGGCTCGCTTAGCATTGTCATGATTTTTCGGATTAACATAACCATACCCTGTTAGGTAATCGCGTGTCTGTCCCGGTCGTTGATAACCAGCAGTAACCCAACGATTAAGAACAGCAACTTCGTTATCACCCTCATCAGTTGGGTTGTTTCCGTCTGCATCAACCTTAGTCGGATCATAACCAGACGTTTCGTAATTAACTAGAACATCATTAACACCAAGCAACACAGGAGCTTGTGCATTAAGCGTCATGATATAAATTGCAGATGCAACACTAACCTGTGTGCAGCAACCAAGGCTGTCATTAAGCCACATTGGAAACTTGGTGTTCTCATCGGCATATGATGCAGCCGCAGGCACCACAGCCAAATGCTTTTCAAGCAATGGACCTAGCTTTACAGTCTTAGGATCATGAATAGCCGGCTTCTTACCAAGCTTGCGAGCATAATGCCGATGAAACAAGCGATCATCAAAATTTAACTGCATCACTTTAAACCTTGTGCTGCACGCACTGCATCGCGCATTTGCTTGTAATCAGAAATCATAACCCACAAT
>JBPBPI010000135.1:0-28301 GCA_050954885.1 Janthinobacterium lividum | reverse complement strand
ACAAATACTCAACAACACGAGACCGTAAATCTGTACTATATCCGTAACTCATCCCTATTTATAACATTGAGTAATTATATATGCAATCAGCTATAAATAAAATTTATCTCATTATTTTCTGGGCATAAACTTGATGAAATTTTTCAAAAATTTTGTAATCTCCCTCTCTCATCTCTTTTAAACCTTGTAACAATTTATCTATTTCTTTTTGAGAAATAATGCCTTTGGTAATCAAGTTTAGTGAGGATTCTTTAAGGGTTTGTTCAAAGGTAAGTCGCTGTTCTGGCGTTATCATCTCACAATCGTGTGCGTGAGATTTCAAAATAACAGCATCTTGCTCCTTTATCAACATTTGAAGACTTCTGCCAATGTCATAATCAACGCCTAGGATATTTGCAACTCGTTTTGCAAGCGCAAGAGTATCTTGATAGCCAGGATGAGGGGGATCTGTGTAATTGGCAGAAAGCTCATCGTCTTCGATTAAAAAAGTCGCTTGATCTTTGAGAGATCTTAATATTTTGCTTATAGCTTCTTTGGGACTTTCAAGATGTTCAAGAAAAAACCGACAATGGACAAAGTCAAATTGATCTGACCAATCTATCTCATATATGTCTTTACAGATAAAAGTAATATTTTCAATTCCCAATGAGGAGGCTCTTCCACGAGCAAAATTCACAAAATTTTCACTAGAATCAATGGCTGTAATATGTCCAGAAGGACATAACTTTTTTGCCATCCATGTCTCAAGAATACCGATGCCACAGCCAACTGTCAGAATCATACAATCTTGCGGTAATTTTATTTTTGATAAAAAATTTTGACTATAAGGATTACTGTCTTTGTTTAATGAAATAAGTCGTTGGATAGCAAGGTCATCCTCTTGAAGAATATAACAATCAGAAGAGGATGACGTTAAAGAGAATTGATTCTGATTTTCTGAATCAAGATCAGTTGCAGAAATAAAATTATTTTCAATCATAAAAAATTGCATCAAAAAGAGTAAAATTAAATATTTATACAATTTTTTAAAAAAAAAGAAATATTCATTTTTTAAGCCAAGGTTTTATAATTTAGATTTTGGTAAAAAAAATTTTATTTCTGAAAGTTGGTTCTTGTTAAGAAAGCTTATATCTATTTGTCTGAACTAAAAAGATCAAAAGATATTTACAGCTCTGACAAATAAATCATATTGTATTGGTCTAATCTTTTTAATTTAATTGAATATCCACACGGTCCTTAAGCTGTTGTTGGATAAAAGTACGATAGATTTTCATCAATTCATGCCCCAAAGTAGGCGTTGCTGGTTTATAGGCAAAGATTTTACCGATTATTTTACCATTTGTGTCATAGCGTATAAATTTACGATAATCACCTTTTCTTTTAGATTGAACTTCAACAATATCAATATCACTCATAGCATTCAAAGCTTTTGAATATAGAATTGTAAAAGGACTGGTGGTGGTATCCAAAAGATTACTTAAAATACTTGATTTTTTATGATTTACTATATTTGTAGACGTTTTCTTCTCTTCTTTATTAGTAAAAAGTTGTGTTTGAACACTGGGGATGGGATCTACGAATATGGTCGTTTCAATCATTTCTTCTTTGCCAGTTAACACATTTTTTTCTGTAGGCTCTATGGTTATGATCTCAGGTACAATATTTTCTAAAGATGAGGTATCAACAATCAATGCTTGGGGTTCGTTAGTTTTTGGTATTGCTTGTTGAAATGTATGTTTTCTATTTTTATTGTGCTTTTTATAATGATTACGTTTTGTTTTTATTTTATAAGAATTAGGTTCTTCTATTTCTTCTTGAAATTCAATTTCAAATTCTTTTGAGGGCACGTTTTTTATAAAAATAGAATTGAGAAATTCTCGTGATTTTTTAATGTTGCTTTTATTTTGAAGTGTTAGATTTTTGATATATGTAGCAACTCTTTCATGATGAGCTTGATATAATTTATCAAATTCTTTAATCGCATTTTCTTTCTCTTGAGTTGTTAAAGACATAGCGTTTAAAACGCCACCATTAAAAAACCCTTGTGTATTTGTGGTTTCATTCAATTTTGTTATTATTTGAAGAAAATTAGAATTTTGTTCTTGTTTTTCTAAGCCTTTGCCATATAAAAATCCGTCTAAAAGGAATAAAGATGGATTATCAAGATTTAATGTACCATTGATGTACTTTTTCAAATTTTCGGCAAAGCCCCAATCATTCGTATCCGGCTGTACTCCTAATTTTATTAAAATACTAATAGGTTTAATATAATCAATAATATAGGAACGCTCCATTATTGCTTCTAATTTTGAATCTTGCGTATAATATTGATCTAATTCTTCAGTATCAAAACTTACGCGCGATTGGATGGTTATGCTGGATAGGGGCATATAATGATCAATAGTAGATTTTAATCCAAGAAGATGTGATCCAAGAAGAGAATTTAAAAGAAAATTGAATCTCTTTTGGGAAGGAATTTCAAAACACATATCGCAAATGTCAATAAGTGTTTGAAATCCTTTGATAGAATTTTGTGATCGTATAAAAAGTTTTTCAAATTCTTTTTGAGCCAGATCAACAATAACTTTCTTGTTTTTTAACTCATCTTTAAGGTTTTCCCTTATCGTTTTTTTAAAGATGTATTATTAACACGACAGTTTGACCAAAAAGGATCAATAATGTTAAATCTATCATTTAATAATAATTTTGGATTAGAAAAATTTTCTATAAATGCTTTTGTAGTGTGAAAATAATCTAATTCTCGTGCCTGCATTGTCTGGATAATAATTTTAATTTTTTGCACAGCAGGCTTGGCTTTATCCGGATTAATATCATCTGATATTTTTTCACTTGCGTGAGCAATTGATAATATAAAGATGATGCTTAATAATAAATGACGAACAATTGACGGTACAATAAAAATTTTAGACATAAATGGGCCTTCTTATAAAAATTGACGTACATTTATTTAATAATTTATATTATTGATAGTATAAATTATTGACAAAAAATATAGTATAATTTTTATAAGAAATTAAAATTTAAAAAAATTAAGATAACAGATCAGACAAGGCCCATAATATGTTGAACTTGTTTTAAAGTTTCCTGTGATTTTGTTAAAATTTGTTGACGACCATGATCTAAGGTTTGATCAATAATATCAGAAGATGCCAAAATCTTTAAGATTTCGGAACGTAAGGGATTTAAAGTTTCAATAATCAATTCTGTCAAAGAAGGTTTAAAGATTGAAAAAGAGGCGCCTGCAAAACGCGTTAAAATATCTTGAGGGGTTTGATTTGAAAGGGCTGCATAAATTTTAATCAGATTTTTGGCCTCAAAGCGATGTTCTAAATCATTGATGTCTTCAGGTAAGGGTTCAGGATCCGTTTTGGCTTTCTTTATTTTTAAAGCAATATCATCAGCTGTATCTAATAAATAAATACACGAAAAATCAGAAGAATCTGATTTGCTCATTTTTTTCGTGCCATCACGCAAACTCATGACACGCGGTACTAGGCTTTGTAAGGCTGCAGGCTGGGGAAAAAAATCAATTTTATAAGTATGATTAAAAGTATTGGCAATATCCCGTGCCAATTCAAGATGTTGTCGTTGATCTTCGCCCACGGGTACCAGATGGGCTTTATGAAGTAAAATATCTGCCGCCATTAAAACAGGATAGGCATAGAGGCCTAAAGCTGCTTGTTCCCGATGTTTGCCGGCTTTATCCTTAAATTGAGTCATGCGGTTTAACCAACCCAGAGGGGTAATCGTATTTAATAACCACGCCAGTTCAGCATGTTGAGGAATTTGGCTTTGGATAAAAAGAGTACTTTTTTGTGAATCAATACCAGCGGCAAGATAAACAGCAGCCACCTCGCGGGTTGATTGCCTTAAAGCTTGAGGATCTTGATATTGCGTGATAGCATGCAAATCAACGATACAAAATAAACAGGTGTATTGATCTTGGAGCGGAACCCAATTTCGAATGGCGCCCAAATAATTGCCTAAAGTAAGCCTTCCCGAAGGCTGGACACCTGAAAAGACAACTTGTTGAGATTCAGATATTTCACTTGCAGGATAAATCATAAGTCAATCTTTTCTTCTTGAGACACAATATTATTTTCTTGATGAAACTGACGGCGAAAATCTTGATAGTTAAACGCTTTGGTTAATTGTGAAAAGATAAAAAATCCCAAAAATCCACCAATGACAATCAACATTAATGACAACGATTGAATCCAAAAAGGGTTTTGATTTAATGATTTAAATAAAGAACTTAAGGCTATCATCAACAGAATTGTTAAAAGACTAGATACCAAAACACGTGGGAAAAAATTTTCAAATCGTTCGTTGAATTGCAGGGCACGACGCCGCCATAAAATAAATCCCAAAAGGCTGACATTCATCCAGGCTGAAATAGACGTAGCCAAGGCAATACCTACATGTTTAAATGTTTTTAATAACAAAAGGCTGATGACAACATTGGCAATGACAGAGAAAATGGCAACTAAAACTGGTGTTTTAGTATCTTGTCGTGCAAAAAAGCTGGTGGTAAATATTTTAATGAGAACATAAGCGGGAAGGCCCGAGGCAAATGCCATTAAGGTTCTGGCAGTAGGCAAAGTCGATGAGGCTTGAAAAGCGCGATGTTCAAAAATGATCCGAATGAGCGGTTCAGCTAAAAAAATAAGTCCAATTGTTGCAGGAAGTGTAAACAACAAAGCGTATTCAAGAGCTAGGTTTTGACTTTCTTTGGCTCCTTGATAATTTTGCGCACGAATTTGCTTTGAAAGGAGTGGCAAAAGGGCAGTACCAATGGCGGTTCCCAAAACACTTAAGGGCAATTGGCTTAGGCGATCAGCATAATGAATGTATGAAATGCTACCTGCAGGCAATAATGACGCAATCAACGTATCAATAAAAATACTCAATTGAACCACACCAGATCCAAGAGCTGCAGGGGCCATTAATTTAAAAAAATGTCGAACCTTGGGACCCCATTTAGGCTTCACCCAACTCAGGACAAAACCACGTCGTGCCAAGGGAATCACAACCCAAAGTAATTGAACAATACCACAGACTAAGATAGCGGATGAAAAAGCGAGTCCCACATCTGAACCCACAATCCAGAGAAAAGCATAAACGGTTAAAATTAAAGCAATGTTGCCAATCATGGGAGAGGAGGCAACGGCTGCAAATTTTTCAAAAGAGTTTAAAATGCCGCTGTAAAGAGCGGTGAGTGAAATTAAAAAAATGAAAGGAAATGTGACGCGGCTAAATTCAATCGCGAGCGCCATGCGGTCAGGCGTATCTTTAAATCCTGGCACAAATATGGGCATAAGAGTGGGCAAGAAAATTTCCATTACCACCACCAATCCTAGAAGGATCAAAGTTAATATGGCAAAGATTTCTTCTGCAAAAGATTTGGCACTTTCTTTGCCTTCGCTGGCGAGAAGTCCTGAAAATAAGGGTACGAAAGCCGCATTCATGGCTCCTTCCGCCAAAATACGCCGAAAGATAGATGGCAGTTTTAAGGCTACGATAAAAGCATCTGAGATAGCGCCCGCGCCCAATAAAGAAGCCATGAGTGTTTCACGGATAAAGCCCGTTAAACGACTGCCAATGGTAAAGCTTCCAACTATGGCTGCAGAAGATAATAATTTCATGCAAATTCCAATGACGTAATTAAAATCATCTTAGTTCTATAAAGACTTTTTCTTAGTTTGTCTAACATTTCGCGCACGCAACAGCCACAGTTTAATTTCTTGATAATTTAAGGCACCTGTGTAGATATTGATTAAAAAATAGACAGCACTAGCAACAGCAATGAAAAAAAGCAAGATAATTCCTTGCCAAATCAAAGGCCAATAATAAGGCCATACCATTTGAATTAGAAATAAAAATATACCCATTATAACGGCCGAAAACACCAAACGTATCAGATGATGCTTGAGGCGATCATCAACAATAAATAATTTTCTTTTGTATAACAAGCATCCCAAGATCCCAGCATTGATCCAAGCGGTAATGGATGTGGCCAAAGCAATACCCACGTGTTTGAAAGGGATCATCAACAACAAAGTAAAGCCAATATTTAAGATCAAAACCACAATACTGCTTTTGGCGGGCGTACGTGTATTGTGACGGGCAAAAAAGCTGGTTGAAAATATTTTTGACATGACATAGGCAGGAAGTCCTATGGAAAAAGCTCTTAAGGCCCAAGCTGTTTGAATAACTTCAATATCACCAAAGGCGTTGCGTCGAAATAAAACAGTTATAATAGGGGTTGCAAAAACCATGAGAGCCACAGCTGCAGGCAAGGTGAGTAAAAAGGCAGCTTCCAACACACGATTTTGGGTTGTTTGTGCTTCATCAAGCTGGTCTTGTTGCAATTGTTTTGATAAAAGCGGTAGCAGGGCGGTGCTGAGGGCAATACCGATGATGCTGAGGGGTAATTGATTTAGACGATCTGCATAATATAAATAAGAAATGGCACCTGTGGGCAGGAAAGATGCCAAAATTACATCACTTAAAAGATTAATTTGAATCACACCACCGGCCAAGATTCCTGGCCCCATCGCAGACATCAATCGCCTTACATTGGGCGTTAAAGTAGGTTTACGCAAAATGATGGTGCTGCCCATTCGATGTGCTGCCCCATAAATCCATAAAAATTGAAGCAACCCTGCGAGCAGCGCACTGTACGCCAAGGCATGGCCTGGGCTTTGAAAACAGTAGGGGCTGAGTAAAAGTCCAACGATCATGGTGACATTAAGAACGATGGGGGCTGCAGATGTGGCTGAAAAGCGATGATGAGAGTTTAAAATACCGCCAATGAGGGCTGCGAGAGAAATGAATAAAATATAAGGAAATGTGATGCGTGCAAAAGTTATAGTCGCCATCATACGATCAGGTGTATCTTTAAATCCAGGGGTTATAACATCCATTAAAGCTGGCATAAAAATTTCAAAAATCACAACTAAAGTAACCAAAATAACCAGAAGTACCGCAAAGATTTCTTCTGCTGTTCGTTGGGCTGACTTAACACCTTCACTGGCATATAGACGAGCATATAAAGGGACAAAAGCTGCGTTCAACGCGCCTTCCGCGAAAAGACGTCGAAAAAAATTTGGCAATTTAAAGGCAGCAAAAAAAGCATCAGCCAAAGGACTTGCACCAAGCAAAGAGGCGATTAAAATATCACGGGCAAATCCCAAAATTCGAGAAAGTGCCGTAAACCCACCGATGGTGGTCACAGATCTTAAAAAACTCACACCAAAAATCCTCTTTTAAGGGGCCTGAGTTGGTTTTATCATATTTTTTAAATTAAAAAATTCAAAAATTTACAATTATTTTCAATTTTATGTGTGTACAGTTTATAAATACTCATTTTTCAAAAAAATCTTATAATCATCTAATGTTTTAAAAAAACAAAATCAAGCGTTTTGTTACATTGTAAAATTATAGTATTAGAATGTATAATTCTAAGGAGATAATTTAATGTCTACGATCAGAATCTCAGATAATATTTTTCATGAAACAGAAATCTACGGCAAAGTTTATAACAAATCTGCACCAAAACAAATCGAATTTTGGTTAAGAATTGGTAAATTGGCTGAAGAAAATCTTGATTTGCGATATAAAGATATAATGGACATTCTCATGGCTCTTGAAGAGAAGAAATTAAATCTTGTTGAAGAGTATCAATTCTCTTCATAATTGTAAAACAAACGCTTGGTTTTAAAAAAGCAATTAAAAGACTTTATCTTTATAAAAAAAGATTTAGACAATGTTGCGAGATATATCATGCAAAATCCTGAAACAGGACAACTCAAGAAAGGAGATTTGGCTGATGTAAGAGTGTACAAATTTAAAATGAACAGTCTTTTAATGTTACTCGCTTACATTTGGCAACTAAATCTTCAAAAAGTTATTTTATTAAAATTAGGATCGCATGAAAATTTTTAGATCTTAAAAAGATTAAATAATTAATCAAAAATATTTACAAAGAGGTCTCTCCAAGTTTTTCTTGCCATTTATAAAGTAGTTCCATAGCCGCCCGAGGGGACAGATCTTCTAAATCGAGTTTTGATAATTCTTGTTCAACTTCGGAACAAACGGTGGCATCGGGCAATGATGAAAGGGCTTTAGTTTTCGCTCTATCCAAAGCTACATCGCTCATTTCAAGAGGCGCAGTTGATGCCAAAGGAGAGGCTGCAAACAAAGGCAGATCCAAAATTTTGCGCTCTTGATAGGGGCGAGATTGTTCAAATAATTTTAAAAGATTTTCCGCACGCCGAATGACCACAGGTGGAATGCCGGCCAGTTGTGCCACATGAATGCCATAAGACCGATCAGCCGCGCCCGCAATCACTTGATGTAGGAACACAACGTCACCTTTCCACTCGCGCACCTTCATGGTGTAACAAACCAAATTCATCATTTTACGTTCAAGATCAATCAATTCGTGGTAATGGGTGGCAAAAAGCGTCCGGCATTGAATTTGATCATGTAAATGTTCCAAAATAGCCCAGGCCAAAGACAATCCATCATAGGTTGAGGTGCCGCGCCCCACTTCATCCAAAATCACAAAAGATTTGGATGTGGCTTGGTTTAAAATGGCAGCGGTCTCAACCATTTCGACCATAAATGTTGATCGTCCTCGTGCCAGATCATCGGATGCGCCGACGCGACTGAAAAGACGATCAACGATGCCAAGGCGCGCTGATTTTGCCGGCAGATAAGATCCCATTTGTGCCATGACCACCAGCAATGCATTTTGCCTGAGAAAAGTACTTTTACCGGCCATATTGGGACCTGTTAGCAACCATTGACGATTGTGGGGTTCCATCACACAAGAATTGGCGCAAAATTTCGCAGCATTGGCTTGTTGAAGTGCTTGTTCGACCACAGGATGCCGACCTTCTTGAACATCAAAATCTTGAGATGCATCCAATTGAGGTCGGCAATAATGACGTGATACAGCCAAGTGTGCCAAAGATGTTGTGACATCAAAAGTGGCCAAAGCGTGTGCCGTTTGCAAAATGGGACCCGCTTGGGACAGAACTTCGGTTACCAGATCTTCAAAAAGTTTTAATTCAAGGGTCATCGCATGACTGGCGGCTTGGTTTAATTTTTGCTCAAGTTCTTGTAGTGCCAAGGTTGAATACCGCAATGCTCCGATCGTGGTTTGACGGTGAATAAAATCGGGGCCAACCTTTGCAGTGTGGCTTAAGGTGACTTCAATGTGATAACCAATGATGTTGTTGTGCTTAATTTTTAGTGTCGGAATGCCGTATTGATCCGCATAGGTTTGCTGTAATTCTTTGACATGCATAGCCCCTTGATCCCGCAGACGTCGTGTCTCATCGAGTTCAGACAGATAACCCTCGGCAATAAAATTGCCCTCGCGCGTGTAAGTCGGTAAGTCGCCTTTTAAAGCACGTGTCAAGCGATCGATTAAAAAATCCTGAAAAGAAAGTTGTTTTCTAAGCAAATTTAACGAAACACTATCAATATCTTTCAGGATTTGAGTTAAAGCTTGTGCCATCTCAAGGCCCTGTCGAATGGCCGCCAAGTCACGGGGCGAGCCGCGTTTTAAAGATATCCTTGCAAGGGCACGCTCCATATCAGGGCATTGCTTTAAAACACCACGAATTTTATCTCGCATCGACGTCGCGGTATAGAAAAAATCAACCCGCTGTAGACGTTCTTCAATTTGATCAATCTGTCCCAATGGCATGGCAATATATTGTGCCATGAGACGGCTGCCATGAGGTGTGACCGTTTGGTCCATCACACTTAACAAAGAGCCTTTTCGCTCCCCCATCGAGGTCGACATCAATTCAAGATTTCGCCGGGTAGACATATCAATTTCCAAAAAATCTTGGGTAGAGATTTTATGAGGCGGCCTTAAAATAGGCGTGCCACCTTTTTGGGTCAATTGGACGTAATCTAGCAATGTGCCGGCGGCGGTAATTTCATCTTTTGAAAAATGACCAAAACCTTCAAGAGATTGAACGCCATAGGTTTTTTCTAATCTTTCGTGGGCATTGACATAATCAAAACGGCTGGCCGGTAAGGGATGCAGCTGCTTACGCCATCCTTGAAAAAATTCATACAGATCAGGATTTTGAATCAATTGATCTGGCACCACCAGTTCGCTGGGGTGCAATCTTGCCAACACTTCTTCTAAATTTTGTTGCATACACGATTCAATTTGAAAAATACCGGCTGAAATGTCCATAGCTGCTAGGGCAAATTGTACCCCTTTGGCTTGAGATTTATGCTTTTGATCTTTTGGTGAACTTGCCAGCAAAGCCACAAGAAAATTATTTCGTTGGGCATCAAGTAAGGTGTCTTCGGTCAAAGTGCCTGGCGTGATCACACGCACCACATCTCGACGGACCAGGGTTTTGCCACCTCGTTTTTTGGCTTCCTTAGGATCCTCAATTTGTTCACAAATGGCCACTCGAAATCCTTGACGCACCAAACGAGACAGATAGGTATCATAAGCATGAAAGGGAACACCGCACATGGGGATGTCTTCCCCTTCATTCTTGCCGCGTCGCGTCAGGGTAATATTTAAAACATCTGCTGCTTGAACGGCGTCGTCAAAAAAGAGTTCGTAAAAATCTCCCATGCGATAAAAAAGTAAACAATCTGGATACTGTTTTTTAATTTCATGATATTGTTGCATCATTGGAGTGGTCATAAAATTTTCCATAAAAAGTTAAAATTTGAAAAAATATTTTTTCAAGAATTGAAATATTTGCAACAATGGGGTGCAAGCTCATAGCGTTCAGTAAAAAGAGTAAACAAGGCCAATGAGACAAACAAGAGAAGATTTTACTTTTTTGCCATATTTCGTCATTTTTTTCATGGCTTTCGCCTCTTTTGCGCACGCGCGTCCTTATATTCATATTATTGGATCGTCCGCTATCTATCCTTTTGCGGTAGCCGTGGCAGAAACCTTTCATTTAAAATCCCGCGGTCCCACACCTGTGATTGAATCCACGGGCACCGGGGGCGGTATTAAAATATTTTGCTCTGGTGTTGGTGAAAACACCCCTGATATTGTGCTGGCTTCAAGAGCTATGACAACATCTGAGCGAAAATATTGCAAAGATCATGGTGTTTCTGAAATTTTAGAAGTTATTTTAGGATTTGACGGCATTGTGGTGGCAAGTCCCGATGGTCATGCGCCTTTTGCGCTGACGCGTCACCAACTTTATTTGGCATTGGCTGAGAAAATTGAAAATCAAAAAAATTCAAATTTTTATTGGTCAGATATCTCAAAAAAGCTTCCCCATCAACGTCTTCGACTCTTGGGTCCCTCTTTGACTTCAGGCACACGGGAAGCTTTTGTTCATTTAATTATGCCTAAAGAATCACAAAAGTTACGCCATGATGGTATTTATATTGAAGCCTCGGATCAAGAAACTGTGATTGTGCAAAAACTACAATTAGAGCTAGAAGCTTTAGGCATTTTCAGCTTCAGCTTTTTAATGTTGAATCGAGATAAAGTAACACCTTTAGATATTGATCAAGTGCCACCGACATTGGAAAATATTATCTCAGGGCGCTATCCTTTGTCACGGCCTTTATATTTTTATGTCAAAGGGGCCCATTTAAATCGCATTAAAAATTTGCAAAATTTTACTAAAGAATTTATCTCACAAGAAGCAGCTGGCATGGAAGGGTATTTAAGACCTTACGGTTTTGTGCCCCAAAAAGAAGTGCATCGTGCTGAAGAAGCTTTAAAGGTTGATCAATTCATCGCATCTCAAGCAGGATTGATGCAATGATATTGATCTGTTTGATCTTGATTGCGATCTTTATAATATCTGGTTATATGGCTTATAACAAAGCAGAGAAATTTCAACAGCGTCCTAAATCGCGGCCTTGTTATTATGGAATATTAAGTGGATTACTAAGTCTTATCACAGCAATTGGAATGTGGCTTGTCCTTGAAATTTTATGCTATTTCTATGAGGGATTTCGTCTCCATTCAACAATTGCAATCATCTTCTTTTTGGTCTTTGGAAGTTTGGGTGGTGGTATATCGCAAAGCTTGGTTGTTCCTACTTTCGATGCGCGTACTTGTTTTGAAAAAATAATACGAATTGTTCTGGCCTCGATGGCAATTCTTTCTGTTTTGATTACCTTATCGATTATTTTTACGCTTTTGTTTGAAACGATTCGTTTTTTTAAACAAATTCCGGTGATGGACTTTCTGTTTGGCCTTCATTGGAATCCTCAGACCTCTTATACATCAGACACGCAAATTATCGATCATGGCCTTTACGGTGCCATACCCTTGTTCACTGGAACGTTTCTAATTATGGCCATTGCCTTGCTGATTGCGGCACCCATGGGACTTTTAATTGCCATTTATATGCGCGAATATGCCCGCAGTCGAACGCGATATTTGATCAAGCCGATGATTGAAATTTTGGCGGGCATTCCAACCATTGTATATGGATTTTTTGCGCTCGTCGCAGTGATGCCTTTTTTACAAAGTTTGGGCGATTGGATCGGCATTGATATCTCTTCTCAAAGCGCATTAGGGGTGGGTATTGTCATGGGTCTGATGATTATTCCCTACATTTCATCTTTGTCTGATGACGCCTTGAGTACGGTTCCGCAATCTTTGCGCGATAATTCTTTAGCCCTTGGTGCCACCACTTCTGAGACTATTAAAAAGGTGGTGATTCCAGCCGCAGCACCCGGGATTATCACAGCGATTTTGTTAGGTGTTTCCCGCGCCATTGGAGAGACCATGTTGGTAGTGATGGCGGCCGGACTTACACCCAATTTAACTTTAAATCCTGCTGAAGCGGTGACCACCGTAACTGTCCAAATTGTCAGTCTACTCACAGGGGATCAAGAATTTAATAGTCCCAAAACTTTGTCGGCTTTTGCCTTAGGACTTACTTTGTTTTTGCTGACGCTGGTGTTAAATATCATTTCTGGACGTATTATCAAAAGACACAGGGATAAATATGATGTTTAATCCACTTATTTATTTGGTTTTTGAAAAATGACAACATCAAATCAACCTTTAAGTCGTTATAAATCGGCTCGAAATCTGCCACGACGTTATGGGGCAGATCGTCGTTTTAAACTGTACAGCAAAATTGCTCTTTTTATCGTGATGTTATTTTTGGCAACCCTTCTTACAGGTCTTTTGGTGCGTGGTTTGCCTGCCTTTAAGAAAACACAAATTGGGTTAGATATTCATTTTAGTCCCAAACTGATTTCAACCGATGGCAGATGTCAGTTGGGACCTATAACCCAGAAATCACTGACAAAATTTTTTGAAAATCCACAAGAAATAGATTTGTATCCTTTGCAACTTGTGGTCAGCCCGGGTGCCTGTCAAACATTACTACGTTATCTACGACACCGACCAGAAAATCTTGATCGTACGGTGCGTATGTGGTTGCCTGTGTCCGACGACGTGGATCTTTATTTAAAAAGCAAAATTCAAAGTGATTTACGTCAACACCGACGTCTCAAAAATGAACAAATTGAATTTTTAAAAAAAGTTGATGATGCTGGACGATTGCGCACCGTATTTAATAGTGATTTTTTCACTCAAGGGGATGCTCGAAATCCTGAATATGCCGGTATCGCCAGTGCATTCTTAGGATCCTTTTATTTGATTTTAATTTCTTTGTTGTTTGCTTTTCCGGTGGGGATTGCCTCAGCTCTTTATTTACAAGAATTCAATCAGCATAGCGGATGGCAAGGATACCGCCGCTTCAATCAATTGATTGAAGTCAATATTGCAAACCTTGCCGCCGTGCCGTCCATTGTCTTTGGATTGCTCGGTCTGGCTTTGTTTTTAGGTGTCATGAGATTGCCAAGATCCTCAGCCCTTGTAGGAGGACTCACGCTTGGTTTAATGATTTTGCCAATTATTATTCTAACAACAAGGTCTGCGTTAAAGGGAGTGCCAAAGACGATCCGATATGCAGCACAAGCATTAGGTGCCTCTGATGTTCAAGTGGTTTTTCATCATGTTTTACCGTTGGCCATGCCTGGCATTTTGACAGGCACGATCATTGCTGTTGCACGCGCCTTAGGCGAGACAGCACCGCTTTTAATGATTGGGATGATGGCTTTTGTTAAAGATAAACCTTATTCGCCCCTTGACCCAGCCTCTGCGCTGCCCGCGCAAATTTTTGCGTGGTCACGCAATCCTGAACCCGGATTTATGGCCAATGCGGCGGCCGGTATTTTGGTGCTTTTGATTTTTCTGATGGCTTTGAATATGATTGCCATTTTATTGCGCCGTAAATATGAACATCGTTGGATCTGAAAGGAATGATCATTGATATGCCAGATTTACCTGTTAAAATTTCTTCTAAAAATTTGAATCTTTATTATGGGACAAAGCAAGTTCTTTTTCGCATCAATTTAGATATTCCAGCCCAACGTGTTACGGCTTTGATTGGTCCTTCTGGCTGTGGTAAAAGTTCGTTTTTAAGATGTTTAAACCGCATGAATGATGCCATTGAAGGCCTTAAAATTCAAGGCAATGTTATGTTAGAAGATCAAGATATTTATCAAAAATCGGTAGATGTTGTGCAATTGCGCGCGCGTGTGGGTATGGTTTTTCAAAAACCAAATCCTTTCCCTAAATCCATTTATGAAAATGTGGCGTACGGACCACGAATTCATGGTCTGTACCGTCATAAAAGTGAATTGGATGATATTGTCATCAGTTGTTTAGAACGTGTGGGACTATTAAAAGAAGTGAAAGATCGTTTGCATCTTCCTGGCACTGGTTTATCAGGGGGCCAGCAACAGCGTTTGTGTATTGCCCGCGCCATTGCGGTCAACCCTGAGGTTATTTTGATGGACGAGCCGTGTTCCGCGCTCGACCCTATTGCAACCGCACGGGTTGAAGAATTAATTGACGAGCTTCGAGAAAACTATACCATAGTCATTGTGACTCATTCTTTGCATCAAGCAGCGCGTGTGTCTCAAAAAACAGCTTTTTTCCATATGGGTGAATTGGTGGAAGCAGGCGAGACGGGAGACGTGTTTACCAATCCTAAAGATGAACGTACGCAAGCCTATATTACAGGTCGTTTTGGCTGATATTATTTAAAAAAGGTTATTAAAATGGTCTCAAGTCACATTGTTAAATCTTATGATGAAGATTTAAATTACTTGCGCCATAAAATCAAAACCATGAGCCACATGGCTATTGATCAGCTAAAAACATCTGTTGATACCGTTACAAAACGTGATCGTCAAATAACATCAGAAATCATTGCAAAAGATCTTTTCATTGATCAAATTGAACATGATATCGAAGCCTTTGCCATTCGCATGATTGCCCTGCGTCAGCCGGTTGCTAAAGATTTACGTAATATTATTACAGCTTTAAAGGTGTCAAATCATCTGGAGCGGATTGCAGATTATGCCACCAATATTGCTAAAAGATCTTTAAATTTGGCAGAACATCCTTATGCTGCTGCCAGCGGTGCCTTGATTAAAATGTCTGAAAAAGCATCCACCATGATTCAAGATGTCGTGACGTCTTATTTGGAAGGCGATGACGAGCAAGCTTTAAACGTGTGGCGGCGCGATCAAGAGTTGGATGAAATGTACACCAGTTACTTGCGTGAATTACTCACCTACATGATGGAAGAGCCGCGGTATATCAGCTCAAACACGCAACTTTTGTTTATGGCTAAAAATATTGAACGCATTGGTGATCACACCACCAATATTGCTGAAATGGTGTATTATCTGGTCTATGGTCAGCCCTTTTCAGAGGTGCGCCCTAAAAGCGATTTAGAGTAAAATTATACGATGTCGAAAGAAAAATTAGATGCTTTAAGATCTTTACTTAAAGACAATCAAATTGATGGCTATTTAATTCCTAAAGCCAATGTTCACCAATCAGAATATTTGGGTCCCGAAGACGAGCATTTAAAATGGTTTACAAATTTTACTGGCAGCACAGGATTTTGCGTTGTGTTACAAGAGCAAGCCGCCCTCTTTGTCGATGGTCGTTATACCCTTCAAGCACCACTTGAGGTTGATACGTCCTCTTTTAAAATTATCAATGTAATGCAGCAATCTGTTGCTGCTTGGTTAGACCGACATATCTCAACAGGGTGTCGCATTGGCGTCGATCCTTGGCTCTTAAATAGTAACGATTATGACCAGTATCAAAAGATTATGATAAGAAAAGAAGCTTGTCTTATTCCACTGGAAAGCAATCTAATTAATTTGTTGTGGCATGACCGACCTAAGCCAGAGATGCATCAAATTGTCTCTCATCCTTTAAGTGTGTCAGGGATGGAATCACGTGAAAAAATTGAAAAAATAACACAAAAGCTTAAAGACCAAAGTGTAGATCTGGCTCTAGTAAACAGTCTTGAAAGTGTCAATTGGCTTTTTAATATTCGGGGGTATGATTTGACCCATGTACCAGTTGTTTGCGCCTTCGCTCTCATTGGTCAAAATGCACCCAACATCTTGTTCATCGATTTTAATAAAGTAACGCCAGAGATCAGATCTGATTTAGAAAAAAATTGCACGTTAATGTCTTATGATCATCTGATTGAGGTCATTAAGGCCTATGCTCAGCAAGGCCTGAGCTTTCTGATTGATCCGCACACGATTCCCTTTAAAATTAGGGATAAAATTGAAACTGCAGGCGGCAAAATTGTTTTGGCTCAAGATCCAACGTTGCTTATAAAAGCGTGTAAAAATCCTGTTGAAGTTGAGGGAATGCAGAAAACTCACATTCGAGATGGCGCAGCCCTCACAAGTTTTTTGGCATGGGTGACAGAGCACATTGCCGCGGGACAGCCGTTAGATGAATGGCAGGCTTCTGAAAAATTACATACTTTTCGTGCGCAGATGCCGTATTTTAGAGGCGAAAGTTTTCCCACAATTTCTGCCAGTGGACCCCATGGTGCTATCGTACATTACCATGCTTTGGAACATACTGCCCGTGCACTTCAAAAAGATGATGTTTATTTGGTCGATTCAGGGGGACATTATGATGATGGTAGCACCGACGTCACCAGAACAATCATTTTGGGTGAGGCAACACCCGAGCAAAAAGAACGATTTACACGTGTTCTAAAGGGTCACATTGCTTTAGCAAATCTTATTTTTCCCCAAGGAACCAGCGGCGGACAGATAGATGTTTTGGCGCGACAATTTTTGTGGCAAGCGGGTCTTGATTACAGTCATGGCACCGGACACGGCGTTGGCTCTGTTTTAAATATTCATGAAGGCCCTCAAGGTATTTCAAAACGTGCAAGATTTGTGCCGTTGCAGGTGGGAATGATTGTCTCCAATGAACCAGGATATTATAAAGAAAACCATTATGGCATTCGAATTGAAAGTCTTTTAAATGTTGTGGCACATCCCATGACAGATGCCGAACAACCCATGTTAAGATTTGAAACGTTGACAGTGGTGCCCATTGATCGACATTTGATTGAAATTTCATTAATGTCAAAAGATGAATTGTCTTGGCTAAATCAATATCATGCACGCGTCCGCACATTATTAATGCCTTTATTAGATGTAAAAGTTTATCCTTGGTTATTAAAATCAACAGCTGCTTTATAAAAATATAGATCTTATTTAGAAAAAATCATTTTGAAAATAATAAAAAAAGATTTAAAATAGAAAAATAATATAAGTGCATTATAGAAATGTCTGTTTGACAAATCGTGATATTTGTGCTAAAGTTTTTTTTACTTAATCCCGAAAAATAATATAATATAGAGAGATAAAATGTCAGTGACTCCCCTATTTAGTGATGGTGATCTTGTTGTGTATCCAGCCCACGGTGTTGGAAAACTTTTGGCAGTAGAAACACAAGAAGTTGCTGGTCATGAATTAAAGGTTTTTGTCATTTCTTTTATTAAAAATCGCATGACCCTTCGTTTGCCTATGATGAAAGCACGCGATGCGGGTCTCAGAAATCTCTCAACACCTCTTGAAGTTGATGTGGCCCTTAAAACCTTAAGAAAACCTGCGGTCAGCCGTAAGATGATTTGGGCGCGTCGGGCACAAGAATACGAATTAAAAATTACTTCAGGGACGCTGACATCGATTGCTGAAGTTATTCGCGATTTATATCGCAGTGCATCACAACCCGAGCAATCTTATAGCGAACGTCAAATTTATCAAGCAGCCCTTCAACGATTGGCAGCTGAAATTGCAGCCATCGAGAATATT
This sequence comes from Janthinobacterium lividum, assembly GCA_050954885.1. Taxonomy (GTDB): domain Bacteria; phylum Pseudomonadota; class Alphaproteobacteria; order Caedimonadales; family Caedimonadaceae; genus JBPBPI01. The sequence goes on along the minus strand of JBPBPI010000135.1, from coordinate 10,073 downwards.
GACGAATCTCAAGCCGCAGAAAAAGTGGAAAGTGTTTTACATTCTGCTCAAACGGCTCAAGCTGCATAGGGTATGACTGGACCTGCTTTTTTAAGCAATCAAAGTGTTTTACGTATATCAGGATCTGATTGTAAAACATTTTTACAAGGATTGATCACTAACGATATTCAGGTGGTGTCACCAACATCGGCAATTTACACTCTTTTATTGACGCCTCAAGGTAAATTTCTGTATGATTTTTTTGTGATCGAGCATCATGATTATGTATTGATTGATGTTCATAAAAATCAGGCAGAGTCTCTTAAAAAACGTTTAAGTTTGTACAAGCTTCGTGCCAATGTTTTGATAGAAGATGTCTCTTCAGAGTATACTATTTTTGTCTCCCTAGATTCGGTCAGTGTTAATCCTCAAAACTACATTTTGGCGTATCAAGATCCTCGTCTTAAAGATCTGGGTAATCGTTGGATTGTTCCGCGCGAGCACACACAGTCTGATCTTTCTTGGGACGCCAAAGATGATGACTATAATCTTTTTCGTCTAAAATTGGGTATTCCACAAGGTTATCAAGATATGATCCCTGAGCGTTCAATTCCTTTGGAAAGTGGCGTTCAAGATCTTAATGCCATCAGTTGGACAAAGGGATGTTATATAGGTCAAGAACTGATGGCCAGAACTCGGTATCGAGGAGAGATTCGCAAGCGTTTATTTCCGGTTGAACGAACAAGGGGTCATTTTGAAGATGCTGGACCTATTACCAATGAAGCAGGAGACAAAGTAGGGGAGCTTTACAGTTTTCAACAAAATCGAGGTCTTGCTCGTCTGAAAATAGAAGGCATTCAAAAACCTTTGTTTATTGACGGTATCTCTTTAAAAATTCATCAACCTGCCTGGATAAATTTAACAGCTTAATTTTTTAAATTAAACTTTATGAATATTCAATGACAATAAATGTTCGTCATTGCAAATCCTATTGTTTTTGGGTTAAAATAACAGTATAATTGGTTTCATTTAATCAAGGAGATTCAATCATGAGACATGATTTCGAGCGCGACACAATTCAACGCATGGGAACGTCTTCGACGACCTATGATCAAGGATTACGTGCCTATATGCTAGGCATTTACAATTATATGGCCCTTGGACTTGCTTTGACGGGTATTGTCGCTTATTGGGTATCGAGTAGTCCGGCCTTGATGAATGCTATTTTTGGATCTGGGTTACGTTATATCGTGATGCTAGCACCATTAGGTTTTGTTATGTTTTTAGGATTTAAAATCCAATCTTTATCAGTTTCAACGGCACAAATGATATTTTGGGCTTTTGCAACAGCTATGGGTTTATCTTTATCGTCTATTTTCTTGGTTTATACAGGCACAAGCATTGCCAAAACCTTTTTCATTAGTGCCAGCACTTTTGCGAGCATGAGCTTGTATGGTTATACAACCCAACGTGATTTATCGGGTATGGGATCTTTTCTCTTTATGGGACTCATTGGTCTTGTCCTTGCAAGTGTTGTTAATTTATTTTTACAAAGTTCAGCTTTAGAATTTGCCGTATCTGTGATTGGTGTGTTGGTCTTTGTGGGACTGACTGCTTATGATACGCAAACAATTAAAGGCATGTACTATGGTAGTGACGATCAAGAAACAATGGCAAAAAAGTCAATCATGGGTGCTTTGCAATTATATCTCGATTTTATCAATCTATTTATGTATTTGTTGCGCTTCTTAGGTGATCGTCGCAATTAAGCATTGTTTATGAATGATATGATAAGGCCATTATAAACATATTTTACAATGGCCTTAATTTTTTGGTTTAGAGGTTCGTGTATATAATTAAATGAAGATCACAAGTGGCACGTAAATTCACCCGTCTTTTCAGACCCGAGCATTTTTTTCATGATCAAACAATTTGTCTGTCTTTAAAACAATCTCATCATCTCAGTCGCGTTTTACGTCTTAAAAAAAATGATCATATTTATGTTTTCAATGAAACCTATGGTCAATGGCAAGCCATAATTGTTGATGATTCTAAAAAACAATTTGTGATAAAGATCGATTGTAATACACGACCCGCCCCACAAGAATTTTCCCTTAAACTTGCTTTTACACCTTTAAAATCTCGCGCAATGGATTTTTTAATTGAAAAAGCAACCGAATTGGGCGTGACGTCTTTTCATCCTTTTTGGTCAGAGCGAACACAGGGTCGAGATTTTAAAGAAAGTCGTTATAAAATTATGGCACAAGAGGCTGCTGAACAATCAGAACGTCTTAGTCTGCCGTCTTTTGAATCCCTTGTTTCGCTTCAAGATTTTTTAATAGGATGGAATCCTGAACAAACGATTTTTATAGGTGACGAACGCAGAAATGCTCCATCTTTGTTCAATTATCTTCAAACCCCTATATCTGTTGAAAAAAAAGACTCGACAAGAGCATCAATGATTGTGATGATTGGACCAGAAGGGGGCTTTACAGAGCAAGAATTTAATCTTCTGCAAAATCAGACATTTTGTTGCTTCGTCAGTCTCAGTCAAACAGTTCTAAGATCTGAAACAGCTGCTCTTTGTGCTTTGGCATTAATGCAAGCCAAAATTTATGCGAAAGAGAATTAGAAAATGCCGAAAAAAAATTTATGTATCGCAATTTTATATTTCTTTATGACGATTTTTTTAGGTCCGTATTTTGTTAAACCTGCAACCGCCCTCGAACTGCGTGATTTAAGCAAAACACCGACACCGCCCCCGCCGCCTGATCGTGGTTTGGATGCAAAACAACGCGATGCCATCAAAGATTTAGTTAAAACGTTGGAAGACAAGCAAACCCGCCAACAGTTGGTCAAAGATTTACAAACATTAATGCTGGCCGATAGTCAATTATCTTCCAAGCAGGATGCGTCTCCTTGGGGATTAAATACGGTTTCTGAAACGCTTCATTCAATGACATCAAAAATTTTTGAATTTTTTGATGAATTGCAGCTTTCCAACGATCGGTTGAGCGATTATTTAGACGATGAAAAATTAAGCCCTATTATTTTAGAAACCTTTTATAAGGTGATAGGGATTCTTGTTTTGGGTTTTGCCTTGGATAGTGCTTTGAAATGGGGTCAACGTGCGCTCAGGCCTGCTTTTTTAATGAATGCCCGGCGTCATCATTTAAGGCATAGACGCTTAATTATCAATGTCATAATTGTTGAATTTTTAACCAGCATAATTTTGTTTTTTATTTTGGGATTGGGGCTTTATTGGATTCAACCTACATCTGTCAGTCAAGATATTTTAAGAACAACCCTGATTACAACCTTCTTTTATCTTATTCTTTTGCACATCATCCGCACTTTCTTTTATCGAAAATATAAATTGGCAACAGTCTTTTATTTACATAATTCTACGCGTGCATTGGTGTATCAATTCTTGCGTTTTATTCTTTTAACATCGGCGGTAGGTATTGGTGTCGGTCATGTTATTTCCGATATTCAAGGGCCTGCTATTTTTTACACCACCTTGACCAAAACCATTCTTCTCAGTCAATGTGTTTCCTCAATTTCTTTCGTCCTGCGCGTTAAAGAACAGGTGCGTCAATGGTTGCTATCGGGTAAAAAGCTGGCGACTTTTGACAATGAAATTGGCAAATTATACAGTCGCGCCGTACGCAGTTGGCATATTTGGGCAATCATTTATATTTTTGTCTTTGGACTCACAACTTATTTTCAAACCATCAACGATATTCGCGAAGTCATCACATCTTTTGTGGCCACCGCTTTTCTGGTGACAGTTGCTTATCTTCTGGTTTTAAAAATGCCCACCATGGCTCATAATATGTTGGGCAAAGTGGTTAATTCTTTTCCCCACATTGAATCACGTCATCGTTTTTATGGTATTTTTGTTTCTCTTATTTTCGGTATCTTTATTATCATTTCTGTACTGTATAGCGCGTTTAAAATTTGGGACATTGAAAGTATTGATTTCATTTTCTCAGAGGGTGTAAAGCCAGTCTTTGCCACCATTTTAAATCTTTTCTTTATCACCATGATTGGCGTGGTTATTTGGGAGACCAATGAGTATTTAATCCAGCAAGTTTTTAATCGTGATACCAAAACCTATAAGGATCGTGTACGCCGTCAGCGTCTGGCCACTATGATGCCCTTGATTCAGATTATCTCGCGCGGCTTTATTATGGGTGTTTTCATGATTATTGCCTTTTCTGAACTTAAACTTGATGTTACCCCCTTGCTCGCAGGTCTTGGTGTGATCGGTATCGCCTTCAGCTTTGGTAGCCAATCCTTGGTCAAAGACTTTATCACGGGTATTTTTATCTTAATTGAAGACACCATGAATGTGGGTGACATTGTGCAAATTGACACTCAAAAAGGAACAGTTGAAACCCTATCGTTGCGCACCGTGAAGCTTCGTGACACCGCGGGTAATCTTCACACGATTCCCTTCAGCACCATCAATCGTGTTACCAACATGACCAAGAATTTTGCCTATTATGTGATTGAAATTGTCTTTCCTTTTGAACAAAATATTGAACCAGCTCTTGATGTTATTCGTGAAATTGACGAAGACATGCGCTCAGATGCCAAATTTAAAAATTATATTCTTAGCTCGGTCGAAATTATGGGACTCGATCGTTTTACCGATTTGGGTGCCGCCGTCTTAGCCCGTATTAAAACAGTTCCCGATAAACATCGTTGGGTGGTGGGACGTGAATTTAATTTGCGGATTAAAAAGACATTTAATGAACGCGATATCCGGTTTTCAACCCTGGTACCGGCCGCCAAAACATAAAGATTTATTTACAATTTTTCTTCAAATTTAAGAAGGTGTATTTTGTCATTTAGAATTTGTTGTTCTGTCTGAACCGCTCGTTTGTTTGTTCATATAATATATTTAAAAAATAAATTTTAATTATCGAATTTTTACATATATTCAAGCTTTTTACTAGATTAAAGATATTTTTAATTTTATGTACTTTTTAATAAATTATCTAGCTCTATTCAATGTTTTCAATTCTTTTAAATTTATAAATAATATTTAAAATAAAAATTTTATTGACTAAAAGTCATAAATAACTTAATTATTAAAAAATTAATTACTGTAAAGAAAGAAACTTTTCATGAAAAAAACTTTTCGTCTATTATCTTTTACTATGATGTTACTCAATTCGTCTTATGCTTGTTTTGATTGGGAAGCCCTTGAACAAAAAAGAGAATTACGAACATTTTTAAAAACTTACTTTGATGAAAATGGCGAAATACAAGATAAATGGTTTAATGACCCTGAAATGAAAACAAAATTAGTCGAAGTAGAAAAAAAATTAAAAGAATTTAGCGATTTTTTTTATTATGATTCAGAACTAGCTTTAAATCATACTAAGCTAAAAGTTAATTTAAAAGTTAATACAAATGAAGAACTAATAGATGCTGCTGAAATTTGTGCTTATCATATTTTAAAAGAAGATGATAAAATAAGTGAGACATTTAAGCAAAGGATGTTAAGAAGATAGAGAGCAGATTTTGTAGATTATCCTTGATTTGCAGATGATGATAGAGAGCGAGAGAGGCATGAACCATGGCCAGTGATCTTGAAGTACATTTGGACCTTCTGACAAAGCGTGCAAGCCTGTGTCGAATATCACTGTTAGTCTGTTCGATGGGAAACGTCAGATCTTTCCCGTAGAAGTGCCGATCTTCGGGCAAAAGTCTAAAGAATCCCGGCCATTCATCTGTGACAAAGACACATGTTTTTGCATTTAGTTTGTTCAGAAGCTTGCTGAGGGTTGAATCCCCACGATGACCCAACTGCCATCCCAAAGGTTGACGCGTGACGCCGTCAATGGCACGCCAAAGCCACATCTTGTTTTTTTTCCATTCACAAAGTGCCACATTTCATCAATCATCACGACATCTGACGAAGATGTGCCTGTCAAAGGCTCGACTTTAAGAGCAGCTCCTTTGATCCAATTCAACACAGCCACCACACTGACCTGACACATCTTAGCGATCTTACTCATAGATAAGCCACAATAAGCATACAAAACGATCGCTAAAGCTTTCAAAGCAGGATCGACGCCACGTCGAGGACTATCGGTAAATTGGCAACCACATTTCTTACATTTGTAACGTTGCATTCCCCGAGTATGACCAGATTTATGAAAATGAACACACAAACATTTCTTGCACTTGAGATCAGACATTAAAATATTCCTTATTCTTTGATCTCTGAACTCTATCATATTACATCCTTACGTTAAATGTCTCAAATAAGTGAATATAACGAGGGTCTTTTCTTTAATTTGTTACGTTTGATAAAGACAAACTTAAATACTGATATAACTATTGGTGATAACTTAGCGAAAATGGCACAAATTATAGATGATCCAGATACTTACTGGAAAAATTATAAACATAATCAAGAAACCAGAAATTCTAATAAAACTATAAGTTCAAAAGATAGAAGAATGTTCAAGTCAAATGAGCAAATTTTTATGAGTGAAGCAGATAAATTATTTAAAGAAGTTAAGAAATTATCTTCTCCTATTATTTATGATACGATTCTTAATATGATGAAAGTAAGAATATCTTCTGAACAACATAGACAAATAGCAATAGCTACTTCTGGGGGGCAAAGAAATTCTTTTTCTCTAAAAGACTTAATCAAAAATTTGTATGAAAGTGACCCAGATAATGCCTCTCCTTTACTAAAAATGTATTACGCTGAGAATTGTCTGTTACCTTTTCCTAAAAGATATCAAGAAGGTATTAAATTAGTACAGCCACTCTTAAAAACTAAAGAGGGGGAAGTTAATGCTTATGACACATTTTATTCTAATAATTTATTAGGTTTATTGTATTATAAGACAGAACAATTTGAACAATGTATTGAATTATGTAACAGAGCACTTGCTCTTAAATATAACCATAATTTTTATCATGTTCTAGCAGCTGCAAATTTTCGAGTTGGAAATTATGTTGAAAGTAAAAAAATATTCAAAGATCTTTTAAATGTTTCTAAGGAAGTATTGAAAGAAGATGGGATTAAGAAGGGCAAATTGTTAAATAATTATAAAATATTATTGGCTCAATTAGATAATGATCCTGACAATGAATTAAAAACTATTCTTTTAGAACAACAAGAAAAAAAGTTTGCAAAAATTCGTCAAAGAGCTGCACGTGTTAAAAAATCAATTGAAGTTGTAAAAAGAATTCAACAAAAAAATATTGAAATAAATGCTCAAGCACAAGCAAAAACTCCTATTTTAAAATCACCAGTAATAGAAAAGTCAGAATCTGCTTTATCAGAAAATGATAATTTTGAAACATTTTCCAATGATAAAAAAGTAATTCCTAATACTTTTGAACCCAAAGCCAAAACTAAAACACGTGGTAAAGCTAATCTTCAGGCACAAAGAAAAAAAGTACCAATACAAAAGAAAATATCGTCTTCAACGAATAAAAATAATGAAGAAAAGTATTTGAAAATTGAAGATTTATTAAAGCCTAGCTCTCAAGCCTACGATATATTTTGTAAAATTTTTGAACGTTATGCATCAAATGTAACAGATAAAGATGTTAAAATTTCTCTAGAAGACATTGAAATTCTTATGAATCACTTAAATCAAGATTTTGATAAATCAAAAGGCAAAGGATCGCATACAAAGGTAACAATAAATTTTAAAAAAAATCATATTGAAAATCCTGCTGAAGAGCAAATGATTATTTTAGCAAAACATTCATATTTAAAGCCGTACCAAATTAAAGATTTACGTGAAAAATTTATTGAAAATGGATTTTATCCCAACTCTTTAAAAGAAAAATTACAACAAAAATGGGCTATTAATTAAAAAAATAACTTTATTATGGGTTCTATGAAGATTTATATAGATTTTCATAGAACCTAATTATTTCAAGATACCAATCAAAATTTTCTATTAAAATATTCTTAATTTTTTATAAATAAAAAGTAAATTTATAGTAAGTATAAATTATATAAAATTTTAAATAAATTGATTATACTTTTTATATTTAAATATAAAAAATTTTAATAAAATTTTTAACTTTTTCTTTACTTATAATTTCTAATATCTATTTATTAAATAATTAAAGAGGGTGTTGAAATGAACAATAATCTTAAAAAAGTTGAATCTCAATTTGAACGAGTACAAGTGGTCAGCCGATCAAGTATTCCGGTGCTTAAATCCATTCAAATGGGTGATCACACTCACGAAGTTGGATTGGTACATGATTTTAGAAAAAATCCTCATTTAAAAGATTTTATGCCAGAAAATGGTCGTTATTCGGTCAGCTGGGTTCATTTAAACAAAGAACAGATGCTCGCGGTTCATTTGCATCCCACTCCCGGTTTGGTGATTGTGGCCGAAGGCGAGGGCATGGTGATTGGCGAGTTAAATCAAATCATTCGACCGGGTGATATTGTGGCTGTTCCTTCCAATTGTGAACATGGATTTATTGGTAAAGGGGACAAAGGATTCTGGGCATTGGCCATTCAATTTGAAGGCCTAGGCATTTACGAAGATGTCAAAAATCCACGCCTTGACTTTGTTAAGAAAACATCGGCAGTTGATTTGGTCTCGTTATTGGAAAAAGATCAAGTTGGCCATCAAAAGCGGTTTAAAAAAGGCGCCTTGATGAAGCTCGTAACCTCAAAACGTGCCCAAGAAAAAGACGTACAAGATCGATTACTGGAAGCCCTAAATTTTTGGTCAGATTGGTTTCAACGTATTTTAGCGGCCCGTGTTGCGGCCGGCAACCCAGGCGTTTTCCAAGAAATGGCCGAACATCATTTTGCCGAAGAAATTGGTCACAATCACACCCTTTTGAAAATGCGTAATGAGACCCCTGTGGCCATGTGGGATCCAATTTTGGATGCCACCGCCAGCTGGTTTTATCAAAGAGTGGTCTCAAGCACTGCGGAAGAGCGCACTATCTTAATGCATTGTGTGTTGGAAGCGGCCTCTTGTATTTTCCACAGCAGTGCCCAAAGCATTTTCCCGAAAGCAGATCACTTTTCTCTTCACAGCGAATTGGATCAAGAACATGCTCAAGAAGGCTTTGATATTCTAAAAACCACCGGTGTCAAAGATATTGACCATCTTCGCAAAGTATTGAGTGAGGGCTGGCAGATGGCCGAACATCTAACCGGCAGCATGGCACGCTACGCCCTGCGGGGATAATGATGAAATATAGGTCTGAATGAAGACGTTAAAATAATATTTAATATTTTTTTCAGACCTAATAAGTATTAACTTAATCTTTTAAATCGCGCACAAGACGATTAATTGTATATTCCGTATAAGGTAATCCTTCACCACGTCTATAATTAACACCCTTTGTTTTATGGTCGTAATTTTTAAGATGTTTTTTCTGTGAAAATTTAGATATGAAGGGTTTAGGTGCTTCAGATGATGATTTCGGTATTTGATTATAGACAAGATTTTTAGGTAGAATGACAATATCAATATTATCTTCTTCACTTGATGAAAGATAGACATCAGAGGGTATAAAGCCTGTAAATGATTCCGGTATTTGATCATGACAATAAGTAAAATCAATGTCATCTTCATCAGTTGATGAAAGATCAACGTTAGATAGTACCATGTTTGTCGAAAGTTCTCTTTCTTCTGTATTATTTGCCCATAAATAAGCTTAAGCAAAAAACTTTTAAATAATTTTTCATTATATTTCCTTTCAATTTTACAATTTTAATTGTAAATCAATTGCTTAATTTAAAACAAGTCTAAAGGGTTTGATACGAAGAAGTATTTTTTCAGCCAATAACCAAGATTTATCAAAACTAAGCATAAAAAGATCACGATTTTTAAAAAATAGTTGACTTTTTGATGTTAAATCATTGAATATCTTCATTTTATGAATAAAGCTTGTTTTTTGAAATAAAAAATTTATCTAAATATAATATTAAGTAGGTGCAAAAATGTTTCGTTATCGTTCTCTCTTAACTTAACCCGAGTTATGCTTAAGGTTGTAGAGAAGGTTTATCGTGTCTAAGTTGATAATTGATCATCCCAGCAATAAGATGAGCAAAAGCGTTAATGGGA
>JBPBPI010000134.1:0-10968 GCA_050954885.1 Janthinobacterium lividum | reverse complement strand
ACTCAGAAAGGACAGAGCCACCCCTTTAAACTTCTTACACAACCTAGATCATAATCTTGCCATTATGTAAAAACATAAACTCATTCAGCTATAGTTATATTTATCAAAAAAAATATAATTTATATGACTATGTTAAATATTTTCAAAAGTTTTCTCTTAGTAATTCAAAATAATCAAAAAATATTAATAAGATTGATCCCTTTTTTAATATTAAGTTTAATTCCTTTTGCTTCTTCAAATAATTTTATTGAACCTGCAATTGGTCCAAAATGGGTATTTATTTATGCTTCTGCATATATATGCTTAATTATTTTATGTTCAAAAGAAAGCTTTTTTATTCCTCGATTAAATGAATTTCAAAATTTAATATTACTTTTATTAATTTTAACAATATTTTTAAATTTTTTTAGAGAAAATTTTTTCTTATATTCCTATTCAACTTTAAATAGAATATCTTTTTGGATCATATTTTTATATTCAATAAACGTATTTTTATATTTTTCCCATAAAGATAAGTTATTAAATTTTATATCTTATATTTTATATATACCTATTTTTTTAATCATCACCATTTGCTTTTATTTCATTCTCATTTATTTTTTAGATATATCGTACTTAAATATTCCAATGATTGCAGAAGGTACATTTGGTAATAAAAATATGCTAGCTGAATTTTTAGGATTTAGCTTAGTCATATTTTTAAGTGTTCTTGAAGATAAAAACAATATTCTCTATCATAAAAAAATATTAAAAATTACTAGTTCTATATTATTTCTATATCTTTACTATCTAGCATGTAGGTCTATAATTTTAGCCATATCTTGTAGCATTATTTTTCTTCTTTTTTCGAAAAAAATCAAAATCAAAACATTTTTAGAAATTATTTTATATGCTTTGTTTATGTGGTTTTTATTACAACTACCAAAAATTACTTTTATTAATAATTTACCAACGGCATCAAGTTGGTCACAAAACAAACATTATCTTAGTAGTTATAATAATAACATTGTGACAGCGAATATCAGAATTAGTTACCTAAAATCTACGCTTGCTATGATAAAAGAAAATCTTTGGGGTGTTGGAAGCGATGGGTTTGACTATGCTTTTATTCCGTATAAATCACTGTATTTAAAAATCGATCCTAAAGAAATTGAAAAATCACCTCATAATGAATATTTAAGATTTATGGCGGAAGATGGTATCATCATTTTTATCTTAGGAATAATTTTGCTAAGTAGTTTTCTGTGTCAATTATTGAAAAATAAAAAATGTAAAAATAAAATATTTTTTATGTGTTTTTTAATTTTTTTGGCTATTCAAGCATTTTTTCAATTTCCTTTAGAAGATCCCTGTCCATTCATCTTAATTGCAATTATATTGGCCTATTTTTTTAGCAGTTTTGATAAAAATTTTATAAATTTTAAAGTAAATTCTTATATTCTTATGATTATATCGATTCTATATTTAACTTTCGCCGCAAGTCTTACAATCTCAAGCTATTATTTAAAAACATTCTCTCAAAATCCTAAAAAAATGAAACTTGCTTATCAATTGGATCCTAATAATTGGCTTCCCAATGTCTTTTATATAGAATCACTTTATGAAAATAAAAAATATGAGGAATCTTTATTTCAATCTATGAAAGAATTAAAACAGCGTCCTTATAATTTTGTTGCTTTATATTTTAAAGGACATAGTGAATACGCTTTGGGCCTTAAATCACAAGCTTGCCTTAGTTTTTCAATATATAACAAAATTTTTAAAGAAAATAATAAGCATTACTTAAATTTTAAAAAAATGTGTCATGAAAAATTGATTAATTATTAAAATAAAAACCTATTTAATTATTCTAACTTTTTGGGTGGCACTGGCAATAACTGATAATTGATCATATAAGGTGGTGACTGTATTGGCCAAAAATGCATAAGCAGGTTCAGAGGCACATTGTTGATAGACTTGTTGTGCGCGTGCATCATCCACCATTAATAATATCGTGTAAATGGTTATGCCCTTATTTTTAATTTGTTGGCATAAATTGAGTACTTTATTATCAATAATGTCACGGGTTTGATCAAGATCAGTGGTGCCTAGTAAGTTTTGCCAAACGCGACCATAGGCAGTGGGATCGCCAACGGGGGCATAATTTGGGGTGTCGTACCATTGATTGGTGCCGTCTGTCACAATAATCATCATTTTTTGATTGGTCTCAAGATTATAGTTCATAGGATAACCGGCAGTCACATTCCAAGATCCCCGCCAAAGAGGTGAAATTGTATACCATCCCCAAGCAATGCCTTCGCTACCGATCGTGCCACCGCCCCCAATAGGGGCTAAGGAATTTATCTTAGCTCTAAGAGTGGTTGCATTGTTGGTGAGTGGTACGAGAGAAGGACCACAGCTTCGATTAGGGCCAATTGCCATGCCAGATATCGCATTTTGAACCACCACAACGCCTTTATTGCTGAGTGTCCAATCGTTATCTCCTTTTTGTGTCCCATATTGTTGATAGGTTGAGCTGGTGTAATACAGGGGCCACAAACCAGCACTTGGTGGATTTTCACCATCATTTAAATTATTGGTCCGTGCCATAACACACCCTTGCCAGGGGGCAGAGACCGGGAAAACGGTTGTTGGATTGGTATCAACCCATTTGGTGTTGGTGCTTCCAACATTGACACAGGCCACAAAGGGAACAATGGACACCAACCCATTGGGTATTGTGGTCAAGCCATTGCTTAAAATGGTGACCACGTTATTAGATGCACTGATGAGACCCGCTATTTTGCCGTTCTCTGCCATGGATCCTGTGACATCTAATACCATGGCAAGTTCATAATTGACCGCAATGCGTTCGGTCACAGACGTCACCGAGACCGCATTTATGTTGCCGTCGTTGATAATACCAATTAAAGGTGTGACAGTTTGAGACGCATTAACAGTAATCTTTTTCTGATCACTTGACACATTAATGGATAAATTAGACCCTTTTTTTGAAGTATTGCCGCTGTAATTGGCATAATATATTTTGCTGGCAAGGGCAGGAGAGTCTTTCAAATTATACCTGGCTGTGGCAATGGCAGCCGCATCAGCCGCATATGCTAATTGAGTTTGAACATAAGATATATTTGAAAAATCTATTGATGCGCTCAGCAGTACTGTAATAGGTGTCACGAGCAAACAAAATAAAATGGCAACAGCACCTTGAGTTTGTCGTATGTATTGAAATGGCGTCACGATCTTGCTTTTTTTTACCTTCAGATTTAATACTGTGAATTTTTATACTTATAAATTTATAGTTTCATAAGACGCACGTGAAATCAAGGGTTGGTGACCAAGGTCAAAGTTTAATTTAAAAATAACATGTTTAAAAATAGATTTAATCTTATTTTTTTAGGTATTTAATATTAAATTATTTTCCACGTCTTCTATAATAATGTATAAAGATTACAACTGTTGGCAAAAGGAGCCATGATGATATTTTTTTGTTTTAGATATGTTGTTGTTATTTTGGCGGTATTTTTCAATCTCAGTGAAGCGAGAGAGGTGCTGAACAATCAAACGCGTGATACTATTGTTAAGGACGAAATAAGAGAGGGATCAAAAGGTCAAATTGGCGACATTGTCATCAAACAACTTTGGGTGCGTCCCAGCCGATTGGAAAATAGTGCGGCTTATATGATCATTGAAAATAAGGGAAGCGGTCTTGATCAATTAATAAGTGCGGAAACAGAGGCTTGTGACTATGTTGAATTACACCGTATTGAAGAAATAAACGATGTGTTTCATATGAAAAAGGTAGACGCTATTGATATTCCTGCAGGGTCTTCAACAATTTTAAAACCAGGCGGCATGCATGTTATGCTGATGAAATTAAAATATCCCCTTAAAGTTGATCAAAAGGTAATCCTTAAGTTTGTTTTTGCAAAAGCAGGTACAATTACTCTAGAGGGTAATATTCAATTAAAGAGCGATTCTAAGATTAAGCTTAAAGATCATGAAGTAGAAGAGTTAAATTCGGGAAGACAATAAAGATTATGATATTGTCACCTGGATTTTTAGAGGGGTTAAAATCAAAGTTTCAACTCAGTTCTTATGTTGGCACGCGGGTTAAATTAAAGCGTCAAGGCCGACACATGTCAGGATGCTGTCCTTTCCATGCTGAAAAATCACCCTCTTTTATTGTTAGCGATGACAAAGGCACCTATCATTGTTTCGGCTGTGGCGCCCATGGTGATGTGATTGAATATCTTCAGAAATCTGAAAATCTCACTTTTATGGAAGCTGTTCAAAAAATCGCCGGCATTGTGGGTGTTGCACTGCCTGAATATTCTAAAGAGACCCCTGAAAAAATTGAAAAAATTAAAGATATTTATGATCTTTTAGAAGAGGCCACCAGTTACTTTCAATCTTATTTAAAATCAAATGAAGGTCTAGAGGGACGCCGCTATCTTGAAAGGCGCGGGTTGTCCGACCTGACACAGCAACAGTTTCGTTTGGGTTTTTCTCCCGCAAATAACATGTTTAAATCTTATTTTTTAGACAAAGGATACACGGAACAAAAATTGTTGGATGCGGGTTTGCTCTCTCAAAATGACGACAAAACGCGAAGTTATGATCGCTTTAGATCACGTTTGATGTTTCCCATTTGGGATCGACGCGGCAAAGTTGTGGCCTTTGGCGGACGTACTTTGGGCGATGACCAACCAAAATATTTAAATTCTCCTGAAACTGACGTGTTTCATAAAAGCTCTATTTTGTACGGGTATCATTTAGCAAGACTTGCGGCTACCCAAGTCAAACAAGTCATTGTATGCGAAGGCTATCTTGATGTCATTGCCCTGAATCAAGGGGGGTTTAAAAATGCTGTAGCTCCCTTGGGAACCGCCTTAGGGGAAGAGCAAATAAAATTGTTGTGGCAGTTGAGTCCAACGCCAACCTTATGTTTTGATGGCGACGTTCCGGGACAAAGAGCAGCTTATCGCGCGGCTCAACGCTCATTGCCTCTTTTAAAGGCAGGATTTAGTTTACAATTTGCCCATCTTCCGGCAGGAGAAGATCCCGATAGTCTTATTCAAAGCGGATCTGTTGATCGACTGACGTCAATTTTAAACACAACCACCCCCTTGGTGGACGTGCTATGGACTCAAGCTTTAAAAGGTCATTCTTTAAATACGCCGGAAGATCGTGCAAAGTTTGAAAAAGATGTCATGTCTTTGGTGGGTGAGATGGAAGATCCCACCATCAAAACTTCTTACCGTGATACCTTCAGAAACCGCATCAGAGAGTTATTTCGCGTCAAAAAAACCTATAAATTGGGCACAAATTTTCAGCCTAACTTTATTTCTCTAGCGCAAGTGAAGCCCAATATGAATGTGTTACTGCTTCAGCAAAAAATTTTGCTGGCGGGTCTTATCAACCACCCCTTAATTTTGGAAGAACATTACGAATCATTCCAAGAATTTGACCTCAACAGTTGTTTTCATCCCTTAAAAGATGCGCTTATCTTAAGAATTAATGAAGATCATTCTTTTGATGCTGGTAAATTGAGAGATTATCTGTATAATAACGGATTTGCTGAATCATTGGACGACATTCTGTGTAACGAGGTTTATAAGCATGCCTCTTTTGTCAAACCAGAAATTGATCTTCAAACGGCACGCCAAGGATGGCTAGAGATATGGTTTCATCTGCAAAACACAAAAAAGGTGGCCGATCAGATTGAGGCCATGAACAAACAATTTCAACTGTCAACTTCATCCTTGCTGAAGGCAAAGATGAGGGGTGATTTTACGTAAAAACGATGGAAAGGATAAGATTGTGAACCCAGATATGGAAGGTCCTTTAGAATCAACCAATAGCGATCCTCTCGTAGAAGCCAATCGCGCAGATCTAAAAGTTACGCTGAAAAAATTAATAGCTCGCAGTAAAGAAAAGGGCTACATCACCTACGATCAGATCAATAATTTGCTGCCACAAGATGAAATGTCATCGGAACAAATTGAAGATGTAATGGCGACTTTGTCTGAAATGGGCATCAGTATAGTCGATAGCGATGAAGCATCTGAAGAAGATTCTCCTAAAGAAATCACTGAATCAGAAGAATCGGAAGCTTCTGAAAATAACGAAGAAGCCGTTGACATTGGTCGTACCGATGATCCAGTACGTATGTACTTGCGTGAAATGGGTAAAGTTGAGTTACTCTCACGTGAAGGCGAAATTAAGATTGCCATGCGCATTGAAGAGGGCCGCTTCATGATGATCGAAAAGATCTTTGAGAGCCCGTCAACCATTCATGCCATCATCGCGTGGCGCGATGCCTTACGAGAAAATCAATTGATGTTAAGAGATATCATCGATTTGGATGATGTGACAGAAGATGAAGATGTCAGTGCTTTGGAAGAATCAGAAGAAGATTTGGAAAACGATGCCACATCAGAAAATGAAGATGACAATGAGACACGCGATGCGGCGCGCAAAAAAGACCTTGATAAAAAGAAATTGGCTGCATCATCAGAAACTGAAGCTGTCTTGAAAGAAGGAGAACAATCTCCGGGAATGTCAGCCTTGGAAGCGTCGATGAAAGAACAAGTGCTTGAGGCCTTTGACAAAATTGCCGAAACCTATGATCAATTTCATGTGCTTCAAGTTGAACGCCTTAAACTGACGCAAGCAGGTAAAAAACCATCGGCTGAAGACGATAAAACCTATAAAGATTTAAAAGTCAGATTGGTTGAGTTGGTTAGTGAAGTTCGCCTTAATCCGAGTCGAATCGATCAATTGGTGGATCAGCTGTATCAATTAAGCCGTAGATTGACAAAATATGAAGGACAGATCTTAAAATACGCCGTTGAATGTGGTGTAAAGCGAGAAGATTTTCTTAAAAATTATTACGGCCACGAATTAAATGCCGATTGGTTTGCCCATATCGCCAAGCAAAGTGGCAAGGGGTGGGCAAAATTTTTAGAAACCTACCAAAAAGAAGTTCAAGAAATTCGCGCGTATATTGCCGAGGTTTCTATTGAATCTGGCTTAAATATTCAAGAATTCAGACGCATTGTGTCCGATGTTCAAAAAGGCGATCGTGAAGCCCGAAAAGCCAAAAAAGAAATGATTGAAGCCAACTTAAGGTTGGTGATCTCGATCGCTAAGAAATATACCAATCGCGGATTACAATTTTTGGATTTAATTCAAGAAGGTAATATTGGGTTGATGAAAGCGGTTGATAAATTTGAACATCGTCGCGGCTTTAAATTTTCAACCTATGCCACGTGGTGGATTCGTCAAGCCATCACCCGATCCATTGCAGATCAAGCGCGAACCATCCGTATTCCGGTTCATATGATTGAAACCATCAATAAATTGATCCGGACGTCACGTCAAATGCTTCATGAAATTGGGCGTGAACCTACGCCTGAAGAATTAGCAGAAAAATTGGCCATGCCGGTTGATAAGGTCCGTAAGGTCATGAAAATTGCCAAAGAACCGATCAGCCTTGAAACCCCCATTGGGGATGAAGAAGATGGTCATTTGGGCGATTTTATCGAAGATCAAAATGCTATTTTGCCACTGGATTCCGCGGTGAATTCAAACCTTCGCGAGACCACAACCCGTGTTTTGTCAAGTCTGACACCGCGCGAGGAACGGGTTTTGCGCATGCGATTTGGCATTGGGATGAACACCGACCATACGTTGGAAGAGGTGGGTCAACAATTTTCAGTCACCCGTGAGCGCATCCGGCAAATTGAAGCCAAAGCCCTGCGCAAGCTGAAACATCCAAGTCGTTCCAAGAAATTACGTAGTTTTTTGGATTCATAAATAAAATCAGCCTGTTTTGATATCAAGGCAGGCTGACTTTCAATAAAATTTGTTATATCCATGTTACCTCAACATAATGTTAAAATATGGGCCAAAGATTTAGACCGCGAAACTTTAAATCAAATCGATCAGGTGGCAAAACTACCTTTCATTTTTGAACATGTGGCTGTCATGCCCGATGCACATCTGGGTAAAGGGTCAACCATTGGTACCGTGATCGCCACCAAAGGCGCCATTATACCGGCGGCTGTCGGGGTTGATATTGGTTGTGGCATGTGCGCCGTTAAATTGCCTTTCAAAATTGATTGTTTTGGCGATTCATTGGCTAAACTCAGATCTTCAATTGAGAGATCGATACCCGTTGGTTTCAATCAACACTCTCAGGTCTCATCACGTGCTGAAATGACTTTTAAAGGTTTATACAATCGTTCGTCAGATTTGAAAGATAAATTGGCTCAAAAAGCGATGCGTCAATTGGGTACCTTGGGTGGAGGTAATCATTTTATCGAGCTTTGCCAAGACGAGGACAACAACGCTTGGGTCATGTTGCACAGTGGCAGCCGCAATTTGGGTAAAACATTGGCCGAATATCATATTGATCGTGCCAAAGGCTTGATGAAATCTTATTTCATCGATCTACTATCTCTTGATTTAGCCTATCTTGTTCAAGGCACACCAGAATTTGATGACTATATTCAGGATTTATTGTTTGCTCAATACTATGCTCAGGCAAACCGTAACGAGATGATAGCAAGCATTCTAAAAGATATTTCCTATCATCTTTTTGGTGAAGATCGCGGGCCTGAAGCTTTAACAACAGTGCGAATTGATTGCCATCATAATTATTCGGCCCTTGAACATCATTTTGGTAAAAATATTTGGATTACACGCAAAGGCGCGGTGTCGGCACGGGAAGGCGAGTTAGGCATTATTCCGGGAAGTATGGGAACCAAATCTTATATTGTTCGTGGTAAAGGTAATCTTGATTCATTTTGTTCTTGCTCTCATGGGGCAGGACGCCGTATGAGCCGGGGACGTGCCAAAGAACTGTTTTCAATGCAAGATTTAGCAGATCAAACCCAAGGCATCGAATGTCGTAAAGACGAAGCCGTCATCGATGAAATTCCAGCCGCCTATAAAGACATCGATCAAGTCATGGACCTTCAAAAAGATCTTGTTGACATCGTCCATGTGTTGAAACAAGTGATGTGTATCAAGGGATAATGTCACATAAAAAGCATATTTTTATAAACATGTTTTGGTGTTAACGTTAAAAAATTTAGTGATAAATCTTACGCCGGTGTCCAATTTGAATGATCTCAATTATCAAACGTTGATCTACGATATCTGTAATAATACGATAATTCCCAACGCGGTAACACCAAAAATGACGCAGATTCCCTTTCAAAGGTTTTCCCAATGTTTTAGGGTCTTTCAGTTGGTACAACTTTTGTTTCAAGATAATGAAAGGTTTTTTCTTTTTCAGAAAAATCTATTTTGTTCATTTGTTTCAGGGCTGTATTGGTAAATGTCAGTTTCCACATTTTAAGATTTTTTAAGACCTAAAATCTTTTTTGCTTCTTCTAAAGAATAAAGTTTCTCTTCCCCTGAATCGATTCTTTCTTTGACAGCTTGGACCAAATAATAATCTTCCTGCTCTTCCAAAAAATCTTCCACAGCTTGCTGAATGTAATAAGTTTTGGTGCGATGAGTTTCTTTGGCAAGATGATTTAAACGTTGTTCAATATTTTGTGAAAATCTTACAGAAGTCGTCATATTAAAATCTCCATCTTATCTTTTATAATACATGTATAACATGTATTACAATAAACATAAAGAAGTGTTTTTAACTCAAGACTTGGTTGACATCGTCCTTAAAGCAAGTGATGTACATTAAGGGATGATAAAATTAAAGTGTATCGACACAATTATACAGCTAAATTATCCAATTTTATCAGAGATGATTTAATAATATTAAAGATTTTTTCTGCTGTAAAGCCAGATTTGTCAGCAATGTTTTTGGATGTATCTGAAAAACCATAGTCATTAACACTGATTGCTAATCCTTCTTTGCCGATAAATTTGTGCCAATTTAATTGAGGAGCGGCTTCGATGCTGACCGAAATTTTAGCCTCATGGTAAAGAATCTTAGCTTTATAGTCATCTTCTTGCTGGTCAAATAATTCAAAAGAAGGAAAAGAGATAATGCGACATGCTATCTGTTCTTTTTGAAAAATTTTATAAACGTCTAAAGCAAGTTTTACTTCAGAACCTGAGGCATAAATAACAATTTCAGGATTTTTACTGTCTCGAACAATATAAGTACCGCGTTTCACCGTTTCTTGATAATTGTGTGCCAAATTAAGAAAAGGTAAATCTTGACGCGGTATGGCTGCAAATCGGATCGCTGCTTTTAAATAATCACTAAAAGCTAAAAATCCGCCAACAACAGGAATCAACGTTTTCGTTTGAGCAAGTCCATTTGCGGCTGACATCATGCCAAACTCTCTCACCCCAAACTTGATATTTCGTCCTTGATAATGAGGCGATAAGATAATGTCACAATCTTTAACCCAGGTACCGTCTGAGTGTGCTGAATCAGCAGAACCACTGTATAGTTGGGGAAAATAACGGGATAAATGATTTAAAACATGTTGAGAAAGAAAGCGTCCTGATTGAGATACATGTTGATCTTCACATGAGTCTAATATTTCTAAAATTTTTTCTTCTGAAATGTTGTCATCTTGTTGTTTTAAGACAATCTTATCTCTTATAAATTGATGTTTTTTTCTGAAAAAATTTATAGATTTTATGATCAACTTGCCAAGGTTGATAAGAGGGGAGTATTTGCTGTTGCAATGACTTTATAGCAACTTGCTGAAGATGATTGTGGGCTGAAAGTGTTCCTTGATGATATAAAAGTCCCCGACCAATTTGTGTGTTGGCTATAATAAAAACCGGTTTTTTTTGAGATGTCCGAAGGGGCCTTAAGGTTGATTCAATTTGTTTTAAATTATGACCATCAATTGAAAAGACATCAAAACCTAAAGCTTTATAAAGACCTATAGCTGATTGACGTAATGATTTGTCTTTGATATTTTGAGTGAATGAGTTACGGATATAGCATAGATTTAAGGGAACGTGTTCTGTTTT
>JBPBPI010000133.1:0-17556 GCA_050954885.1 Janthinobacterium lividum | reverse complement strand
GTTTAAGAAAAGAAAAATACAAACACCCCAACTTCTTAGAAAACCTTGATCAACAATTAATCAATATGGGTAATTAATATGTCAATTAGCTATAATATAATTTTATTACCTTGTTTTGCTTCAGCAAGGGGAAGTTGCGCTGTTGTCTGTTCAGTAGATCGCGGTTGTGTAGTGGCACTATCGAAAGATAAAGCTCTAGATAGATCAATAGATATAATGAAATGTTACTTATTTTTTGATTTTTTAAGATAAAAAAACTTACTTTTCTTTCAACTGATCCCACGTATAAGTATATGATCCGTCTGGATGATGTATAGCTTTTTCTCGTCTTTTTATTTTAAGTTCTTTTAGAATTTTTTCCATCTCAAGATTTGATTCTTTTTCATTTCCTATAGGGGTCTGTAAATATTTTAAAAGAGGTTCCATAATATTGGGTAATAAATTTCCATAATTTGTTCCTTCAGCAATAAAATCAATTGCATTTAAACCAATCGACATAGGCTCACTATCTGAAGGGCAAGGATAACATGTCTCAGGATACTCATCCATATAGCGACGATGAATGTAAATTTCTAAATTATCAAGAATATTAAGAATATCATTAAGACCAAACTTTTTTTCTTGAAAAGATTGAAGTACCAGTATTAAAAATTCTCTTAAATTCTCTAAATCAATGTCTTCAATTTCTTTAAATTTATTACTATTTATTCTTTTAATAAGAGGATCAACAAATGCTCTATTTTCAAAGAGATCTTCATCTTCTTGCATGACATATTTACGGGACATTAAATACCAGCCTCCTTATCTAAATGTAATTTTTTCTAAAATAATACCTTGAGGTGTCGTACTTGTAATCTCTAATTTTGGATGGCCTGAATCACCCATTTCACGATAAATAATTAAATTACCATTTGTGAGCTTTTCCTCAACTCTATCTTCAATTTTATTGGGTAAATTTTTTCCTGTTAATTCTGTGAATTTTTGTCGAGCTGCTTGTTCTCCGCCTGTTAGTTCTGTATCAATCCTCAACTTTCCTTTCTTATTTTTAATATTTCCAGGATTTTCTCCTACCAAAGATATATCTTTAATTTGTTCTCTTTGTTTTGCTGTTAAGTTAGATTTTTTACTAAAATCATCAGAAATTTCTATATCCCTTGAAATTACTTTTTTAGGTTCAGTAGATCGCGGTTGTGTAGTGGCGCTATTGAAAGATAAAGCTCTGGGACGTTGTAACGTTCTATCAGCTTTTTGAGCAGCTTTGGCAATGCGTTGCGCCGTTTTGGTAACTTTGTCGATTTTCTTCAACGGATTAAGATCTCTTGCCATGTCAATGGCTGCTTCACCAGGCGTAATCTGTCCCATCATACCTCTACTTAAAGGACCAACCACAGGGACATAATCAATGGCTTCTGAGGCAATCTCTGACGCATTTTCCAAAGCTTCTTGAGGATGCTCCGCCATCCATCCGCCCATGTGATACAAAGCACGCGACGGCGAGTAAGAAATAGAACGCGGTTGAGCTAAAGGATTGTGAGATGTCTGAATTCGAGAGCGTCCCCGTGTTTCTTGATTTTCTTCAACAGTCTCATTAGAGGGCTGTTCAAGTTGAGTGGCCAGTTGCTCTGCAACAGGTGCAGGTGCTGGAGCGACTGGTTGTTCAACAACAGGTGCAGGTGCTGGAGCGACTGGTTGTTCAACAACGGGCTCAGGTGCTGGAGCAACTGGCTGTTCAGCAACAGGCTCAGGTGCTGGAGCAACTGGTTGTTCCGCAACGGGTTCAGGTGTCGGAGCGACTGGTTGTTCCGCAACAGGCTCAGGTGCTGGAGCAACTGGCTGTTCAGCAACAGGCTCAGGTGCTGGAGCAACTGGTTGTTCAATAACGGGTTCAGGCGCAGGAGTGACTGGTTGCTCTGCAACAGGTTCAGATACTGGAGCAACTGGTTGTTCCGTAACAGGTGCAGGTTCAGGCGTAGCTGGCTGTTCTGTAACGGGTGCAGGCTCAGGAGTCACTGGTTGTTCTGTAGTGGGTGCAAGTGTTAGAGCTGCTGGTTGTTCGGCAACAGGTTCAGGCGTAGCAGGTTGTTCTACAACAGGTGCAGGTTCAGGAGTTGCAGGTTGATTGGTCGCTAAATTGTTAAAGAATTCAACAAATGAATTAAAATTAGGCTGAGAGGCAGGAGTAGCGGGTTGGCTAGCTACTGCATTTTTCAAGAATTCGGCAAATGAATCAAAGTTAGGTTGAGACGCAGGAGCAGCGGGTTGGTTGGTCGCTAAATTGTTAAAAAATTCAACAAATGAATTAAAATTAGGCTGAGAGGCAGGAGTAGCGGGTTGGCTAGCTACTGCATTTTTCAAGAATTCAGTAAGTGGATTGGAAGCAGGCTGAGACGCAGGAGCAGTAGGTTGATTGGCCGCTAAATTGTTAAAGAATTCATTAAGTGAATTAAAATCAAATTGAGAAGTAGGAGCAGCGGGTTGGTTAGCCCCTACATTGTTAGATATTTGATTAGAGGGATTATTATTACTTGTATTACCACCATAATTACCGTCGCTGCTATTGTTGCTGCTTTTACCATGGCTTTGCCCTGTTGTATTGATGACATAATTGCCATATCCGCCTCCGCCGCCATCTAATCCTGTATTGGAACAGTAGCGATGTCCGTAGGTTCCAGGGGGATAATCGCTGCGTCCGCCACAATCAACCGTAAATTGTGAGATCGTGGCCTCGAGGACTCCTCCGATATTACCCCCTGACGATGGTCCTCCACCGTAATTCCCTTCATGATCATTATCCCTGCCATAATTGCCGTTATCACCTCCATCATCACCACTATCGTAATTATCGCCCCCACCATAATCACCGTAATCGCCATCATCATCACTCCCACCCCCTCCTAAGAGACGGCCCCTAAAATCAAGCTTGTAGTTATTTTCACCTAAAGGTGTTAGCCAAGCGGTATGTTGAAATAAGAAATACTCAAGGCCTTGTTTGCCTAAATGCCATGGCAGATTTTGAATATTTTCTTTGGACAAAATTAGGCTTGATTGACAAGGAGCCACAGATAAATCATCAGTCTCTGTTGTCTTATTTTCTTTATGAACGGTGACGCTTTGTTCATTTAAATCAAGTTCAAGATGATCAACATCTTGTACATTGGATAAAGGCATCATTGTGTGTAGACGGCGAGATCCTTGAGAGTCTTTAAAATCAAGTTCAATAGAAGTATCGGTTGTGAAAGCGATCGAATGAAAAAGGAAAGACAAGGCGAATACCGAGAAAGATTTTCTAAATTTCTTGACTGAAATAAATGGTGACATATTATGACTCTAATGGTTAATTGTTTTGACTATTAGGAATCTAAAAAATAAAAAAAGTCAATATATCAATAGGTTATTTTTTAAATATTTATAAAACTTAATTCTTTTATAGAATTATATTTATATAAATGATCACTTTTTTAAAGTTAAATTTATTTCGCCTTGAGCATCAATTGTTTGAAGTTGATTTGTCTTATCATGATTTTGATCACAAGTTTCTTGTGGATTTGGCAAAAGAGTTTCAGGATTTAGAGAAGGTTCTGAGGGTATCTCAACAGGTTTTACCAGATCACGTTTTGCTTGTTGTTGTTTTCTTTTTTTTAAGTTATCACGCAAAGCCTTGGCACGTCGTTCTAGTTTGGTTAACTTTGGTTTTTTTTGGATTTCGCTCATGTTCACTCTTGAATCAAAGATGATGTTCGTATAAATGTTAAGCGGTTGGCCGTCGTAGCTCAGTGGTAGAGCACACCCTTGGTAAGGGTGAGGTCGAGAGTTCAATCCTCTTCGACGGCACCATGCGCTTTTGCCTCATGCCATAACTTTAAGGCAATGTCCTTAGAGTTATCATCAAAATAATCTATACCACGCTTTTGCATACGATCTTTAACAAAGTTTAGGCGTTTTTCAAATTTTTTTAAACTATTTTGTAAAACAGTTTCGGGATCTAAATTTAAATAATGGCATAGTTCAAGCAGACCTAAGTACAAATCGCCAATTTCTTCGCTGATACGTGCTTGAGATTCTTGTTGTTCAATTGCTTGCTTTATTTCTGTCACCTCTGAACCGATATTGTCTAAAATTTGATGAACTGATGTCCAATAAAACCCAATATTTTTCGCTTTGATATGTAAGTCGTAAGCACATTCAATGTTGTTTAAGTTTTGAATTAAAATTTTAGTCACTTGGTTGCCTTTAAAAAAAGAATATACTCTTCATCTTATCTTTTAAAGGCAACAAGCAAAATAGCTATAATATATTAAAGTTTAAAATCAATAGTAGAAAAAGGTTTTTTAAATCCCATAACTCTAAAATCATTAATAATATGCTCAAGCTTTTTTTTACTTGTTTGAACATTAAGTCTTTTAATATTGTCTTCATCAGTTAATACAAAGATCTGAAGCTTTTTAATAGAAGCTAATTCTTCTAATAATTGTGGTTCTAAATTACTTAATTTCAAAGGATTATGTCTCAAATCAAGTATTTCAAGCTTTTTTAAATGACTTATAGATATTAAGGTTTTTAATTTGATTGCCATACATTACTAAAATTTTAAGAAGATTAAGAAGATTAAGAGGCGTTAAATCTTCAATGCTATTATTGCCTAAATTTAACCTTTGAAGTTCTGGCAAACAACTTAAAGGGGTTACGTTTTTAATGTAATTGCTGCTTAAAATAAGCATTTGAAGTTTTTTAAGAGAGCTTAAGGGAGTCAAATTTTTAATACTATTATTACTTAAACTAAGACAGCGAAGTTCTGACAAAGAACTTATCGGTGTTACATCATCAAGCTCAATTTCATTTAATATAAGAGTTTGAAGATTTGTCAGATATTTTAAACCATTGGTATCTTTGATTTTTCCTAAAGATATATTAAGTGTCGTAAGATTTTCCATCTCTTTGAGAAAATTAATATCTCTAAAATGAAAATATTGTAATTTTAAACTTTTAAGATTTTTTAAACGAGTAAAATCAATAAACTGTTCAATATCTATTTCGTCTTTACTATTTAGATCAATGCTAAGCTCTATTAAAGATTCATTACGATAAAGGGGTTCAAAAAAAGATTTATTTTTGATCGCTGTAAAATCTAAAGCCAAAGTAATTGTGCTTGTAAAATATGAGGAAAAAGGTAAACATTCTAATTTTGAGCGATTATTTATAGAAACTGGATAAAAAATTATTTCTCTCAAATCTTCAGGCAATTTTTGAGCATATCTAATTGCTTCTTCTTTATTATCTTGCTCTAATTTTTTAATATGATTTTTAATACTTTCAATCGCCATAATTTTTAGAGAAGGAATTTCTTGCTTTTCATCAATCGTTATTGACCCAAAGGAAGGTAGAAAACAGAGATTGAAAAGTCCAATGACAAAGATAAAGATTTTTTTCATGATTTTTCCTAATAAAATGTGATACTTAATACATAATAAAATTTATATCTTTTTGTCAAATTTTTATTTTTGAGAATCATGTCTTAGGGTAGAATATTTTATGTGAGAAATTTATTTTTCTGGATCAAGCTTCTCCTTACAATCAATATACCCATCGCTATTGCTAATAAAATAAGGAACATTTTATCACCGTACCTGCCATAAAGTGTGGGATTGGGTCGTGGTTTTGAAAGGTTTACATCCAAGACACCTACTTGATTAAGAGCAAGTGTTTTGGTTAAACGACCATAAGCGTCGATGGATGCCGAAATACCATTATTACCAACTCGAATAAGGGGCAATCCCTCTTCAATGGCACGGGCTTGGGCAATTGCCAAATGCTGATAGGGACCCGACGTGTTGCCATACCAGGCATCGTTGGTTATGTTTAAAATCCATTCAGGCTTTATTGTGTCATGAAGAGATTTTACTTTACCCGGAAAAATAACTTCATAGCATATCAGAGGACTGAAGGGGGGAAGATTTGAGACCTTTAAAGTTTTAAGGCCAAGTCCTGGTGAGTAATCGACGGAACCCGGTGTGATCTTTTGCACAAAAGAAGATAGAATAGACCGCAATGGCAAGTACTCGCCAAAGGGAACCAAATGAGATTTATCATAGTGCGCCATGATGCCGCCCTGAGGATTGATGGCAATTAAACTGTTCCAAAGTTTGATCTTTTCTGTTCGTAAGATACGTGTCACGCCTGTTAATAAAGGACGTTGAGAATTGAGAAGATGCATCAACTTATGTCGTCGTGCGTTGTCATTGGCCAAAAGAAAAGAAGTTGCTGATTCTGGCCACAGATAAACATCTGGTGCTGGCCCTTGGGCAGGTGTGTTGGTCAGATCAATAATTTTCTCAAGGTTTTGTTCGGCATGTTGAGATGATGATTTTAATTTTTGAGGAATTGAGGGTTGAACAATCCTTAGGACAAAAGGTGTGACATTATCTTCTGGTGTGCCTTCCATAGTCAACCCACCATACATAACAATCAGTATAAAGGTGGTATAAACAGACGCAATCGTCTTATAGCGCGGCCAAAGAAAAAAGGCACCTGACCATAAAATGGTTAAAAAGCTGACCCCATAGGCACCAAATAAAGCAAAAGACTGTGCTACATATAAATAATCGATACAGCAGTAGCTGATAAGATTCCAAGGAAATCCTGTCAAAAGATGTCCTCGCAGCCATTCAAAAATGGCCCATAAAGCAGCAAATAAAATAAGTCGGTCTAATCCTTTGAGATTACTGACTTGCAAAAGTCCCAAAACAGGGGCAATAAAAAAAGATAAGAATGCGGGGAGACCAAAAACCGAAAAGGGAATCATCCAAGCAAAGCGGGCAAGGTCGACCCCCATGGCAAAGGCAATCCAATAAAGACCTGCGGTGAAATAGCCAAAACCAAACCACCATCCCAACCAAAAAGATTGTCTGAAACGCGTGTGTTGCGTCAACAAAAGAAGGCCGCTGAAGGAGATGATCAGACAAGGAAAAATGTAAAGAGGGGCTAGAGCCAATGCTGCTACAAGCCCATAGACATAAGCTAAAGCTTTGGCACGCCATCCTTGAACAGGATGATCCATAAAATGCCTGAGGCATCTTAAAGAATGCTCAATGTTCATTGAGGTTTGACAGGATAAAGATGGACACGGTTGATACTTCGGGGACTGGCTTCGATGACCTCAAAATCAATACCTGAGGCATGAGAAATAACTTCTTTGCGATGCGGCACACGTCCTGCAATATACATGATCAACCCACCGACCGTATCAATATCTTCGTCTCGTTCTTCTTGGGTTAAAATTTTTCCAATATGGTCTTCCAAATCTTTTATGGAAACACGTGCATCAATGACATAAGCGCCGTTATTAAGTTTGGTAATTTGAGAAGAAATTTCAGGCGTATGATCATCTTGTAAATCGCCCAAGATTTCACGAATGATATCCCAAGAGGTCACAAGTCCATCGATCCCGCCATATTCATCAACCACACAAGCCATCGGAATTTGGGTGGCCCGCATTTGTAAAAAGAGATCTAAAAGACGCATAGAATGGGGCACAAAAAGAACTTGTTGAATGATCTTATGCGTATCAAAATGGTCGCTTTGGACATGCAAAGCAATGTCTTTGACATGAATATGACCCACAATATCATCCAAGTTTGTTTGATAGACAGGCAATCTGGTGAATGGTGTTTCAGACATTAATTTAATCAAGGCAGGATAAGAAATATCCGCAGGGACTGCAATAATATCAGCCCGTGGAATTTTTACGTCGTCTACGGACAAATCACGCAGACTTAATACATTTGATAAAAGTGCCCGTTCTTCAAAATTTAGAGAAGATTCTTCAGACGGTGTTTCTTGAATTAATTCTGTAATTGTTTCTCGAATAGAATCAGAATTTTTTCTTGATAAAAGTTTGAAAAGGCGATCAATCAAACGAATGGCCACGTGTACTTTTTCTCCTGTTTAATTGATGTATGGGTTTGAAATATTCATTTGTTTTAAAAATTCTATTTCCAATTGTTCCATCTCTTTAGCGTCTTGTTCATGTTCATGATCATATCCTAAAAGATGTAAAACACCATGAATAATCAAATGGCTGAAGTGATTTTGTAAACTCTTTTGTTGGGCGACCGCCTCTTGTGTCAGCGTCTCAAAAGAGACAAAAACATCTCCTATAATACCTTTGTCAAAGGCATTGGGACCATAGTCAAAGGATAAAACATTGGTGGCTTTATCCTGATGGCGATAGGTTTTATTTAAATGATGCAAATGTTGATCATGGCTTAAAATAATCGAAATTTCACCTTGGTAACTACCTGGTACAAATTCTTTTAACACGGTGTTGACCAGGGTTGATGTCACAGCTGTGACGTCAAAATCAACTTGACGCCAGTGTTCGGATTCAAAATTTAACATAATTTCGACATTGGGATCTGATGGCACGTTAATATTTTTAGGATGCACGGCTGCCATCATCTTGATGTTCATAAGCTTGAACAATACGGGTGACCAAAGGATGGCGAACAATATCTTGATCCGTAAAATAGGTAAAACCAATTTCTTTCACAAATTTTAAAATTTGAAGGGCATGAGACAGTCCGGACGGTGTTGAGTTTGGTAAGTCAACTTGCGTCGGATCGCCGGTGATTACCATGCGAGAGCCTTCACCCAAACGGGTTAAAAACATTTTCATTTGCATAATCGTGGTATTTTGAGCTTCATCCAAAATCACAAAAGATTTGGTCAATGTACGTCCCCGCATGAAGGCCAAAGGCGCAATCTCAATTTCATTATTGCTTAAGCGTTTGGTAATTTGTTCAGAGGGCAGCATATCGTGTAAAGCATCAAAAAGCGGCCGCAGATAGGGATCAACTTTTTCTTTAAAATCACCTGGTAAAAATCCCAGTTTTTCGCCGGCCTCAACGGCGGGACGACATAAAATAATACGACTAACTTGACCAGAAATAAGAGAGGCCACCGCACGCGCCACTGCCAAATAGGTTTTTCCAGTGCCAGCAGGACCCACACCAAAGACTAAATCATGTTTTTGCATTAATTCAATATAATGACTTTGGCCTGCCGTACGTGGAGAAATCACACGCCCTCTGGCAGGAATGACGACTTTAACATTGGCATCAAAAGAGGGAAGTGAGCGATCATGCAAGCTATTTTCATGCCTTAAAGCAGTTTCAACGTCTGCCTTGCCAATTTCTTCTTTGTTTTTAAGACGCGTGTAAAGTTGTTCCAAGACCAAACGTGCCATCTCGGCCTGAGACGTATGGCCAATAATCGTAATTTTATTGCCGCGCGCGCTGATGACGACATTAAAATGATTTTCAATCATGATTAAATGTTGATCGCGTTCCCCAAAGATTAAGGGCAAAAGGCGATTATCATCAAATTCAAAAACCAGGTCAGATCCATTTTTGTTGGGCATTAAAGTATTATCCTTTGTGAATTTCTTAATTGATCACTTTGTTGGGAATTTATATCTAATATTTTTGGATTTTGCACATAATTTTGTATTTTATCAAAAGAATCTTGCACGAGGGTGCCGGTTAAACTGTTTAAAGTAGCTTGAGTAATCATAACCTCTGAAAAGGTGCCCATTAGACTTTCATCACCATAAGTGTGAACCGATTGCAAATAGGGACTACGGCCGATTAATTGTCCAGGATGACGTCCTTTACGTTCCCAAAGTACAGTCAACGTTTGACCAATCATTTGTTGATTGAAAGCCATTTGCTGAGATTTCATCAAAACTTGTAGACGCTCAAGGCGCTCAGCTTTGATATCTTCCGGCACTTGACGTTCGAGAGTGGCAGCCGGTGTACCGGGACGCGGGCTATATTTGAAGGAATAGGCTTGAGCGAACTTAACGTCTTCAATCAAATTCAACGTTAATTGAAAATCTTCCTCGGTCTCACCTGGATATCCCACAATAAAATCACTTGAGAGAACGATATTGGGACGTGCCGCACGAAATTTTTCAAGAATTATTTTGTACTCAGCAACCGTGTGTTTCCGATTCATTGCTTTTAAAATTTTGTCAGATCCTGATTGAACTGGCAAATGTAGATATGGCATTAATTTATCGATCGTGCGATGGGCATCGATTAACTCTTGATCGACATTGCCC
Source organism: Janthinobacterium lividum (assembly GCA_050954885.1). Lineage (GTDB taxonomy): Bacteria > Pseudomonadota > Alphaproteobacteria > Caedimonadales > Caedimonadaceae > JBPBPI01. The sequence goes on along the minus strand of JBPBPI010000133.1, from coordinate 7,439 downwards.
GGATGCGACGTTGTATATCTTAAACGCTCAAGGCCTTCGATTTTTGATAAATTTTCAATAAGACGGCCTAAACTCCAACTGGTTTGATCAAAAGGCGATTTACCATGGTAGGCATTGACATTTTGACCCAAAAGTGTGATTTCTTTAACGCCTTTTGATACCAACACATGGGCATCTTTGATCACAGACGCTGCAGGACGTGAAAATTCAGCGCCTCGTGTATACGGCACCACACAAAAATGACAAAAATGATCACACCCTTCTTGAATGGTCAAAAAAGCAGTCACACCTTGAGGATTGCTCAGCTCAGGCAGATGATCGAACTTATCATCTTCTGGAAAATCAACATTTAAGACACCGCGTCCGGGTCCTTTGACATGAGATCTTTTGCGTTCAACTTCGGCCAACATTTGAGGCAATTGATGATAGGTCTGGGGGCCAAACACCATGTCGACATAAGGGGTACGCTTTAAAATTTCTTCGCCCTCGGCTTGGGCGGTGCATCCAGCGACCGCAATCATCATAGCTTGTCCTAAAGCCGTCTTTTCATCTTTAATTTCTTTGATACGACCCAAATCTGAATACACTTTCTCAGTAGCCTTTTCGCGTATATGACAAGTATTAAGAATCACAAGATCTGCCAAAGCAGGCTCAGTCGTGGTTTTGTATCCCAAAGGAGATAAAATATCCGCCATACGTTCAGAATCGTAGACGTTCATTTGACAGCCATAACTTTTGATATAGACTGTTTTCAACTCAAAAGGCTCCTTGGAATAATTTCATGAAAATATGATATACCTTTTTTTACCAAAAATCGGAACCTAAAAATGAGTTGTTTTTGTAAAAAATATTTTTATGTCAAACAATAATTTAAATATGTCAAGATCATCCTTTTATCCAAGATCTTACAATAGAGACAATTGTGAAAATTAATAACCAATAAAAGGCATTTTGTAATAATTTTTTGCCTTTCCTCACCTTTTTTTCTACTAGAGTAGGGTGAGGCAAGATTTCATAAGTTTCGATGATAACTTTATTTACATTTTCGGTATATTGATTGTAAAACTTGGCGTCAACATCAGATTTAAGACTCATAAACATAAAATCTATTTTAAATCCTGTGGCTGTTTCGGTTACATCTTTACGAAAACAAAAGAAAGAATTTTCAAGAAAAAAGTTTTTTGGCAGATCAATTTTATTTTCAAAAATATAATTTTGTGTGCATTTGATATGCTCAGGAAAAGTAATGGTCAAAGGATTTTCTCTAATATAGCCTTCATCATCTTTAAAAGGTCTTAGAAAACGATCGATTTCTGTAAAAAAAGTCCGCGCATATAAATTATTATCTTGATATTTTTCATAAATATTTTCAATGATATAGCTTTCTATCATCAATATTTCATTATCGTCATAATTGTCTTTGGTAGATAAATCTTTATAAAGTTGGGCTGAAGGATAGTATTTTTGGATAAAGGAAAGACAATGTTCACTTGATTCTTTATCACCTAAAGTTATATAAGAACTTCTAACTTTTTGTGCTAAATTATATCGATATAAAGTAGAAATAGAATAAATAATTTTAGCGGGATCTGTAAAATCAAAATTTTCTTCAATAACAGCTTCTGGATTTTCTAGAGGCATACATTCGTAATTTATTAACTCTGACTGTTCTCCTTTAAAAATAAGGGCTTGCATAAAAGGCATTTTAAAGCCATTTTTCAAACTTTTCCCTTGATAAGGAATTGTAGGATCTAGCCAAAAATTTTCACCTTTGAGAAATACGCACACGACCACATGATTAAAGGCATTGGGATTTGGTGCAAAAGCATCTAATGCTTGAAAAGCATCAGTATTGACAACCGCTACATAAGCTTCAATTCCTAAAGACTTTAAAATACTGATGCATAAAAAACACTTATCTTTACAATCACCGTATCTCCGTTCGTAAACAATAGAGGGATCATCTGGAATATTTGAAAATAAAAGCTCAGAATTAGACGTATAGATAATTTCATTGGCACAAAAATCTAAAACTTCGGTAACCAGTTGATGTGGCTCGTAATTTTTGGAATTAAGTATCTCAATATATTCATTCAAATTATCTGAAAATTGACTTGGTACTTTGTAATACTTTTCTCTTAATTGTGCAATTCTAGTCCAATTTTCCTCTGAAGAGATTGAAAAAAATTGATTCTTTTCGATATAGGAAGAAGGGACATTTTCTTGATATACAGTAACAGTAGGACATTTAAATTGAATTTCAAAACTGATGGCATCTCCTTGTTTTATAACTTTTAATGGGAAATTAGGTAAATTTTTTACAAAATATTCTCGCTTGGGTGGCCATAGAAGTCTATAATCATCTAAAAATGTATAAAGTGTTTGAAATTTTGTGGAATCGAATAATACATTTATTGAATAATTTTCCATTTCAAAAGATGGATTTGTCACTTCCATTGAATAAGCATAATCAATGATATCACCGACTTTTAAACCTGGAATTACATAATGACACGTTAATAGTCCTGTGATAATTTTGTTTTCTAAATCTTTTTCTCGACGCATAATGTGCATTCTTGAAATATCTAAAGCATCGATAATCTCATTATTTCTTATAATTCTGATGTAATGAAAATTTATACCTTGCGTGTATTGAGGATTGTAATCAATATCGATGTCATTAAGTGAATTAAGAACTTGTCGATTGTTAATTTTATAAGCTGTTTGAGAAAAAAATATTTTGTTATCTTCGCATAGATTGACTTGTTTACTGACAAGAAGAGAGACAAAACCAGAGGTAAAATTAACCAGATAAGGATCATCTGAATCATATTTAGGCAAAGGATGAACCTTAACCCAAGCAGGAATTTCTGTGATATAGATGTGATCTTTAGGCTCAACAGTATAATTTTTTAACAATATTAGTTCCAAAACGCATAGTTATTATGATAATACATTTGAGCTATTAGCATAGTCATTAATATAATTAAAGATTTTTTTTAAAAATAAAAATTATATTTTTACAGTAATATTTCTAATTTTTGTCAATAGTCGTAATCTTTATCACTTCATTTTATATTTTGAAAATTTAAATGATTGTCTTCAATTGAAACGATAATTTCGTCACCAGCTTTACCTTCTAAGATAAGGGTGGCGAGGGGATTTTGAAGTTCACGTTGCAAGGTACGTTTTAAAGGACGCGCGCCATAAATTGGATCGTATCCTTTTTGCGCCAACCAAATTTCAGCACTTTCGTCCATGATCAGGCGAATGTGGCGGTCTTCAAGTAGCCTTTCGAGACCTTTAAGCTGAATTTTAACAATGCGGTTCATGTCTTCTAGTGCCAACCGATTAAACAATAAAATCTCATCAATGCGATTTAAAAATTCAGGTCGAAAAGAAGACCGAACAACTTCCATAACTTGATCACGTGCCATTTCAGCTGACTGACCTGGCTCAAGGTTTGCTAAATACTCGCTTCCTAAATTAGATGTCATAATAATGACGGTATTGGTAAAATCGACAGTTCGACCTTGGCCATCCGTAAGCCTGCCATCGTCTAAGACTTGTAACAAAATATTAAAGATATCGGGATGGGCTTTTTCAACTTCATCAAATAAAATAACTTGATACGGCCTACGGCGCACGGCTTCGGAAAGGCTGCCGCCTTCTTCATATCCCACATACCCAGGGGGTGCGCCAATCATACGGGCAACCGCATGTTTTTCCATATATTCGGACATGTCGAAACGGACCAGGGCACTATCATCGTTGAATAAAAATTCAGCCAGAGCCTTGGTGAGTTCTGTTTTACCTACACCGGTTGGCCCCAAAAACAAAAATGACCCAATCGGGCGATTTTGATCTTGAAGACCCGCACGGGCACGTCTGACTGCATTACTGATGGCGTGAATGGCGCTTTCTTGACCGACCACACGTCCGCCCAAAACTTCTTCCATATTTAACAATTTTTCGCGCTCGCCCTCTAACATCTTGTCCATAGGAATGCCAGTCCAGCGTGAGACAACGCCGGCAATATCATCTTCAGTCACTTCTTCCCGCACCATGGTTTGATCGCTTGAGGTTTCGGCCGCCGTCAGTTTTTTCTCAAGCTCTGGAATTTTACCATAGGCCAATTCACCGGCACGACCCAGATTGCCTTGCCTTTGGGCAATATCAAGTTCAATACGTGCTTGATCCAACTGTTCCTTTAGCTTTTGTGAGTGCGTCAACTTTTCTTTCTCGCCTTGCCAAGCTTCGGTCAAGATTTGAGATTTACGTTCTAACTCTTCCAATTCTTGTTCAAGGTCGTTCAATCTTTTTAAAGAATCTGGATTATCTTCATGCTTAAGAGCTTCACGTTCAATTTTAAGTTGAATGATGCGACGGTCTAACTCGTCAATTTCTTCTGGTTTAGAATCAATTTCCATACGCAATCGACTAGCGGCTTCATCCACCAAATCAATGGCTTTATCCGGCAAAAAACGATCAGAGATATACCTGTTGGACAGAGTTGCGGCCGAGACAATTGCGCGATCGGTAATGCGAACGCCGTGATGCAGTTCGTATTTTTCTTTAAGACCTCGCAGAATTGAAATAGTATCGCTGACGGTGGGTTCTGAGACAAAAACCGATTGAAACCGTCGGGCGAGGGCGGCATCTTTTTCAATATATTTGCGATATTCATCCAATGTTGTGGCCCCAACACAGTGAAGCTCCCCCCGGGCTAAAGCCGGTTTCAACATGTTTGAGGCGTCCATAGCCCCATCGGCTTTGCCGGCACCCACCAATGTGTGCAGCTCATCAATAAAGAGGATGATCTCACCAGTGGCCGATGTAATTTCATGTAAAACAGCTTTTAATCGTTCTTCAAATTCACCGCGAAACTTGGCACCTGCAATCAGTGCCCCTAAATCTAGTGCCATCAGTTGTTTGTTTTTTAAGGACTCTGGGACGTCTTCTTTAACAATGCGTTGGGCAAGTCCTTCAATGATCGCTGTTTTACCAACGCCCGGTTCACCAATTAAAACAGGATTATTTTTGGTACGTCGTGATAACACTTGAATGGTGCGTCGAATTTCTTCGTCCCGTCCAATCACTGGATCAAGTTTGCCTTCACGTGCCAAAGACGTCATGTCACGTGCATAGCGTCTTAGGGCTTCAAAAGAATCTTCAGCAGACGCCGAATCAGCTGTGCGTCCTTTGCGACGTTCGGCAATGGCTTGAGAAATTTGAGCAGATGTAACGCCCAAAGATTTAAATATCTTTGAAATAGGTTGCGTGGAATTGGCGACCATGGCTTCAAGCAACCGCTCAAGGGTGACAAAACGATCACCGGCTTGATCAGAGAGTTTTTCTGCTTGATCTAAAAGTTGCGCAGTCTCAGGTGCTAAATAGACTTGACCAGCCCCTTGGCCTTCGACCTTCGGTAATTTATCTAAAGATTTTTGGACGTCTGATCTTAATGTCTCTAAAGGAATTGCCAAAGATGATAATAAACTGACAATTGATCCTTTGGCATCTGACAACATGACCTGCAAAATATGTTCAGGCGTCAAACGTTGATGACCAGCCGCCAAAGCATTTATCTGCACATTTTGCAAAATTTCTCTGACTTTATCGCTATGTTTTTCTAAATTCATTTTTTCCTCGAAATAAAAAAGAATTTCAATTACACTTTTAAAAAATTTGGAAAGAAAACAGTAAAATTTGTTTTTAAGTTTCTTTTCTAAAATTTAACAAAAATTACAAAAAAACTCTACAGGTTTCTAGTGTTTAAAGCTCTAAATAAAGCCTTTATGCGTGCCATATCTAAAGATGATCCTCGATCTACGGTTCGTCATATTTTATTTGGTCATCCTCTCAAGACATCCTCGCAAGATAAAGAAACACTGGGTTTTTTCTTAGGCCTGCCGGTACTGGCCCTTGATGCGCTGTCATCGGTGGCTTATGCCAGTGAAGAAATCATGATCGCACTGTCTGTGGCAGGGACCAGTTTGTATGGTCTGTCTATTCCCATTGCCTTAATGATTGTTTTATTACTGGCATCTTTAATTATTTCTTATATCCAAACCATTCAAGCTTACCCTGATGGCGGCGGCGCCTATACCATTGCTCGAAATCATTTAGGGAGCTTAGCCTCGCTGGTTGCGTCTTCTTCGTTGTTAATTGATTATACCTTAACTGTCTCTGTCTCTGTCACAGCCGGCATTCGCGCACTGGCATCGTCCTATCCTTGGATTTTGATGCATCAAGTTCGTTTGTCAGTGTTGGGAGTCTTATTATTAACGTGGATAAATTTAAGAGGTTTAAAAGAGTCTGCCAAACTAGTGTCGCCCTTTGTCTATAGTTTTATTGCGTTTATGATTGGACTATGTCTCACAGGTTTATTTTCAGGATTTGATCATCCATTGAATCACACTCAAGAAGTGCAGCATATAACAAAATCAAATAGTTATTTTTATTTATTAGATCTTGCCATCATCCCCATTGTGCTGCGTGCTTTTGCCGGTGGCTGTACCGCCATGACAGGGGTTGAAGCTATTGCCAATGCAGGATCAATGTTAAGTAAGCCCCATGCTATTGTGGCTCAACGTATACTGGTTGCACTAGGTCTTCTTCTTGGTTTTATGTTCTTAAGTGTAACAATTATTGCTTATAATCTAGGACTCACACCTTTGAATAATGAAAGTCTTCTGTCTCAGATCACACGAAAAATTTTGGGTGTCGGATTTCTTCACGATTCATTTCAAATTTTAACAACACTCATTTTATTTTTGGCAGCCAATACAGCTTTTGCCGGAGCACCCAAATTAAGTGCGATGCTGGCACGAGATGGATGGTTGCCCAAACAATTATATACGGTGGGTGATCGATTGGTTTTTTCCAAAGGTGTCATTGCTTTGGGGCTAACTGCTGCGGCACTCATTGTTGTTTTTAATGCAGATACCCATCAATTAATTCCCTTGTATGCCATTGGTGTTTTTTCAGCCTTTACATTATCTCAAGCAGGCATGGTGATCTATTGGCGTACCTCTGGTAAAGATACGCCATACAGGTATATTAAGCCTTCGATCAAAGGTTTTATCAATGGTTTTGGTGCTGTTTTAACAGGTATTGCTTTGATGACAACTTTTGAGGCAAAATTTAAAGAAGGTGCTTTCCTGATTTTAATTGCCATTCCCATTATGATCAGCATTTGTCTGTGGATTCGACATCATTATTGCCGCACCATGATTCAGTTGGAAATCACATCTGATTTTAATCAAACTCATCATCAAAGTTTTTGTCAAACAACCACGCATACAATAATCGTCCCAACTTCTAATTTTAATCGAGCATCATTATAGCTGATTGCATATATAATTACTCAATGTTATAAATAGGGATGAGTTACGGATATAGTACAGATTTACGGTCTCGTGTTGTTGAGTATTTGT
>JBPBPI010000132.1:0-2677 GCA_050954885.1 Janthinobacterium lividum | reverse complement strand
AGCGACGATCACCCTGCCGGCCTTCAGCCGTGCGCCGGCCTGCGTGTTCTCTCCCGGCAACGCAGCGGCGGCCGGGATTGCGGCCGGCGTCTACATAACCACCACCACCACCACGCTCGCCTTCAACGACGCGAACGCTCCGGCTGCATCGACAGCGTACGTGTGGACCTATGTTTGCCAGGGGTAAGGCGAGCCATGCACTTTCCTTAGACCGCAGAGATGAAGTCGAGTGCACCTTGTATCCATTTGCGGGGACGAAACATTGTCACCATATCTGGTCCGGACAGCTTTCAACCCAATCCGGCGTAATAGGTGACACAGCATGATGTTCGTGCACCGGACACGGTCGTTCCTGACGACGGCCACCGACCGGCTGGTGCTTGCGCACGACACCATGCCGCTCGCATTTCACGTCGACGCGGTGCTCCTCGTGTCGCTGCTTTCCAAGCTCCGCGTGCTCCGCGACGTGACGCTGAACACACGCAACTTCGTGCAGGCAATGGTTGCGGTGCATCTGCTCTGGCTTGCGAAGCGGCTGGCCGAGCCCGGCAACGCCTTTCTGGCCGACCCCAAGCAATATCGGTTCTTTCTGGAAAAGGGCGGTGAGCACGCCTGGATGCTGGTATTCATGCTCGGCGGCCTCGCCGGGCTCGCCGGCCTGTGGGGAGGCAAGCGATGGACGCGCGTGACCGGCGCCTTCGCGATGGGCACGGTCGAGAAGGTGATCGCCTGGGGGCTGACCTCGAGCGGTGCGGCGCCTACCGCGGGCCCGACCTACGGTATCCTCGTCGTGCTGTGCTCGTGGCTGATCCTGGCGCAATGGATGCCAAGACCAGATGAGACCTGACCGGCTGCTCCGGATACGCCTCTCGGCGTCAATGCGGCATCGCCCGTTTTGGCTTTCCATCTTCGTGTCGCTCGAGTTGATCTGCTGGGGCGTCTACGTCGCGCTGATGACTACTCCGCTCGCGCGGCTGCCCTCGTTCGACGTCCTGCACCAGCTGCGCAACGCCAACGCGCACATGAGCCACACGGCGATCGTTGCCGGCGTCCTGCTGCTGATCGCTACCGTGCTCAACTTCAAGACCGTCCGGATGATCGTCGATATCATTGCGGTTTACGCGTGGGTCACGGTCGCGATAATCTCCGACAGCGGAATGCAGGAGCATCCCGGCGTGGTGCTTTATATCGCCCCGGTGTGTGCGCTGGGGTTCGACTTCTCCTACCTGATCTACGATGCGGTGAAAAAGAGATGACCTTCTGGCCGGTCACAGACCTGCCGACCGGCATCCTCGATGCGCTCGCGGAGGCTACCAAATACACCGGCGGCCTCATGGTAATCGGCGGCGGCGTCGCCTTCATGGTGAAGCAGGTAGTCGATGCGGTCGAACGTCGGCGAAACGAGGTTCACAAGACGGCGCAGGAAAAAGCCGATCGCGACCTGGCCGACCGGGAACGCGAGGAGGAGGAGCGCAAGTTCTATGACCAGCGCGCCAGGGCCGAGATCGAGCGGCTCGAGCGCGAGCGCGATGCCGCCCGCACCGAATGTCAGGACTCGGTTTCCAAGCGCGAGGCGGCCCAGCGCGAAACCGCGAAGGCGCGTGAGAACTGGATCTTTTGCCTACAGGAAGCGCGCCGCTGCCAGCAGCTGCTGCAGTCGACCGACCGCATGAGCAACGGCCCGCCGCTGCATTTCGAGATACTGCCCGATCCGCGCGCGCCGACCGACCTGACCGACCTGCTTCACCCACCCTAACCCGAGAACCTGCAATGGAAATCACTTACGGATCGGTGATCGACTTCACCAAGACGGCCGAGGGCCCCTACTCCTCAGACCGGATGGACAGCGGAAATTGGGCGGGCGGCGAGGTAGGCCACGGCCCCTTCATCGGATCCAAGTGGGGCGTCGGAGCTCCGGCGCTCATCTCCTGGGTCGGCACTCACGCCCAGGTCACGGCGGACTACATGCAGGCCCTGACGGCGCAGATGCACAACGCGCTCGCGCGCAGCCGCTACTGGCGGGCCATGGGCTGCACGCACCTGCCGAGCGGCGTCGACCTCATGGTGTTCGATCACGGCTGGAACCGAGGCGACGGCACCAGCGTGCGGCTGCTGCAGAGCCTGCTGGGCGTCAACATCGACGGTGACTGCGGTGAGGGCACGCTCGCCGCCGTCGCGGCCTACGGCACGCCCGAGCAGCTGATCGACGACCTGGCGGCGGCGCAGCGGTCGGACTATCGCAAGCTCTGGAACTTCAGCCGCTACGGCGAAGGCTGGCTGAACCGTGCTGCAGCGCGGACCAAGGCGGCGCACGCCGCGCTCGCCTCGCTCGCGCCGGCTCCGGTCGCTCTGGATGCCTCCGCATGACCGGCATCAAGGCGGACCTCACCACGATCCTCGGCGCCGGCCTGATGGCGGGCGCGATCGTGCTGTGGATGCTCGGCCGGATCGCCCTCGCCGACCTCGCCGGCGCAGCCACGATCGCCGGCTTCTGGATCGGGCTCCAGGAAGTGCGCTCGCCCAGCACCAGCAACACCACAACCAGCATCACCAACAAAATCTCCGCCTCAACCGCAGTAATCAACCCGGCAGCGCCGGAAGTAATCGAGGAAAAGCCATGACCACTCTCGCCATCATCGAGAAGTTCTTTGTCAGTGCCGCCGGCGACGTCGCCGAT
>JBPBPI010000131.1:0-2532 GCA_050954885.1 Janthinobacterium lividum | reverse complement strand
GCCATCGTTTTTTGCGTCGAAGCTGTGGTCGCCTGAGGAGACGGCGGTGTTGTGGACAATGTAGGTATTGGTAGGATCGAGGATCTATTGAGAGAAGAGGCCAGAGGCCTGCGTCAGCGATGTGTATCACGCGTGTGACTGACCGGGGGCGAGGAAGCGGTGAGCAGCATTGAAGAAGGGCGAATGGTGAGTTGAGGAGGACGCAGCGACAGCAGCAGCAAGCCATGACAGCTTGCCAGCTGGCTCCGCATGCTGACCGACAGCACCATGTTTGCAGAGTAGAAGAGAGGCACTCACCCAGAAGTCCACCTCCAGATTGCCCGCACCGCCAAATTCCCGATCACCAACTTGGAACGTGACAGTCATCTTGTCGTCCTTGTGAAGCTGCTCGTGGAAGCATTCTCGCGAATGCGCCCCCATCTGGATATTGTGCGCAAGGGTGCCTAACATGCTCGAGGCCAGCAGGGCCAGCGAAAAGAGGCGGCCCACCATCGTGGTGAAGGAAGTATTTCTTGTAATCGATGACAAACTCAAGATCCGTCTCACGCGTTTGAAGGATGGTATGAGTCCAGACCCATGCGAAATCGTCGTCGCGACCGTATTGGCCGATGATTGCCCAGTAGTAGTTGATGTGGGTGACTCGTGCGAGGGACCAGCGGATTCGTGGCTCTCTTGGTACGATGTTTTTGACCACGAAGGGAGAGCTGGCTCCTTTCTTCTTTCTCATGTTGGCTGCTGCGTCGGTGTTGTCGGCGATAGGGACGGCTCGGGCCGGATGAGTCTGTCGCGTAAGCAAGAAAGCTGATAGGTAGAGGACTGTTGTCTCATAAGCGAATGTTATCAATCTTGGCTCACGTCTTTATCCACCGTCTTCAAAACTCTAGGTAGTCTATGGTGGTCGAACGAAAAACACTGTCTTGAGTAGAGATAAGCTATACGAACGCCAAGATGATGAAAAAAGCATTCCTGGTAAGAAGCACCCCGCTCGCACACGCACCCCCTCCCCCAAGATCACCTCACCTGCTCTCACACCCTCCACCTCCACCCTCACTGCCACGACAACAACCATCATCCTCGGACTCGAGAAGCTTATGCTAGGGCATGAGTAACTCAAGATCCTTCTCTTGACTCGGATTTAACCATCATACCTCACTGTGTGATCGCTGGAGTGGACCACTCTCGTCTTGTTTTGAGCACATCACTTGAATCTTGAACAAGTTTTCATCCACCATCATCATCAACAATCATGGGCTGGATCAACGGACCCTCCGAGAAGGAGAAACGCAACATCTACTTGGACTATGTCAACATGCAATTCGCAGACCAGGAAATCCGTGACCGTATGGGCCGCCCCGGTCGCACCAAGGATGGCAAGATCGCTCTTGTAAGAGAGGTCAGGCTCTGCTCATCATCACAACAACATTTGATGATCTACCCACTGTTCTACAGGAGCCTGTTGCTTGCACTCACTGATTTCTCCTCATCACTGTCATCGCTGTCTTTTGAAGGATGCTAACAACATTTCTCTCACAGCACCGCAAAGACAAGACACCCGCCGCCTCCGCTTCCTCAGCTTCCGGTGCTCCCGCCAACACCAGCACCGCTGCTAGAGCCGCTACTGCTCCTGCCGCAACTGCTCCTGTTGCAACTGTTGCTTCTTCCTCCAAGACGGCCCCGAAAGCCAGCACTATGGCTTCGGCTAGCAAGTCTCCTGAGAAGAAGGGCGAGATTCTGGAATGGACTGAGATCGAGGATCAGCGTCTTCTTGGGATGAGGTGCGCTGGGACGAAATGGGTTGAATGTGTGGGGATTCTTGCTGCCTATGGAAAGGTACGTTTCATGTCCAGTCACGCAAAGACTCGTCAGCCACCCTTACACTCATGTCATGACATTTGCGGCTATCTCGCAGTTCTGCCACCCCATCTGTCCTGCTTGTCACTCACACCCTGTCTCATCATTCTCTCCTACCATCTCCACCCCCTCAGTCATCCAAAGCTAACTAGCCTCTCTCACAGGATGTCCCAGCCCTCCAGACGCGCTTCGTGGAACTCACCATAATCCACGACATGGCCCACGAAGACCACCCAAAATGGGCACAGAAGCTCCGCGAATATATCCTAGCCACCCAAGCCGCCGCCGCCGCCAAAGAAGCCACCCCAGCCGAGAAGGCCGCCGCCATCGAAGCCTCCAAGAGCAACGTCCAAGACAACGGAAAAGGAAAAGGCAAGGAGAAGGAGGTCGAGGCTGAAGCCAACCCAGGACTCAAGTCTATCCTCAAGAAATTGTCTGCTGGTGGTGCTCATGGGGGTGAAGTGGACGCATCGGCCGAAGACAGCGACGATGAGAGCCGTCGTAGCGACCAGGAGATCGCGTACGATCCGCATCCGTTCGAGCCTGGCCATGAGGGGGAGACGGGGTTCAAGTCTCGCTATGGGGTTGGGGGGAGCAAGGTGTTTCTTGTGGACAAGGTTCCTGTCATCTTCCTTGAGAATGATGAGATGATGCCTGAGTCTATGGTACGTCTTGCATGTC
>JBPBPI010000130.1:0-3217 GCA_050954885.1 Janthinobacterium lividum | reverse complement strand
ATCTACGGCTAGCAAGTGGTCTCTATGACCTTCACATCCTTCCATGCTCATTCCCGGCTAGCAAGTGATCTCATCTCAGTCCTCGTCCAAGTCGCCGAATATGTCGCTCTGCTGCTTTCGGCCATCACTCGATCCGATGCTCGATTGGGTTTTAGCATTCTTCGAAACAGCTGTGCCTGCTGCAGGAGACGCGCCCGACGACACCTTCGGCGCTGCACCGCCGCCGCCCAATGAGAGCGAGAAGCCGATCTTCATACCTGGCGCCGCGGGCGTGACACCACTTCCGTTCCCTGCTGTCGGAACAGACGAAGCACTATCCGCAGCAGCAGCAGCAGCAGGCGCTACCTCCTTGACTGGCTCGGGCGGCGCATCGAAGAGGTCTGCAGCCGTTGGGCGGTTCCTTGCTCTGCGATTCGTGTTCTCGGCCGCGTCCTCGGAATCCTGCTCCCTGGTCGTCTGTTGAGTAGTTGTGTCCGTCTGCTTCGCCGCGCTCTGCGCATCAGCCTGCGCCTTGGCCTTGGCCTTGATAGCCTCGATCTTAGCTTTCGCATTCTCCCTCTTGGCCGCTTCGGCTTTCTCGTCCTGTTCTTCGCGGTCTCTCGCGGCGTCCTCGGCGCTACGCCATCTCTTCTTGACCTCTTCTTCTCTGTCTTTTCGTTCTTGTTCGAGAAGTGCTTCTCGCTCTTCGTCGCTGAGTGGTGGTTCGAGAAATTCTTGGCGGAACGACTCGTGTACTTCGCCTGGGAAAACGCTGCGTGCGCCCCAGAGGTTCAGCACGGCGCCGATTTTGCGTTTCCATTGCTCTGCCTTCAAACGGCCCCATGCGTGCTGCTTTTCGAGGCGGCCGAGGTGAGCGAAAGTCTTGCGGGACGTGAGTGCTGTCTCGAAGAGAGCGCGGTACTTCCAGGCGTCGCGAACGCCGGAGGTGGAACTGCTTTGGATTGCGTCCGATATCAAGTACAAGGCCATTAGTTTTGCTGGCGAGGTGTCTTTGTTTTTGTCCTTCTGCTCTTCCAGGCCAGGGTCTTCTTTGGAGTCTGCAGGCTTTGTTGATGATACAGAAGGAATAAATTCCTCATTGTCCGAATCGTTATCGGAGTATGAGACTGAAAAGCGATATGGGTGTTCCACATTTGCTAGCAGCATGTCGACAATCTCCTCGGCGCCTTGACCTGCATTGTTGACCACAAAATTCGTCACTCGAGCTACGTCACCTGTCCTGAGTTGTGCTATATTCTCTGGCAGTCGAGCAAGCAAGTGCGTAAGCTTTGCACGACGGTACGGATTGAGATACCGTGCACGCGTACTGTTGTCTGGGTCGTCTGCTGATGCAGCGGTACCACCTGAATGATATTGTTTGCGCTCGCCCTCATCTCCAGACTCGTCTTCTGATGACACGTATTCCTCATCAGAGACAAATTCCTCGAAGGAAGTGATATGGTTATATTTTGGTTGTTCAGAAGGAGTCTGCCAAATTGGACCAGAGTCGAAGACCATATCTACTCCAGGTGGCGCTGGAGGGCCAGCGTAGGAATGATGATCTTGTCTTGAGGGTTCTTCTTCCGAACAGAGTTTCCACACCAGCCAGCGATAGTATACACCGCCTGGACTGCTCGAGTCGAAAAGCCAGGCCCACTTCTCGTCTCTTTGAATTCCTGATCGTGACATGAGTAAATCCTCAAACTCACTACCGTACTGTAATAGACTTTCAGCAGTCTTGTTGATGAGTTTCAGCTGCTTAATGTTTGTTGGAGGTGCTACAGCGACTTGCACAAGTCCGGGCATTCGCTGCGTCGAGCCAGACCTTGTTGCAGCATATGTATTTGGCGGTGGCTGGTTACCATAGCTGTTAGGTGGAGGAGCATTTCTGAGTGATCCGCCGACTGTAGGATGTACAATAGCCTGCTTGGCGCCAAATGGATGTGTCTCGATCAGACTATGCATGTTGCTTGTGGTTGACGTTGAAGACCCCATCGTCGAAACGTGTCGGGAGAGCTTCAAATAGCAACCATAGCCCAGATATTGACCTTGCAGAGTGGTGACCGTGCTGTCAACCTCGCTTATAGGCGTATCCGCGGTAAGGGTGATGACAGCGGATTGTGTACGTTGAGTTCGTGCGTCGGCCGCAGACAGCTCTAGTATGGAAACATCTTCGATCCTGAGCACGTTCGCTACCAGATCTCTGATGTTGTCCTTTGTCATGTTTCGAGGTAGCGACTGTAGTAACATAGTCGGCTTCCTCACATTTGGCTCAGGCGATCTTCTCTGTTCGTGCTCTTCATCGTCGTCTAGCAGAGAGCCAAGGCCGTCTCTTCCCCTACCACTTGAACCCGGTTGGCCAAATCCAGGCGCACGCCCAGAATTGTTGCCTCCGATCTTGCTTTGTGGAGGCCTGTCCTCGAACTCATTCTTCCTCTTCAGACTGGGCACAGGTCCGAGACTGCCGGGTCCAACATCCCTCCTGCCAGAACTGGTGAAATGTCTCGGTCCACCAAGACTGCCTCTTGGACCACCCGGCGGTCCGCCACCGCCACCGAACGAGTTCCTAGCCCTATCAGCTCCCGCTAGTCGTGTAGAATCATCGTCCTCCTCGTCCGCAAAAGAGTCCTCGAAATCACGCAGCGCTTTTCTCGTCTCAGCCTCTTCGCGTAGCTTCTTCGATTCTGCTTCCTGACGCTGCCGCTCGAAGAGAGAGACTTTCTTCGGCGCGGACAGCTTGTTCGTTATGTCAGGGAATTGGCGCGACATGTTGAGTTCGAGAAGGTGAAGGCGCCGTGGCCCAGATGTTCACTTTCGCGCGACCACGCTCTATTGAGATGTTATTAGCCTGGCTCTTGACAGTCACTGCTCATGCATCCAGTTCATTGTCTTGGTCTTCGTCGTATCGTGTAGTCGTTTGAAAAAAAAAAAAGCAGCTTGTGCGTGGGAGGAGGAGCATGAATCAAGAGTAGTAATAGTGATAGGAACGGAAGCATTCCGCTATAGAAGCATAGACATACCAAGCGGTCCAAGTCCGCCACTACAAACCCACTCACAAACTCACAAGCTATAGCTTATGAAGTAGGCACTTGAGCAGGCATACACATAGGTATATATGTAGGCGGGCACATAGGCGGGCACATAGGCGGGCACATAGGCGGGCACATAGGCGGGCACATAGGCGGGCACATAGGCGGGCACATAGGCGGGCACATAGGCGGGCACATAGGCGGGCACA
>JBPBPI010000129.1:0-8843 GCA_050954885.1 Janthinobacterium lividum | reverse complement strand
CAATATAAAACAGAACACGTTCCCTTAAATCTATGCTATATCCGTAACTCATTCACTCAAAATATCAAAGACAAATCATTACGTCAATCAGCTATACATTGACGCAAAAGTTGCATGGACGGGCTGTTGGCATCCGTATTAGGAGCATTATCTGCCCCAATCTTGAGGCATTGCAGAACTTGGGCAAATCCTTGGGTAAAGGCGGTCACACCATAGGTTGTGGCGTCACCTACTTGTTGAAGGGTGGAATCTCCCACAGCATAGTCATAATTTGGGGCTTGTCCTAATGTAAAGGTCGGCAATTTGCTGATATCACATGCGAGCCCTGAGGTTTTATTGCCGCCAAACAAATTGTCGCCTTGGATATCTTTGCCATTTAAAGACGATTGAATACTTTGTAAGGTTTTTGCACAATAATCTTTAAATTCGGCATTTTTTGCCCCATCGGGGCTGAGAACTTGCGTCAGTTGAATACGAAACTCGTTAAACCGATCGTTGATGGAACGTATCTTAACTTCAGCATTTTGAAGCCGTCCTTGACAGACCTTATAATCGTCGATCAATTGTGTGTTTTCAGATTTCAGGTCAAAATTTCCGGTATAAAGTCGAGCTTCAGGTGCAAAATCAGAAAAAAGTTGCGCCTTCTCACCGGTTGAACTTTGAATATTCAACTGATTGGCCTTTTGCGACAAGCCTTGTGCTGTTGATGTTATCTGATTAAAAGTTCCTAAATCACTTGCATTTCCAACGATTGGCATTTTAACCCTCTTCTTAAATTTTTAATAAAATGTCGAAACATTCTTTGACCACACTCAGCACACGTGCTGAAGACGTTAAAAGCTTCTGTGTCAACATCATATCTCCCACTTCACTGGACAAATTAACCCCTGAGACATCTGACAAACGTTTTTCCGATGCAGATAGCAGTTCATTTTTTGTTTTATAGGCTTGGGCATTGTTGGCTGTGGCTGTTGCATTGGTGGCAATAATATCGTTGGCATAACCCGCAAAGGTGGTTGAACGAGCGGTTAGATTGCCTGAGGTTTGAAATAACATCTTATTGTTTAATGCATCTGAGATCGAACGCATAACAGACCGATCACCTTGAGCAATGGCAGGGGTGCCTGGCGCAACTGGCCCAGGTGTGATCCCATTGATTTGGCCACGGGACATGAGACTTGGCGTGTTTTTAATATCATCTCTTAATGCCAATTGATTGGTGGCCCCTGCGATAGATTGACCATCTTGAACGGCCATGGACGGGGTCACAAAAAAATCATTGAGGCCAAAATAATGAGAGAAACCTAAACTTTTACCACTCATGGTCTCGTGCGCAGGCTGACCCACGGAACACACAGCCACGCCAACATTAGGCAGTGTGCTAGAGACCATGAGTTGATTGTTGGCAGTCAATTGAACACGGATATTACCCCCGCTGCCTGTTGTGGTCAAATTGGTCATGACATCATTGAGCGTTGCCGCACGCGACAAGTCATAATCTTGAGCTTGAATATAATTTCCAGACGTCAAATCCACCAAAGCCACGCGAACGACGCCACTGCCGGTAAAAGGTGTGTTGCCACCAGTTGCCATCGATCGTTGTCCTGTCAAAGCTTGAGACGCTGGAAACCCAGATCCAAGGTTGTGGACACTGTTCACAGAATCGCGCAATTGAACCGTCAGGGTGTCTAAATCATTTTGAAGATGGGGCAAAATTGTGTCACGAATTTGGATATCTGCGCCCAATGTGCCACCGGTGATTTGAGGCGCAATATTGATGCCGTTTAACAAAATGGATGTTGGTGCATTAAATGTCGCATCGATACTGGTGGTTGGGATAAAGCTTAAAGGTGTCACAACACCGCCTTGTAATAAGCTCGAGCCGTTACCGGTTGTGATTTGAATTGATCCTGCAAAACTTTGCGACGCTGTGTTTGACGGTTGCACACGGACCGTGATGTTCATATGCTCTGTAATTGTCTTTACTGCTTGATCTCGTTGATCTTGATAATCAGCAACAGACGCC
The DNA here is from genome assembly GCA_050954885.1 of Janthinobacterium lividum. GTDB lineage: Bacteria > Pseudomonadota > Alphaproteobacteria > Caedimonadales > Caedimonadaceae > JBPBPI01. Next base: position 6,817 of record JBPBPI010000129.1, on the reverse strand, counting down.
CCTGAGGCTTGATTTTGAACAATCAAGGTGTTGAGGTTGTTAACAGTATTCAAGGCAGTATTCACCGCCTCAACTGTTTGAGCGATATTTTGATCACTAGCATTACGCAATGATTGAACATTGGTCCCTAATTTGCCAAGCTCAGCGGTCAAAGTTTTTGCCGCATTAATGACTTGATTTTGTAAAATTGTTGAATTGGGGGATGTGGCCACGGCGGACACACTGTTGGTAAAATTACGCATTTGATTTCCCAGGGAATTGTGTTGACCTGGCGTGCCGAAATGCTCTTGAATATTTTGATAGGTTTGATTCAATCTTTTGTTAAAATTAACCTCGCTGCTTTGTACCCGGATATCTTCAACAAGCACTTCGTCGGTATTGCGATATGGTGCATTTGTTTGGACACCGCTGCCGATGCCGCCAAAATCACGACTGATGATGTCAATTTTTTTAGCTGAAAAGCCAGGTGTGCTGCCGTTGACGATATTGTTTGAAATAACGCCCAATTTCTGATTGGCGGCATTGATCCCACTCAGCGCATTTTGCGTTGCTGCTGTCAATCCGCCATTTGAAACTGTATTGACCATGTCTTCAAACCTTTATATTTGGTTACTAAATGCCATAGGTGCGGTTGCATAACGATGGTATTGGCTCAATTGATTTTTTTGCCCTTGAGCCGTGTAGAAATCAACCGGTGATGTGATTTTACGAACTTTTGTCATAATTCGATTCATGATCCTTTGATTGATTTGACAAATTCTATCGATCAGAGAATCATTTTCTTGGGCCAAGGTATAAATTGTTTTGACTTGATCTCTGAGGTGATCTTTTTCAGCGCCTGTTTTTTGGTACAGCATCTGAGCATCTTTTTTAAGATTTTCTGTTTGATGTTGCAAGGCGTCCATCAGCTGATTCTTTTGTTCCAAATATATCAACGCTTCTTGGGCTTTAAATTCTTTTAATAAACCATTTTCAATGGTCAGAACTTCGGTCAAAGCACTGACAATATTTTCTAAAGTTTGATATGTCATTTGGAGTCTCCTTGAGTTGAAGAAATATTTTCAGGGGCCAAAGATATTTTGCCACCATTTTGTAATTGGATAAGTTGTTGAGAGATGGTTGAAACCATGTCTTGACCAGAGTCAGATAAAGTTAATTGTTCCGCAATGGATTCGGATAAAAAAGATTGAAACATTTCCTCACCAAAACCACCGATGGATTCTTGCTCTTTCATCATCTCGCCTACAAACTGGGCATAAAATACCGAGGTAAACTTTTCAGCTGTCTCTTGGATCTTTTTGGGATCAGATCCTTCATAAGGCAAAGATGGTTTGGCAAGAGACGTAGATGTAATTGTCGACATATCACAAAACCTCAATATCAGCTTGTAAAGCGCCTGACGCTTTAATGGTTCGTAAAATGGTGATCATATCCCGCGGTGATACTCCCAGGCTGTTTAAAGCACTGACCAATTCTTGCAAGGTGACACCGCCATCCAACACCATCATTTTCTCGCCCTCACCTTGATCAACCGAGATATCGCTCCGGGGAACCACCACCGTGGTGCCTTGGCTGGAAAAAGGATTGGGTTGAGATACTTGGGGTGTTTCCGTGATGCGGATGGTCAAATTGCCTTGACTGATGGCCACCGTTGAGATGCGAACATTCTCGCCCATGACAATCACGCCATTTTGTTCATCGATAATGATGCGGGCCACTTGATCAGGGGTGACGCGCAATTGTTCAATTTGGGTCAAAAATTCTGTGGTTTTGCCGCGGTAGGCTGCAGGGATGGCAATATCAACAGTGTGAGGATCGAGAGCTTTAGCAACGCTGCCCCGACTGAAGGAATTGACAGCTTCGGCAATTCTTTTGGCGGTGGTAAAATCAGGATTGCGTAAAGATACTTTGATATTTTGTAAAGCTCCTAAATCAAAGGCTACTTCTTTTTCAATGATTGCGCCATTGGCAATACGGCCACTGGTGGGCACACCTTTGGTGACCGATGATCCTGAATCACCTTTGGCGGTAAATCCACCGATGGCAATAGATCCTTGAGCCACACCATAAACATCGCCGTCGGCACCAATGAGAGGGGTCACGAGTAAAACACCGCCTTGAAGACTTTTGGCGGTGCCAATGGCAGAGATCGTGACATCCATCCGACTACCGTGACGCGAAAATGGCGCAAGATTAGCGGTCACCATCACAGCTGCAACATTTTTGGATTTCATATCGGTGATACGGTCACGGACGTTGATGCCTAATCGCTCGAGCATACTGACCATGGTCTCTTGGGCATAAGGAGAATCTTTTAAGGTGTCCCCTGTACCATTAAGACCAACCACAAGGCCATATCCCACCAATTGGTTGTCTCTCACACCCTCAAAGGACACAATGTCTTTGACGCGCACGCTATGGGCCGCAGCGGTGTGTGATAAAATTAAATAAAAATTTAAGATCGCAAAAAAGTTCAGAACAAGTCTGCTTTTTACATCACTTTCATTTAAAAATTTAACTTTTTTCATGGGTTCTAATAATTCTTTTATAAAATTTATCATTTTTATTCATTTAACCTGATGCGAAAACCATGCCAAGTTGCGATGTTATCTTTAGGGGTTTCATCTGAGATGTTTTCTCGTATACTTAAATAAAGAAAAAATATGAATAAATAATGAATTTAGAAAATAATTCTATTGAATACATGAGAAAGTCTTAAATACTGATGATTAAAATTGATTCTTTTCGTCTTCAAAAGACAGCAACACCACCACGTGCCAAAAAAGGAGACAGCATCAATCATTTTAAAGAGTTAAGCTCGAGTCCTGAGACCGAAGGTTTATCACAATCTGCACCTGCGTCTTCATTATCAGCTCTCACACCTTTAAATGAGTTGTTACAGCTTCAAAATATTGATGAAAGTCATAGGGGGCCAGTGCGTTCCGAAGAAAATGGCCAGAAGATTTTACAAGAACTTGATAAATTACGCACCAGTCTTTTAATAGGTGATCTGTCCGTATCAGACATGCGTCATCTGTCTGATATGATGAATCAAAATATGTCACCAGCGCAAGACCCCAAGTTAAATTCAATTGTTGAAGAAATTGAACAGCGCTTGGCCATTGAGATCACAAAACTTGAGATGGCAAACCTTTAATTATTTTTTATTTTCAGGCCTCATTTACCAAAGTCACAAAAGATGTTATAAGAAATCATTTATAACCTTACTAAGGCACTAAGATGTTGAATAATAATAAAAAAGAGAATAAAACAGAGGATCAACTTTTAACATCAGCAATGGATGACTATAAACCATCTGATCAAGAAGAATATATGAGCGAATCACAGCTTGAATATTTCCGTCAAAAGTTATTAAAATGGAAATCAGACCTTTTAAAAGATTCTGTTGAAACATTACATTTGCTTCAAGAAGAAACCCACAACGAACCTGATTTTGCTGATCGTGCCTCAACGGAGACAGATCGCGCGATTGAATTGCGCGCCCGCGATCGTGAACGTAAATTGATCAATAAAATTGAAGAAGCTTTGCTGCGTATCGATGACAGCAGCTATGGATATTGTGAAGAAACAAGTGAACCCATTGGTCTCTTGCGTCTTGAAGCACGCCCTATTGCCACATTATGTCTGGAAGCCCAAGAACGGCACGAGCGTGATGAAAGAACGCATCGCGACGACTAAAAAACATGGTTGAGCCGAATAAATAACCTATTCGGCTCAAATTTTACAATTATTTAAGCCGATTGTTCAAAAGCAACCCCAACCAGAGATTTATTACTTGATTGCGGTTGTGTGATGCAACTGCCTGGTGGCCATGGCATCCATTATCAACTTAAAGATATTATATTTATATCTTAAATACCTTTGCGAAAAATTGTAGATAAGTCATCACGTCCAATGACATCAATGATTCCATCTTTTTGTATTCTAGCTAATTGCATACTTCCCCCAGAATACCCTAGCTTATAACGTGTTAGGGAATAATAAGATTCTCCTGTAATATTTTTTAAAATAAATAAGACTAAGAGCTAATCTTTGTTCCTTTTCATCAAGATTTTATATCCTTCCTTATAATAATATTTAGTCGAGGGAGAAACTGCTCTGACCTTTTGAATCCTTGAAATTTGTATATTTTTATTTAAATCAATCGAATTAAAAATAAGAGTAATACGTTGTAAATCTTTTGGATTTAAGCCATAATTTTTTGTTACTTCAAAACCCTTTTCGCTAAATGTTATACATTCCATTGCATAACGCAATGTACTAAAATCATATACTTCTTGATGAAGTTTGATACAATTTTTAATATCTTCAATTTGCTTTGCAAGTTTTGGAAATTCTTGACTAAAAAGCACAAAAATAGAATGTCTAAATTTTAAAGATTTATGCATATCCCTGAGATTATATCGACCTTCCTTCTTATAAAATTCTCTATCATCAATATTACGATTATATTTTTGCATTTCTTTTTTAATAGAAGAATCTAATTGAAAACCAGATTTTTCACAAAAATCATTCATATTTTCAAAAATTATAAAATCACAGAAATTGGTTATATCTTTAGAAAGCACAGCATAAAAATTTTTATGAAAATTATCTTGGTTTTCTAACATTTTACTAAAAAATACTCTGATTTTATCAGATCTATAATTGTCATTGATAAAAGGAGATTTGTAATTATCATTCGTAAAAAAGGACCGAGGATTACCATTTACGAAAGACAAATCAGACTTTTCAAAACACGCTAAATTTAAAGATATTGGCAGATATGGTACCATGGTTTCAGCAATATTATAATTTGCTTTAGAAGTTAAGGCAAAGATACCTAAGTCAATCGAACTAATTTGAGAGAAAATTTGTTGATGAATCTCAATTGGCATACAAAAGAATGATTTTTTTTCAGTATTATCTTCAGGCTCAACAACTGTTTGCGTTGCAATTGTTGACTTTGTCATAAAGATAATCATCAATATAATAAATGTTAAAAACTTTTTTATCATATTTAAAATACCTTTATTAATCATAATTTTGTCAAAATTATTTTATAAAAAAAATTTTGTCAATAAAAAGAAATTGTCAAAAGTGATTTTTTTCTAACCCACATTTTAGGAAAATATTTTTTAAATTAAATTAAAAAAATAATATTTCTTATCCAATTTTTAACGATTGAGGGTCTATACCATAAGTGTGAACGGAAATTAATTATAATGTATACATTAAAGTATAGATTTAAATAAATAAGGAATTAGTAAAATGAGGAAAGAAAATCGTAATATAGATCTAAAATTAGAACAAATGGATGTGGCCATTATTATTCGTGAAGATGGTACCCTTGAGGCCTCTCTGCCGGATATTGCAACGGATCAAGTGCCAGAAAATGTCTTCACTAGTGCAGCTTTAGTTTATGCACTAAATGACCCTAAAATGTGTCAATTGATCTACCAAAATTTTGCCCAAGAATGCGCGCGCAATACGCCTGTGTTTGCGACCAGCCGCCACATGAATTAAAGAGAGATCAGCCATTGATATAAATTTTTTTGTCATTATATTTATCATCGGTATAGGTCAAAAATTTATTTAGTTTGGTTGAAAATTTATATGAACACGGCGCATTTGATTAAGACAACTCTTTGTCCTCATTTTAGCCAGTGTGGCGGTTGCTCGTCTCAAGATTTATCGCCTGAAGATTACACATCTTACAAACGTCAAAAAATATTTGATCCTCTGAATCGCACGCTAGACATATCTCAAGTCAATATTCATCCTTTAGAAAGTGTCCATCCTGCCACACGCCGACGGGTTGTTTTGAAAGCACAGCGTATCTCTAAAGGCGTTGTTTTAGGTTTTTACCAACGGCAAACTCACCATATTATCGATCTTAAAACCTGTTTGATCGCGGTGCCAGAAATTGAAAAAATCGTAGCATCCCTGAGAGATTTTTTAACAAAATTGCTACCGTTATCATCAAAAGCAGAAATTTTTATATTAAAGTGTGATCAAGGCCTTGATGTGGCCATCGAATCCACAGCTTTAACCTCTTTGTCACTAGAACAACGCGAGCTGAGTGCTGAATTTGCTGAAGCACAAAAATTAGTTCGGCTAATTGCGCAACAGGAACCTGTTTATATCAGACAAAGGCCCACGGTCACTTTTGGAAATTGCCCGGTTGACGTCACACCTTATGTGTTTTTACAAGCGAGCCAACATTCAGATCAATGGCTGGCTGACAAGGTATGTTCCCTCATTCCCCCTCATACATCCCGTATTGCCGACCTATTTTGTGGTCGAGGAACCTTGACCTTGCCCCTTTCACAATTTGCCAATGTTGATGGATATGAATTTGATTCAGATGCCCTGAAAGCCTTGAACCAAACAGCGCAAAAATACCAACGAACCATCAAAACATACAATCGACAACTTTTTAATGATCCTTTACAAGCGTCTGAACTTAAACCTTATCAATTGATTGTGATCAATCCCCCGCGAGATGGTGCGCACGGGCAAGTCAAACAGTTGGCTTTATCACAAGTGTCCCGCATTGTATACGTGTCTTGTAACCCCAAGACCTTTGCACGTGATGCCAAATTTTTGATTCAAAGTGGTTTTAAACTAACCGATGTCTATCCTTTTGATCAATTTTTGTGGTCAGAACACATGGAACTTGTAGCTGTGTTTGACTTATTAAACGTTTGATTCACCTAAATTAACCCGAGTTGCGTTTAAGGATAATTAAAAAAGATCATTAGTATTGAGGTAAACTCTTGAGACTTAAACATCAGGAGTTCCCTCAATGGATATA
>JBPBPI010000128.1:0-3029 GCA_050954885.1 Janthinobacterium lividum | reverse complement strand
GGCCGTGGTGGTGCAGCCGGCTCTGGCGTTGGGGCAACGAAGATGCCACTGAGCCGGCGAACCGCGTCCTTGCCAAAAGCAACGACTGTCTGACCGAGGCCCTTCTTCTCGACCGTTTGATCTTTGCCTGCATCTGCGCGTCAGCCACTACGGAATTGGAGGACATGCCGCGGCAGCGACACTCACCTCCGGCTAGATCTTCGCTGATCTGCCTACTCAATTCCTGCTCCATGAACGGTGTCTCGCCGAACGGGAAGTACGGCGCCATACGCCTATGCCACGTCTCCGGGCCAGGCATGGTCTCGAAGAACGGGTTCTCCTTGTCTGTGCCCGGAATATGTTGTGGATTGGTAGACGAGCGCACTGTACCGCGGTCCGGAGCTGACGGCTCATGCGGCCCAAGTACCTTCTTACCTTGACCTTTGCTGGTACCTGCACCACCCGCGCTGGTTGGTCTCTGTGGCGATGGTGGGTGACTCGCCGAGTTCTTGCGGGAGCCTTGATTCAACGGCGGCTGGGCGGCGGAGCCTTTACGCGAAGCCTGCTTGCTTGGTGAACCTGACTTATCAGGTGAGCTTCCACGGGATGGTCGTGCTGGAGGCTCTGGCGGCTGCTGTCTACTGGGCGAACGAGAGCCGCGCCTGGAAGGAGGCTTCGATGGTCCGGCTGGAGGCTATAGTCAGTAAAGCAAACCCAATGCGGCGAATTTATACCTTACCGAGTTCGTCTCGCCCATGATCATCGTCGTCGTCGTCGTCATCACTGCCAACAAAGGCCTTGAACTTCTTCGTAGCGGACTTCTTGCTCCTCTGGTGCCTTTTGGGCAGCTCCAGGATCCCTGCCTCCCGCACACGTTGCTCATCCGCCGTGGCGATCTTCTTGATAGCGTACTCCAAGTCCTTCGCATCGCTTCGGGTCGGACTACTTCCCTTGCGGCTCCTAGACCTGACCGGACTGCTATGTGCCGAGGACCTAGATGGGCTTGGGCTTTTGCTTCCGGACCCGCGTCTGGACGTGGGTGGTGTAAGTTTCTGGAATCCGTCGTCAATCCCACCAATAGCCTTCGATGTGTTGCCCGAGCCTTTGCGAGAGCCCGCCGAGCTCTTGGAGCCATTGCTTGGCGCTGGGCCCGAATTGTCGTCTGTTGCACCTTTGCTCGGGCTTGCCTGCCTCGATGATCGGCCAGTCTGCTTGTGTGATGTATTGGACGCCTTGCGTAATTTGGCTGGACTCGTCGATCGGCTTCGAGCTGCTGTTTCCGCGATATCGTCCTTCTTGCCTTTCGTTGGGCTCGCCGGCCGACCTTTCCTGTCAGGACTGCGGCCCTTGGTCGGACTAGGAGACTTGGCTTTGTGGGCAGAAACAGAAGCCTTGCGTAACTTGGCTGGGCTTGCCGATCGAGTTCGAGCTGCTGTCTCCACAATATCGTCATTCTTGTTTTTGTTGGGGCTAACTGGCCGACCTTTCCTGTCAGGACTGCGGCCCTTGGTCGGACTAGGAGACTTGGCGTTGTGGGCAGAAGAGCCCTTGGCCTTCTTGGGCGGACTGGCCGAACGGTTCCTTACAGGACTGCGGCCCTTGGTCGGGCTAGGAGACTTGGCGTTGTGGGCAGCAGAGCCCTTGGCCTTCTTGGGTGGACTGGCTGAACGGTTCCTTACAGGACTGCGGCCCTTGGTCGGGCTAGGAGACTTGGCTTTGTGAGCAGCAGACCCCTTGGCCTTCTTGGCTGGACTGGCTGAACGGTTCCTCACCGGACTCTGCGACTTGCTGCCTTTACGAGACGGCGCGGGCGATCCAGTGAGGGCTCCAATGGCACTCCCGATAGCACTCCCGGCGGCCTCGATAGACTGCCGTATACCGCCGATGCTGGAGTGACGCTCTACCGGCTGGTCTTCCGACTCTGCAGACCTCTTGCGTTGCTTCTTCGCCGGGCTGTCGGTCCACTCCTCCGGCTGACTTGCAGTCTTGGACGTCCGTTTCGGAGGGCTCTTCGCAAAGGCGGCGGGCACAGAAGGTACATCGTCGACGTCCGTCTCGGGGTCTTCAGCCTGCTTCTTCGTCTTCTTTGCGGGTGATGCCTCCTTCTTCGCGGGTGATGCCTCCTTCTTCGGCCTCCCGCGTTCTTTCTTGGGCGGCGAATCAGCGCCATCGGTCTCAGCACCGGACTGTTCGCCCACGCCTTTGGCAGGGGACGCCTTCTTCGGCCGGCCGCGTAGCTTGGGAGCCACTTCAGGTTCAGGATCGGGAGCGTCAGACTCTTTGGCTGGCGACTTCTTCGATGGTCGGCCGCGAGGCTTGGTGACCTTGCCTGCGGGAGCTGGAGACGCTGTCGCTGTTGCTGTGGTAGACTTCGCTGAAGACGCTTTCTTTGCCGGCGATGCCTTCTTTGCCGGCGATGCCTTCTTCGCCAGTGTCGCTTCGTTCCCGAGAGTCGCTTTCTTCCTAGGAGATGCCTTCTTGAGCGGCGAAACCTCCTCCTTGGCTGGAGCAATCTTCTTCACAGTCATCGTCGTCTTCTTCTTCGTGACCTTCGTGACCTTCGACGGCGAAACGGTGACGGAGGCTAGCGTCTCCTTCACTTTCGTGGCAGGCGTCTGCTTGCGCGGCGATTTGCGCGTAGCCATGCCAGCGGCGGGAGACGCGATGGCTCCTCTGGCCGTGGTGGCTGGTCTTTTAGGCGCCATTGCTCAAAAACTAAATGGGAGGACAACAGTGGTAATTCGGGAAGCAGAGATGCTATGATGTTATGATGCTATGATGGAGAGATTGATAAGGCGCAAACAAGCTCGTGCAGTCGCGCATGAGAAAGGCGCGCAGGGTTTGTAAACAAAGGAAGGGATAGCTGCATTGCGTTGCGTGGTGCAATTTTAGCAAAAGAATGCGGCATGCATGCACGCTGCTTCGGCCCGCTATGAATGGGAAGAGGTAGTCAACTGCGAAGGGCAACGCACAAGATCGTTTGCATAGTGGTTCACGGCACCGTCTGGGAAGGGGGCCGGGGATGGTATGCAAATATATAACCTTACACA
>JBPBPI010000127.1:0-27523 GCA_050954885.1 Janthinobacterium lividum | reverse complement strand
GATCTGATCTTCAGCACTGACGATCGAATTGATAAACGAGATCAACAGATCTTTGTTCTCTTCAACACCAAAAATCTTTTTAAACGCAATATCGATGCATGGCGTTATCTGTTCCATATTTAATTTCTTAATGTCCTAATTTTTAAGATTTATAATAAAATCACTTAAACTGAGTTGACGATTTCGTTTTAACCTTTCAGCGGTCAAAATGGCTTGAGCTCTGCTTACAGTTTCTTCAAAATTATCGTTGATTAAAACATAATCGTATTCTGCCCAATGGCTCATTTCATCATGAGCTTTGGACATTCTTTTATTGACGATCTCATCGCTATCTTGCGCGCGTGATCTTAGACGTCGCTCTAGCTCTTGCCACGAGGGGGGGAGAATAAAAAGGGTGACCAAATCGCCACGTGCCGATTGACTTAATAATTGTGTGCCTTGCCAGTCAATATCAAATAAAACATCTTTGCCCTCATTAAGATGTTGCTCAACCGGCCCTCGAGGGGTGCCGTAAGAATGATCGAACACTGTGGCTGATTCCAATAAATTTCCTTGATCACGATGCTTTAAAAATTCAGCCTCTGTGATAAAAAGATAGTCTTTGCCATGAATTTCACTAGGACGTTGAGGGCGTGTCGTGACAGAGACAGAAAGCTGTAGATCTTGATTTAAAGCAAGCAGTTGACGCGAGATTGAGGTTTTTCCTGCACCCGAAGGCGACGATAAAACCAACATCAAACCGCGACGTTGCATAAGAGAAGAGGGAATAGTCATTAAAAATAGCTATCATAATTTGGGGCTTTTCTCAATCAGAGATAGAAAATTTTTTAAATTTTCCATAAATGGGGTTTGGGTCGTTGGGACGATTCGAACATCAATTCGGTTAAAGCCCATACCAACGCATCCAGGCGGTCAGGCGAAGGTTCGCCTTTATCTCCTGTATAGGTACAAAGCTGACGCTCCAGTTGTGCCAGACCTGTTGCCACGTGAAATACTTTCCCTTGTTCATACAAAGCAGCAATCGGCTCGGCCCGTGTCATTTTCCCCCGTGAGGCATGCAGACCTTTATAACTGATCAAGGGATCAACCGAACGGATCACTTTTTCAACCAAATCACCCCCTTTGTTGACTTCAGCCACCAACCGGTCGGCTTGCCAACGTCGGTAGGCATCAACCGCAATTTCAGCCCATCTTGCGGTTGAATATTTACCACTTAAATCTTCAAGGATATAAGCCTCTCCCGTTTGCGATAATCCTGCCACAATGATACCTGTTTCATCGCTGGTAGCGTGATTGGTCACAGCCGGATCTAAAGCCACAACCAAACGTTTAAAGAAGGGCAATGAGGTCACACGCAATTTGTCCAAGGTTTCATAACGCCATAAAGCTTGATGCGAAGACGCCAAGACTTCACCATAAAGTTCTTGAAGTCCCAAACGCGTATTAGCATAGGTTTGTTCCATACATGACAGAAAAGAAGGTGAGAGATTGTCTTTATTATCAAAGGTAGATCCGCGGGTGACAATTAAGCCTTGACCTTCTTGGGCCATCAGTTGATTTAAAAAGAGCAGAGGTCGCGGTGTGGTTGTAATAATGACCTTGGGATCTGTTCCCAAGCGCAGACCAAATTGTAGTTGTTGCCATATTTTTTCAGCTTGACGAAATTTGGCCATTTCATCGATCCAAGCCGCATCAAATTGGGGACCGCGTAATTTTTCATAATTTTCGGCACTGTATAGCGTGGCGATTGCGCCATTTTTCCATACCAATCGTCGTTTAGAAGGCTCATAACAGGGACGTTCTTCTTCAGAATGCACGGCAAGTATGCCGCTTTCACCTTCAATCATGACATCGCGGCCATCGCCTTCGGTATCGGCAATCAAGGCAATTCGATGATATCTTTTTTGACATACCCACCGACGAAGTGTCTCTGCCCCCACACGGGTTTTACCAAAACCCCGGCCTGCCAAAATCAACCAGGTATGCCAATTGCCCTCTGGCTCGCGTTGAGAAGGACGTGCTTGCCTCTGCCAGGCGTATTTGATCTTTTGACTGTGCCTGTGAATTAATTCTTGATTAATGAAATTTTTTATCTCTTTAATAAGTGCAGAACGTTTTTTATTCATAAATTCAGATCCTCTTTAGGATCAAAGATGGCTATTTGCCCTTGGAAATGTTATGTTTTTTTAATTTTTATTTAAAGAAAGTTGATGCCTAGGATGCCGCGCAAAAAATATTACATCACGACACCCATTTATTATGTCAATGATGCGCCTCATATTGGCAGTGCCTATACAACCATTACGGCGGATGTTTTGGCGCGATTTAAGCGACTTGATGGCTATGATGTATTTTTTATGACAGGCACCGATGAATATGGTCAAAAGATTGAAAAGTCGGCGCGAGAGGCCAATATGGCACCCTTAGATTTTGTCAATAAAGTGTCACAACATTTTCGGGATCTATATCCCATTATCGATGCCACCCCTGATGCATTTATGCGCACAACCGATCCACATCATCATAAAGCGGCTCAACATATTTGGCAGTGTATAGAAGAAAATGGACATATCTATGAATCAACTTATGCCGGCTGGTACGCCATACGGGATGAGGCTTTTTATGGGGAAAAAGAATTAATTGATGGAAAAGCCCCTTCGGGTGCTGCGGTTGAGTGGGTGGAAGAGCCAAGCCACTTTTTTCGTCTTTCGGCCTGGCAAGAACCATTGCTAGAATTCTATCGCACGAATCCAGATTTTATTAGTCCTGAATCGCGCCGCAACGAGGTAATGCGTTTTGTCGAAGGTGGCCTTCATGATCTATCGATCTCTCGGTCTACGTTTAATTGGGGTATTCCTGTGCCACAAGCAAGCGACATTGCGTCGACGTCTGATCGTAACCCCATTATGTATGTCTGGCTTGAAGCCCTCACAATTTACTTAACGTCTCTGGGGTACCCTGATGATTTTGATGAAAAATCACAAAGACTTTGGTCAGAATCATTGCATTTAATGGGTAAAGATATTTTAAGGTTCCACGCGGTTTATTGGCCCGCCTTTTTGATGGCAGCGGGTCTTCAGCCGCCTAAGAAAGTATTTGCCCACGGTTGGTGGACAAATCAAGGAGCCAAGATTTCTAAATCTTTAAAAAATACCATCGATCCTATTGCTTTAATTGAAAAGTATGGCTCAGATCAAATTCGTTATTTCCTATGCCGCGAGGTTCCCTTTGGACAAGATGGTGAATTTTCAGAAGGTGCTTTACTGCAAAGAATTAATTCAGACTTGGCCAATGATTTTGGTAACCTTTCCCAACGTGTTTTATCATTCATTCAAAAAAATGCTGAAGGTAAAATTCCACAGCCTGAAGAGTACACTGAAAAAGATCAAAACATTTTAAATTTGTGTCAACGTACAATCGATGAGGTGCGCAAGCATGCGGATCATCAAGCTTTATCAAAAATGTGTGAGAGTATTTGGGCGTTGGTGGCGGAAGGCAATCGATATATTGATGCTCAGCAACCTTGGTCGTTGAAAAAGACAGATCCGTTGCGGATGAACACAGTTTTGTACGTTTTAGTCGAGGTTTTAAGACATATGGGAATTTTGTCTCAAGCCATTGTTCCCAAAGCTGCTTCTAAATTGTTAGATCAGTTGGCTGTGGCACAGGATCAACGCAACTTATGTCATTTGTTAGATCGTAAATTAACACCTGGTGACACACTTCCTGTGCCAGAGGGGTTGTTTCCACGCCTTCAACATGATTAAACTAAGTTAGAATTAAGTATTAAGATTGGGAGAAAATATGTCTAAAATTATCGTTGGTAATTGGAAAATGAATGGAACGTTGTCCAATGCCAAAGAATTAACCACAGATTTGGTGGCTTTAAGTCAAAAAAATTCAACGCAAGCAACAGTGGTGATTTGCCCACCCTATCCTTATTTAAGTATTGCGGCCTCAGCCCTGTCAAAATCAACCTTAAAATTAGGCGCACAAGATTGTTCTAGTGCCACCAATGGTGCCCACACAGGGCAGGTAAGTGCCACAATGCTAAAAGATTTGTCTTGTAGCTATGTCATTTTAGGCCATTCAGAACGACGCACACAAATGGCTGAAACCTCAAAAATTATTGCCGAGAAGATTCAACGTGTTCTTGAAGCTGGTTTGATTCCCATCGTGTGTGTGGGTGAAAGTTTGACAGATCGTGAAAGTGGGTCTGCTGTTGATGTGGTCATGAGCCAAGCCAAAGCTATTTTTCATCCCTCATGTCTTTTGGCTTATGAACCTGTTTGGGCCATTGGCTCTGGCAAGGTACCGTCTGGTGACCAGATTGAAGAAATGCATCAAGCTTTAGCTCAAAGTTACCCCAGCACAGATATTCTTTATGGGGGGTCGGTTAAATCCAGCAATGCAACAGAAATTCTATCCATTCCTAATGTTGGTGGCTTATTGGTAGGCGGCGCAAGCCTGCAAGCCGATGAGTTCTGGGCCATTGCTCAAGCCAGCAACGACGTTTTTTAGAAACAATTAATTTAAAATATTAGTGGAATTTTTAATAATATTTCTCTATATGTCTAAGCTAAGTATTGATAAAAAGCGAGTTTTATATGTTTAAAATAATATTATCATTTCATTTAATTTTCTTATTTCAGATTTCTTATGCAGAAAATTTGCCCTTAGAAAATAAGCAAATAATAGATGATACACATGAAACTTCTATAATCGATCAAATTACTGGAGTTTATAAATATAATCACAGAATTTTTTATATTTCTGGAGAAAGTAACATGACAGAAAATATTCTCGAAATTGTTAAAATCAACGATAATACTATCTATTTTAGAACTTATTTAGAATTTACAAATGGTCATACCTGCACTTTACATGGGACGGCTGCATATAAAGGAAATAATCTTTTTCTGTATGAAGATAAAGCAAATTCAAAATGTAAGTTAGAAATAATTGTTGGCGAAAAAGGTATAGGATTTTTTGATAGAGACAAACCCTATTGTAGAGATAATTATTGCGGTACTAGAGGAGGATTTGATGGTGCTAGTTTTGAAAAATTCATGCGTAAACCGATAAAATATATGAAAATTTTAAAAAATTCTATTGAATATAAAAGTTCTATAGAAGAACTAAATAAATAAAATAAATAACAATTCTGTTGCAAAAAGAGAGCGTTCCTGCCTCAGGTCTTAATTTCTTGTGAAATGTATCATATGAACCTGTTCATATATTTTATATATGCATAAGAATACTTCTTGAAACACTTTATTAACTAAGGGTTTTCGATTGACAAGTTAGCGTATATATTAACTATTTTAATGACGTTTTTAAAAACTAATGAAAGTTTCTATGACGACAGGCCTCGCGGATTTGTTGTTCTTGTTCATTAAATAGAGGTTGGTCATTGTAATAAATTTTGCCTGATTTGGTATCAATATCAATTTGACCAACGTCTCCTTGATCTAAAGTAAGATCATAAAAAGGATTTTCAGGTTGTGAAAAACTTTTAATATTTAAATGCACAGGAATTGAAATTTTATTAGGAACTTGTACCTGCAAACTATTTGGCAAATCAGCTGGCGCCACAATGCTGCCATCTGCAGCACGTCCCGGTTGATCTTCAACCGTCAAATCACCCGCATGAATATTTAAACTTTGACAAATTTTGCGATTGATTTGAAAGGGCAATTGAGAGTTGTTTTCGTGGCCTTTGGTAATACCAATTGGCCCCAATATCATATTTAAAACAATTGAATATAGTGTAATGTATTTAAAATTTTTCAAAATATTCTCCTGTTACATCATCAATAATCTGTAAATACTAATTTTTAGTTAATTATTCCTTATAACCTGATTTCTCATACAAAATGATAAATTAGCCTAATACAAAGGATATATCTGAAGTGAAATAAAAAAAATTATTATTAAATACGTTATTAAATACAGTCATATTGAGAGTAATTAAAAATACATAATAAAAAATTTAAGATAAAAATATCATTTATATAATAAAATTTCATGATAACCCAAATATTATTAATATTTCTTTTATTTTTTCTTTAAAAGCTATATTAACTGTTTTACGATGTTCATGAGTGTCATGAGTCGAAGCAGTTTTATATTCTCCAGTTTGAAGGTTGTGAGCCGCAATCATTAATTTATTATTACTATGAGTTACAATAATTTGATTTTTAAAAAATTCATCTTCAAATAAATTTTTCAAATCATTATAAGACAATTCAATATTCTTAGTCTCAAAAATAGCTGTAATAAGCTCTTTACTTCTTTTAGAAAGTTCGATAAAAGTACAAGCATTTTCTAGCTCAACTTTTTGATTTCTAATTATTTGGCCTAATTGCATTAATTTAGAACGTTGGTATTTAGAATTATTTGCTAATTTAGGTTCGGCTTGTTTGCGAGTTTTAACCTTAGTCCTTTTTAAAATCTCAATTTTGTTGTTTTCCAACTCTTCAGGTTTCTTGAACTCATTTTCAATTTTGTCATTAAATTCTGATGATTTAATTTGTACCCTTAAAGATAAAAGGTCTTGCTCTTCAAAAATTTTTGTTAATTTTTCATCATTATCACCAACAGAAGAAAGACTTTCAGCTAATATTAAGTATTTTTCTGCTTCATTGCTACCTAAGTTTTTTGCTTTTTTGAGCCAAAAATATGCTGCATTAATATTTTCATTCGTTGAAGGCTCAATTCCCAAATAGGTGTGTCCTAGTAATATCATAGCAGCTAAATTTCCTTTATCCGCTGCTTGTCCAATATGTTCAATAACAACTCGAAGGTTAGGTTTAAGCCATTTAATTTTACCGCTAAAAAGTGATTTAACGTTGTTCAAAGGATTTCCTGTCAAATGTTCAATATTTTGAACAACGCATTTATAAAACCTATCTTCATAATCAGAATTTAAGTTTATTTTCTCATCATAAACTTCTCGAATTGTATAATCTAAAGCTTTTAAATCTCCCTTTTCAACCGCTGTTAATAAAAGATCAAGAATCATATTATTATGCTCAGGTTTTATAAATTTACTTTGAATACAGAGATCATTGACAATAGATAAGTAATCTCCAACCTTAGAAGATAAAAATTTTTCAGGTTCTTTTTGTGCGAGAAGTATAAGATGGTCAAGGACTACATGTTTGATGGAGGTTATATGAGATTTTGTAAAAATAGCTGACAAAGCTATATTTTTTAAATATTCGTAATTTTTTGAAGCTGATAATTTTAAAACTGGTTCAAAATATTTTTTTTGTAATTCTTCAGAAGTTTCTTTGCTTCTTATTATTTTTTCCATAAATTCTGATGCTAAATTGGCTTGAGAAGTAGCGTTTTCTATTTCTTCAAAGCAAAAATTAGACATCGTATCAACCAATTTCTGTGGAAACATTAAATAATTGCCAATTATGCTTTTATAAAAATTATCAAGAAAAATGGGTTGTTCTTGAATAACTTGTTCTCTTCCAAATAATACTATTTTTGAAAAAAGATTTGGTTTAGAAGAAAGCTTCATCGCAGCAGGCGTAATAAGTCCGATATAAGATGGATCTTGAATTGATTGAAGAATTTTAAAAAAGACACTACAAAGTCTTTCCATAAATAATGTATCTTCTTCAAGTCTTATATCAAATAAAGAATTAAAAGAAGTAGGTAGAATGAATTCACCATTTTCCATAACTTCTAAATACACGTCTAGAATTCTTTTTTTAGTTTCAAAATTTAAGTTTAAATTTAAATTGTTTCCTAATATATCAAAAAGGCCCAAGTTAGCTTTTTTAAAGCCATTTTCTATAGCCTTTAAAGAACATTCTAATGCTTCTTCATATTTTTTTTGTTCTTTATATTTAATATTCATAACGATTAATGCAGGTGTATAAAATTTTTTCGCTGCAATATCAAGTACTTTATAGGCTAAATCTATCTCTTTATCATCTTTAAGCTTTTCATAAAGTGTTATAAAGTTGATGAGGATAAATATTAGAATCTTTAATAAACTTATTGATCTGTTTTGAAATAACTTTTCCTTTTTTATTATAAAATTTATAAGATTGAGGAAAGTAACTTTCTAATATTTTCAGAGCATTTCTATCACCAACATTTGCAGCACTTACAAAATATTGTCTAGCTCTTTCTGATTGCACTTGTCTTTCCAATTTATGTTGTAAAAAGAGCTGTTGTTTATTGGCATTTTGTTGTTTGTCTTCTTCTATATTTCGCTCGATAATTAATTCTGCTTTTTTTAGAAAAGCCCAAGCCCTATTTTGTGTAATCCCCATATCTAACAAATTTTGAGGATGGTATAATTTTTGAAAGTCTTCTGGTAGCTTGGATAAAAATGATTGATTAGAAGGAAGATTAAAGAATTTAAATATTTTTTCTTGAAGGTTAGAGGGATTGTTACTATTTTCCCAAATGTAGTCTGATTTTTGAATTTCTACAAAAATTAAATGAAAAATTTCATTGTTTGAAACTTCATGTCCACCAATTTTTAAATTTATTAAAGCTCTTAAAGCTTCATTATGGTTTAACACAGGTCTCCAAAATAATTCTTTTTCTTCAAAAATATGCTTGTAAAGCAACTGTTCTTCTTGTGTGGTAATAGTTCTTAAACTTGCATTTTGGTTAAAGTTTGGTGAAGACTGATCAACATTCTCCAATAATTCAGCAGATTGATAACTAGAATACCCTTTGTTATTAATAGATATTAACATAGAAGATAATAATAAAATTTGATATAATTTAGATGATTTATTCAAAATATTTTCCTAAAAGACATTTTTTTTAGAAAACTATCATAAATATTAATTTTTTTAAATAGTTTTTAGTAAAAAAAAATAATTTATCAAATAAGTAAAACTTAAATATTAAATTTTTTAAAAGTCATTACCATCTTATTATATTAAATCTGCTATGTAGGTTAAAATAGGATTTTAAAAAATCTTGTAGATTTTAGTCCTTGAAGGCATCAAATTGATTTACGTAGTAGGTCTATTTTAAATAAAAACTGAAAAATCTTAGAGTACTGATTCGTGATAAACATTTGCCGTTGTCAAAATGTTTCAAATATACTGAAAACAAAAAGTAAGTTAAGAAGATCTGTTAAAATTAAAATTTTATCAAAAAATCGTCATAACCTTAGGTTTTGTTAAAATATTGTCTTTTGTTAAATTTTTCTGGTACTTTTTGACAATTTTGTTAAGGTCATGTTAATTTTGAAAAATATCAGGTCGATCCCATGCTTGAAGCTTTAAAAAATGAGAAAAACTTAGCGTTTTTGCCTCAACTGAATTTTTCTCTTTTGGAAAAATTAATAACATCTGGTGCCATCACATCCGATCAATTGCAAATTGCCAAAATTGAAAACGAAAAAACAGGCCGTCCTTTGGACGCCTTGTTGGTGGAATTAGGATTTATCAGTGATCAATTGATGGTTGATATTCAATCCAAACACAAAGGATACGTAAATTTTAATCCACAAAAGACATTACTCGATATCAGTCTTTTAAAACGTCTTTCTCAAGACAAAGCCACGACCTTTAAAGTATTACCACTTTTTTTAACAAAAGGGGTGATGCATGTGGCCGTGTGTGATCCTGAAGACATACGTCTTTTTGATTATTTAACACAATGTTATGAAAATATTACTGACTTTAAAATTTATATTGCTACACCCGCTGTTTTGTTGGAAACCATCGATCGCTATTATGGTCAAGAATTTCCTTTAGAAAATCTTTTAAAATCTTTCAACATGTCTCAAACGTCTTCCAACACCATTGAAAATGTTGGCGTACAATTTTTACAGGCTATACTCATGGACGCTGTTAAACAAAAGGCATCCGACATTCATTTTGAACCTGAAGAAAAGTTTATTCGACTTCGATACCGTATTGATGGTGTGCTTAAACAAATACATGCTTTTCATCACAATTTATGGCCGTCTTTGACGGTGCGCTTAAAAATTCTTTCCCACTTAAATATTGCAGAATCGCGCATGCCCCAAGATGGACGATTTAATCTTAATGTGTTGGGCCGTGAGGTTGATTTGCGCGTCTCAACTTTGCCGACACATTATGGTGAAAATATTGTCATCCGTATTTTGGACAAATTGTATTCTCTAAAGTCTTTAGAAGATTTAGGGTTAAATGAAGACCAATGTGAAAAGGTCAAGAATTTATTGGCCCATCCTGAAGGCATTATCATTGTCACAGGCCCTACGGGATCAGGCAAAACCACCACGTTGTATTCAATGTTACAATATCTTTCGATGACTTCCTTGAATATTATGACTCTTGAGGAACCCATTGAATATAAATTGCCGTGCTATTCGGCAAACAGAAATTAAAGATTCAGGGGGCATGACTTTTGCTGAAGGGGTACGCACTTTATTGCGGCAAGATCCCGATGTCATTTTTATTGGAGAAATTAGGGATGAAGAAACGGCGCGTATGGCCATCCGAGCGTCCATGACAGGTCATTTGGTTTTTACAACTTTTCACACCCAAAATGTCTTTGGCGTTTTTCCACGTCTTTTGGATTTAAAATTATCGCCTGCACTTTTAGAAGGCAACATTAAGGCTATTTTTTCACAACGTTTGTTAAGAAAATTATGTCCGTCTTGCAAGCAACGCTCAATTGTTGACAGCCGTATCATCTTTACAAGCAAAGGGTGTGATTATTGTCATCACACGGGATATCGAGGACGCACAAACATTACAGAAATCTTACAAATCACCGAAGAAATTGAAACATTGATCAACACCCAAGCCCCTATGTCGCAATTAAGGCATAAAGCAACTTCTGAAGGATTTCAAGATTTAAGATACGTCGCCCAACAAAATGTTTATGCAGGCGAGACATCGTGGGATGAGTTTTATCGTGTTTTGGGAAAAAGCCAATAAGCGATGAAGTATGGATATAAAGCCATAAGTGAAACCGGTGTTGTGGTTAAAGGTATTTTACAAAGTTTAAATGAATTATCTTTAAAAAATGCGCTCGATCAACAGAAATTTCAACTTATTAAAATATCTTCAACACGATATCAGGCACGATTTAAAAAGTTTTCTTTGCCTCTTTTAGAAGAATTTTGTCTTCAAATGGCCATCTTTAACCGGGCAGGACTGACAATTTTACAGTCTTTAGAGTTATTGAGAGATGCCACAGAAAATAATAGCCTCAAACAATCTTTGATCCAAATTATTGATGTCTTTCAATCAGGTCTGTCATTATCAAAATCTTTTGCCTATATCCCCAATGCTTTTGATCCCATAGTTTGTTCAATGATTGAAGCAGGGGAGAAAATAGGCTCTTTGACAACTATTTTTGATCAATTGGCCCAATTATTTAAATGGCAATATGGGTTAAAAAATCAAATTTGGACATCATTACAATATCCTTTTATTCTCTCAGCCGTTGTGTTGGGACTTATTGGTTTAATGTTTACTTGGACTATTCCTCAAATGGCTGATTTTTTTACAAGTCTTCATAAAGAGTTATCCTTTTCAACCCGTTTTCTTTTTATGGTCTCAGAACATTCAGCCTTGATTATACAAAGTATCCTTTGTGTGATTTTTTTATTGGTGACGACAGTTTTAAGTATTCGTTTTTTATCGTCGCAAGGAACCTTAAAAATTCATCAGATTTATATGGGTCTTCCCGCCGTTGGAAAAATTATAAAAAAGATCGACCTACATCGTTTTTTACAAGTGTTTATTTCATTGATTAAAGCCAATATTTCTCTTAATTGATGCCTTAGATGCGGCCACCAAAAATGTTCAAAATCTTTATTTGCAACAACAACTTGGTCAAGTTCGTCAAGATATTTTAAATGGATTTTCTTTGTCGGAAAGCTGGCAACGTCAATTGACATTAGATCCCCTCATTGGACGTCTGATTTTAACAGGAGAGCATACCGGTCAATTAAGCCAAACATTGGATCATGGTCTTCATTTTTTAAAACGCGATATCGACCAATTTTCAGAACAATTTATCAAAACTCTTGAACCTATCTTGATTATCTTTTTAGGAACACTTTTAGGGTGGATTGTTGTGGCGATCTTTTTGCCCCTTTATGACGATATGATCATTATACCATGAAAAGATTTGGATTTTTATTACCCTTTCGAAACATTGTTATTTTATACCCAAAAGGGTATGTACTTTATCGATTCCGATGGTCAGCATGTAAAGCCTCTGAATTTTATTGTCACGAAATTGACGATAAAGTTTTAAATCTCGCCACCGATGTTTTGGTGGCATATCCTATTCAAGACCTGTATTTGGGTCATGCGCCCAAACTTAAATATTTTGATCGATCTGCGTTTTTATGTCATGCCTTAAGTCAACGTTTTAAAAGTACAAAATGGATTGCCAGTTGTTGGCGATCAGACACAAGTTTTACAGGCCTTAAATTTTCAGGAGATTTGAATCAAGATTTGATTCACTTTCAAGGACGTTTAGGGGCGTTTATCGGTGAAGTTACGAGATTCAATATTTTTGAAAATGGCGAGGGATGTTTACTGGCGCCAACACGTTTTGGACAAATTTATGAAATTTATGTGAAAGAAAACCAGCTTCATTTTGTTCGTTTGGTTGATCAAGATTTATTATTTGATGTAAATTTCCGAAATGGTGAAATTGATGCTCTTAAAAGATACTTGGAACGTCATTTTCAAGCAAATTCTCAAACACTTGCGGTTAAATGGTGGGGGCCGAATTCACCTGATGGCATTGACGTTTATCAACCACACTTATTTGAACAAAGTCTTGTGGAAAACTATGTGGGTTATCTAAATCCATCACTTCCTTGTAAAAGTACACTGTCAGCGCGTTGGTTTTATAATAAAACCATGCTCAAAAAGTTAAAGATTTTTACGTATGCAATATCGCTGATTTTATTTGGTTTTTTTGTTAAAGATAGCGTTGAAATCTGGGCATTGAATCGCCAGTATCAAGAGTTGATGACGTCTGTTGACATTTGTCGAAAACAATATAAGTCCTTTGAACACGCCAAAGAATCAGCAGCGCAGATC
Organism: Janthinobacterium lividum; assembly: GCA_050954885.1. Taxonomy (GTDB): domain Bacteria; phylum Pseudomonadota; class Alphaproteobacteria; order Caedimonadales; family Caedimonadaceae; genus JBPBPI01. The sequence goes on along the minus strand of JBPBPI010000127.1, from coordinate 14,474 downwards.
AAACAGTTTGACCAAAAGAAAGCCGTGGTTGATACCTTAAATTCTTTCAAACCTTGGACGATCAATCCTTTGTCTAAACTTAAAAAACTTTCCTTTTATGTCAAAGATCACATACGATGTCATGAATTGATTTGGCTGCAGGGCAAAATTATAATTGATTCTCTAGATCATACGCTAACCTTATACCCAGAGATTAATCAGCAAAAAACACCCATTCAAAGTCTAATTTTGGCTATCATAGGACCTACGGCCGACAGACTTAAAAGTTTTGAAAGCCAACTTAAAAAAGATTTTCCCAAAGATCAAACGATAAAAATTTGGATAAAACCACCGATTTTTGAAACCTCTGATCCGCAGCAAATTTTTGAATTTGACGAAAATACAACCGCTGGTTTTCTTGAAATGGTCGAAAAACCATGACCTTAAGATTGAGGGTGAAAAATTTTGGTCACTATATTTGTCTGTTATTGTGCATCATTGCTTGGCTTATGACACAAAAACAAATAGAACTATATCAAACAGATATTGAAATTTTAGGTCAAGAACGTCAAAACTTGCGTCAAAAAATCAATCAAGCGAGGCAAAAAAAATTGCTACGTGAAAAAATTATGACAGAATTTCAGCAAATACAAAAATCAGGTCTTTTTTCGATGGGTAATCCTGATACTTTGGAATCTGTTTTAGAAGAATTGTGGGATAGCAGTGGACTTCAAAAACTCACCTATCAACTTAAACAAGTTGATAGGCCGTCACCAAATAATGTTCCCTTACACTGGTATAAAATAATAGTTGAATTTGAGCATCATCAGGACCAAGCTATTTTTCAATTTATTGAAACACTTCCCAGCAAGTTACCAGGTTTGATTGTGCCGGAACAATTGTCGCTGACGCGTTCTGATTCTTCGTTATCTGACAAGAATTTAGGTAATCAAGTGTCTGGATTTTATCATTTTTATGTGATCACTTTTGATTCCTCCACGGTTTGGATACCATGAAGATAATTTTTCATTATTTGTTTTTATTAGCAACATTTCCATTGGCAGCACGATCAAATCAAGATACGCAAACTGTTGATAACAATAAATTTTCCTTGTTTTACACAAATAATGAGTTGATCGAACAAGAGGCAAAAGCCAAAAAAAGTACCAAGCCTCAACACACACATAAAATACATCTTAAGGCATTATTTTATTCGAGTCCTCAGACATGGACGCTGTGGATTAATGATCATACCATCAGCCCCAGTGAGCCTCATCCACTTTATAAAATTCAACGCGTGACGCCAGAATATGTGATTTTAGATTGGACACACCAGGGAAAAATTCATCGTATTCAACTACGGCCCAATCAATCTTATGATGTGACATTGAATCAGATTTTAGAGGGTTAATAAATTTCGCCAGACGAAGGATGAGAATTTAAAGGATCATGATCATTCGACCCTTTATCTATTTTCCTTTCTAATGGAACATTCGTAGAATTATTTATTGGTTCCCGATTGAGTTTTCTACCAGAGGGTATCTCTGGCAAATCAGACTTTTTTTGAGATTCAGACAGCGTTGTATCTTGCCCCAATTGATCATCGCTATCCTTGAGTTTAAGTAAACTTGACGATTCTTTTTGATCAAGGGGTTGGCCGTTTCCGCCGGATATCAAATATTCTAATTTTTTAAAGATGTCAGAGGATTTTTCCATTGTGTCTGCAAAATGTTTAAGTTCTGCAAAAGTTTGATGAAATCGATCAAAAGACTTGATAATTTTTTGAGACTTACAAAATCCCGCAAACTCTTGTTGTGTTCCCCAAACAATTTGATGACGAAAAAGTTTGGTGGGATTCACCGAATATGGTCTTATTGACAAGCTAATTTTATGTTGATCAAAGTGAGCTTTATTATTTTTTTCTTCTTCTGGACTGCCTGCATGATGAGGCCCCTCGGGGCCATGACTGATGATCGCAAAAGTGATATAATTTTCAGTATTCTTGTCATAAAAATTATCTTCGTTGTAACGAATGGATTTACCTTGAGATTTATCTTGAACTTCCTCTTGAAATTCATTTTTAACAACATTTTTTAACAACATTTTAGGATCTGATGCGTCTGTATTGTTTTTGCCATCTGAAATTTTAATGAGATTATTTTCTTCCATACTATAGGATTTGCAAAAAGGCAGAGATCCATCTTTTTGATTGTTTTGTATACAAGCATCATGGGCCACGACATAGGTCATAAGGTTACCGTAACCATCTTTGGTCACACTCTCTGGTAAACCTAAGTCGTCATAAGGGACGGCACCTATGACATTTTTTGATTTATCTTTTGAATCAGATGAACCAGATTGTGGAAATTGTTCTGAATTCGTGTCTGAAAAATTATCAGGCCTGGGAAGATATCCGTGATGCACTAAATAAGATTCTAAACCCTTGATAACACGTTCTTGATGGTCTTGGGTCGCACAAAAGGCACGATGATGTCGGTATGCTGAAATTTTAGGCAGAGCAAAAGTACTTAAGATACCTAAAATCCCCAGAACAATCGTCATTTCAAGAAGTGAAAACCCAGCCTGGGAAGAAAACATCTGATCTGGTTTTTTAGACATTTAGAGCTTAAAATATAACACACAAGCCGCTTCTTTAAGGCTGGTATTAAAGGTTCTTTGGTCAGTTAAACATTGTTTGCCAGATCCTGAAAGTGCCCGAACATCTCCTGTAGGGGGATTGCTGCTGTCTATTTTATCCGCCAATTGTTTGGCTTGAGAAGGTGTCAGTAAAGCACCATCTCCCTTGGTGCCATTCTTGGCCCCCAACACCAACCATAATCCAGGCATATCTTCCGTTGGATTGCTTTGAACAGTAAATCCGCCCCCTATCTTAGCACTCGGGGCACCGCTGCCAAAATTCATCTCAGATTTAGACATATCGGTTCCATTCGTCTTAACAGATCCCGCATTAGAGATAAGATCTTTGGCTGACAAATGTGCCCAAAATTGACCTGCTTTTGACTTAGGATCGAGACCATCACCTTCAATAAGGCCGTTTTGATTGCCATCGATTAAACTATTGTCGATATTTGCTTTGGCTTCACTGTAATCACCCGGCAATGCGTTAAATTGATCTTGAAATCGCGATACGGCTATTTTAATTTCATTGACTTGAGAATAATCTTTATTCAACCGCGCCATTTCAATCAAACCCGGACCTTTTATAATGACGCAGCTGACAATTAAGCCGATGATAATTAGGGTAATTGTCATTTCAACCAAAGCAAATCCTGCATCTAAAGGACCGGATGATTTTATAAAGTGCTTTTGAAAATTGGATATTTTATTATTTCTTGGGATCGGCATATCAATATTAATTTTCAATCTGGTCGATTATTAAAGATAAAATGTTGATATGATGATCTTATATCAACATTTTAGATATTCTTTGTGTTTATAATCATATTCTTGCCAGAGGTAAACAAAAAATTGACTTTTCTGACATTTATTTTTTAAAGTTAATAGCGCAAAGAATTGAAATGATGCCGAAGTTTTTTAAGAACAGCAGTGTCAAATAATTCCGGTACATCTTCTATTTCCGCAAGCCAGGTAAAAATCAAGCTATCATCTTCTTGAAACAAATTATCAAGATCATATAAGTCTTGATCTGAAAAATCTTTGAGAAATTGATCCGCAAAACTTTTAAAAATTTGATCGGCTTCTTTGCCACCGCGATAGGTCGCACGATAGATAATTCTTTTTAATAAAAGTTCTCTTGGCAATATAACATCAATTGATGGCAATAATTTTGACAAAATCTTTAAATTCCTTGTAAACAGTATCAGATGTAAGGGTTGATATATTCTCTTGATACATAATCTGGACATTGGCACCCCGCGGGGCAAAAACATCTGGTGACGAAAAATTAGACCATAAAATTAGGGTTGGACATCCCATGGCTGCTGATAAATGAACAGCACCTGTATCATTACCAATGGTGGCCACGGCATATCGTGCAAGTCCTCCAACTTCTAAAAAACTGGTTTTATTGCCTAAATTCAAACATAAAGGCGCATCAGACGCAATATGCTCTAGAACCTCTTTTTCATCATCACCACCAATCAAAACCGGTGTTATACCGTCCGTGATCAACGCCTTAGCCAGGTCAATATATCCCGTGATAGGCCATCTTTTGACAATACCGCCGCGGGAGCTACCGGGGACCAAAAGAACATATTTTTTAGGCAACGCAAACTTTGATACATCGGTCTTCAACCAGGACATATCCGGTGATATTTCTAATGTATTTAAGGGCAGGCCCGCCATTTTTAATTGATCACAAAATCTTAAAGAAGCCGGCAATAGACGCCGATCTTCTCGTGTTTGAGGATGAGAGCATCCGGGAGCAATGCCTGACCAAAAAGGTTTTGGCGACAAAAGCCAAAAATAAAATGATGTCCTGCTTGAATTTTGTAAATCAAAGACCCAATCAAATCTTTCCTGACTTATCTTACGACAAAGTCGCCATATGTTCAGAGGATTTTTAGAACGATCATCGTGCCAAACATGATTAAAAAATCTCATTTGATGCGCAAGATCTTCGTAACGGGAACTTGTTAGAAGTGTTATTTCATCTTGAGGAAAAGCTTGACGGATGGCTGAAAAAGCCCCTGTCGCGTTGATCATGTCACCCAAGGCACCGTGTTTCAGGATTAAAATTTTCATGTAAAATTCTTTTATAATTTTTTAAGATTTACCCTTTTGTAAAAGGTCTTGATAAACTTTTAAAGTTTTTTCCATCATTTGATCCTTTGAAAACAATGATTTTATTCGATCAAATGCTGCTCGCGATATATTTTCTTTCTCTTGAGATGATAAAGTAAAATAATGTTGAATTGAATTTGCCAATTTTTGAGGATCTTGCGGCGCAATTAAATAGCCGGTGATGCCCTCTTGGATAATGTCAACAGGCGCGCCATGTGCCGTGGCGATGACACATTTCCCCATGCTTTGTGCCTCTATAATGGTTCGTCCAAAGGCTTCTGGATCCGTTGAGGTATGAAGAGCCAAATCCGCCATCGCATAGGCCGCCGGCATATCATCGCATGTGGGGATGAAATAAACACGGTTTTGAATATCAAGGCTCTTTGCCAACGTCTTTAGAGACTCTAGATATGAAATGCGGCCTTGGTCTGAGCCAAGACAAACCAATATTCCCTTAAAGTTTTTTAAAAATCCTAAAGATTTTAAAGCTGTTTCTTGACCTTTCCAACGTGTCAGGCGGCCAACCAATAAAATTATTGGATAATTTTCGTCAATCTGCCACTTTGTTTTAAGTCTTTGGATACGCTTTAAAAGAGTAGGATCATTTTTGTTAAATACGTCAAGATCGACACCGCGCGGGATAATAGTAATTTGATTTGATTGACGATAATTTTGATAATTTTTTAAAATGTGATCATAAATATAAGTTGAAATAGCAATGACAGTGTTGCCTCGAACCATGACTGAATTGTAATATTTTTTCAAAAAATTGGTAAAATTATAACTACCGTGGAAAGTGGTCATAAATGGAATACCCGCAAGACGTGCAGCCCAAAAGGCACTCCATGCTGGTGCTCTGGAACGTGCATGAATTAAATCGATTTTTTCTTGACGAATCAATTTGTAAAGACGATAAATATTAAGAAAAATTGTAAAAGGGTTCTTTGATTTTAAAGGTAGATGACAATGTTGAGCCTTTATTTTTATAAGATTGTCGACGAGAGGACCGGAATTTGACGCAACCCAAGCATGACCTTGAGCTTGTTGGATCGCTTGTGCGACTTCTAATGTGCCTCTCTCAACGCCCCCTTGGCCTAAAGAAGGCAAGACTTGAAGAATACGTTTACCTTTTAATAAGGGTAATTTAGTTTGACATATTGACAATAATATTGAATTCCTTTTAATTATCTTATAGTTAAATATAATGATTAAAAATAAATGAAAAATTAAGATCTTAGCGGTACGATATAGTAAGTGTATCACAAAAGAAAGTGAGAAATCGAAAATGAATTCTATGAATTCCTTGACAAACCCAAAAAAAAGCCATCGTAAAAAAATTATATGGGGCATAGTTTTGATTGCTTTGGGGTCCACAGCTTTTGTTTACAAAGATACAATTTTCCCGACGGAAAAAGTCATTGCGCGTACGATGAGGTCTGTTAAAATTGAGGCTGAACCTGTACGTCTTGCATCGATCTCTCGTGAAATTACAGCCTCTGGTGCTTTGCGTGCCAATCAATCGGTTACCATTAAAGCTCTTGTTCACGGCCAAGTTGCCAAAATCCACGTTGAAGGGGGACAAGAAGTTAAAAAGGGTGAGCCAATTATCAGCATTGACGATCGCCGGTATCGCAACAAAGTCAAAGAGTTGGAATCCAAACTTTCTTTTCTAAATCGTGATTTTGATCGATATAGTAAATTAAACGATTCAAATTACGGTAAGAAAAAACTTTTTGAAAAAGCGTCTGCCGATCGTAGCGAAGCTGAAGCTGCACTAGATCAAGCCCGCAAGGATGTTGAAGATTGTACAATTGCAGCTCCCTTTGATGGCTCCATTAGTTTGAACGAGGTCAGCGTCGGTATGTCAGTCAGTGAAAATGTCGAACTTTTCACCATTAGCGACATAGATCCCATCAAAATAGATTTTCGGATTCCCTCGAAATACATTAAAAATATTTCGGTTAATCAACCTGTGAGTATTTCAATTGACGAATTTTTAGATCAAAAGTTTGATGCATTTATCGATGCCATTGATTCTAAAGTTGATACCACAAGTCATACCATTGCCATCCGCGTCAGTATTAAAAATGCCAATAATGCTTTAATTCCTGGTCTATTTGCACGGGTTCATCTTTTAGTAGGGGCCAAAGACAATGCCATGGTTGTGCCAACCTCTGCCGTGCAAATTAATGGTGATCAAGAATCTGTTTATAAATTGACCTATTATGAAAAAGAGAATATTTTTGTGGCAGTGCGTCAACCGGTCACTTTAGGTCTACAAGAAAAAGACAAAGTGGAAGTTATCAGGGGCGTGAAAGAGAATGATTTAATTGTCACTGTGGGTCACATGAAAATCAGAGACGGCATTCCTGTCACATTTGAAGGCGACAAAGAGTATCTTGATAAATATAAAGAAGAAGCTCAAAATAAAAAAGAACAACAATAAGATTAAATCGTGTAACTTGAAGATGCGACAATCGATTTAAAAAATAGGCTATAAGAGTTTATGAAATTTACAAATATATGTATAAAACGTCCTGTTTTATCAACTGTTATGTCACTTGTGATCATTTTGTTGGGTATTGTTACATGGAACTATCTTCAAGTCAGACAATATCCTAATATTGATGAACCTCGAATTTCTGTGACAACACAACTTGAAGGGGCAAGTCCTGATATCATTGAAGCTCAAATCACGAAACCCATGGAAGATGCTTTAAATGGTATTGAAGGTCTTTACGAAATTAACTCATCCAGTGAAGTGGGTGAGAGTCGTATCAGTATGGTTTTCAATCTCAATACCAATATTCAAGTAGCAGCTGACAATGTGAACAATGCTATTCGTCGTATCCGCGATCGTTTGCCTAGCGATATTACAGAACCCAGAATTAAAAAAGCCGATGCGGATGCGGTCTCTTTTATGCAGCTTGTGGTCTATTCCGATCGTTATAATGTTAAAGAAATGGCAGATTATGCCCACCGTTACCTTGAAAATCAATTACAGGTGATCAATGGTGTTGCCAGCGTGGATGTGGTTGGCGGCGGTCAGTATGAAATGCAACTTTATCTCGATCCTTTTAAAATGGCAGGGTATCGTGTCACCGCTGAAGATGTGGCTGATGCTTTAAAGAAACAAAATATCAAAAAGCCAGGTGGTCGTTTGATTTCTAAAAATTCAGAAATTATTGTGACCACGCGTGCACCATTGATGACTGAAAAAGATTTTAATAATCTTATCATTTATGAAAAAGAAGGCTCAATTGTTCGACTTTCTGATATTGGTCGCGCTCAACTTGATTCAATTGATACCCGTAATTTAGTGAGATTTAATGACAGACCTGCTATATCAATTTCGCTTGTAAAACAATCAACTGCCAATCCGTTGGAAATTGGCAATCAAGTTAAAAAAGCTTTGGTGAGCATTAAGAATTCTTTGCCAACAGGGATGGAATTAGAAATTGCGGTTGACCGAACTGTGTATATCGAACGCTCAATCAATCAAGTGTATCGAACCTTATTTGAAGCAACAATTCTTGTGGTGTTGGTTATTTTGGTTTTCTTAAGATCATTCCGGGCCGTATTGGTTCCTTTAATGACCATTCCGGTGTCTTTGATTGGGACTTTTGCTTTGATGTATTTCTTCGGATTTACCATCAACACGTTAACATTGTTGGCGATGGTTTTGGCCATTGGTTTGGTGGTTGACGATGCGATCGTGATGCTTGAAAATATTTATCGTCACATCGAAGAGGGTATGAAGCCATTAGAAGCCGCCTTCAAAGGGGCCAATGAGATCAGCTTTGCCATTATTGCCATGACGATCACGTTGGCAGCTGTTTATGCCCCTATTGCGTTAACCACAGGGCAAACCGGTAAATTATTTACGGAATTTGCCTTAACATTGGCAGGATCTGTTTTAATTTCTGGTTTTGTGGCACTGACCTTATCGCCCATGATGTGTGGACGTCTTTTAAAGGCACACAAAAAGGTTGAAGAAGTTGAAAATGAAAAACCAGGCTTGCGTAAGAATTTAGATCGTTTCGTTTTATCCAGTGAACGATTTTTGGACCGAATTGACGATAATTACGGCCGTATTTTACATACCTGTTTAGTTAAACAAAATAGTTTATTTAAATCAATTTCAAATCGTTTTTTGATTTTAGTTCTGGGCTTTATTGTGGCTCTAGGGGCTTATGTCACCTCGCGTTATTTGCCCAGTGAATTGATTCCCCGCGAAGATCAAGGCATTGTTTTGGTGCAAGGCATTCCGCCTTATGGCGCAAGTTTGGAATATGTCGACAAGTATGTCAAACAAGTAGATCAAATTTTGAAGACTAATTCTCCTGAAATTATTAAGCGTCTAACAACGTCTAGTGTGCCTGGTGAATCTTTCAGCTATTGTATTTTAAAACCTTGGGAAGATCGTAAACGCCGCAGTCAAGAAATTGTTGATGCTCTGCGTGAACCTTTGGCAGAAATTACAGGTATTAATGCAAATCCAAGCGTGGGCGGTAAATCTTTAGTAGGCGGTGTGACAGATAAACCATTTGATATTATCATTCAAACCACAAAGTCTTATCCAGAATTGATAGCCATTGCCGAAAAAATTGAGCGTATTCTTCATGGGACAAAGATGCTGCAGGGTCTTTACTCAAATTATGGGGCAGAGGGTCAAGAACTGATTGTGACCATCAATCGTGACAAAGCGGCGTCTTTAGGTGTTGATATTTCAACTATTGCGGCAACATTAGAATCAATGTTCAGCGGTCGTTCTCCCACCAAATTTGAACGCGAGAGCAAACTTTACAATACAAAATTGTGGGTTGAGGAAAAATATCGCACCAATTCTGAAGATATTACGGCACTTTATGTTAAAGGGGTTCGGAACAAAACAGAGACCATGATTCCATTGACAGAATTGGTCACTGTTGAACGGACTCAATCGCCAACAGCAATCTCCCACTACGGTGGTCTTAAAGCAGTTAACTTTAGTGCTAAATTGAATGATGGTGTTGGACTGGGTGAGGCATTGGCTGTGGCACAACAAAGAGTATTTGCAGAGTTGTCCAAGTCTGATGCGCGTCTTGAATTCACAGGTGAAAGTCGACGTTTTATTGAAGAAAGTTCTAATATTCTTTTGATCTTTGGATTGGCACTTATTTTTATTTATTTGGTATTGGCGGCTCAATATGAAAGTTATGTTGATCCTTTGATTATTTTGTTCAGTGTTCCTTTATCACTCGCGGGTGGAATTTATTTGCTCAAACTTACGGGGCAATCAATGAACTTGTATAGTCAAATCGGACTTGTGACACTTATTGGGTTGATCACCAAACATGGTATTTTAATTGTCGACTTTGCCAATAAGTTAAAAGCTGATGGTATGGACCGGGTCTCTGCCGTTGTAGAAGCTTCTCGCCTGCGCCTGCGCCCCATTTTGATGACGACCTTTGCCATGGTATTGGGGGCTTTTCCACTTGCCTTTACGTCAGGAGCAGGGGCTGAAAGTCGTCGTCCTATTGGTGTTGTGATTGTGGGTGGTATGACATTGGGAACCTTGTTTACCTTGTTTGTGGTACCTGCGATTTATACCTATTTTAGTCGCCGTAAGTGTTCAGCTGATGTGACTGGATTTAACACCACGTTACCTGTTCCTATAGATAAAAAGTAAAGTGGTTTAAGACAGATTGTTCAAAATTTGATTCCTCAACCTGTTATTTTCAATCGGATGCGCCAAAGGTTTTTAAAACACAAGGCGCATCAAATAATTAATCATAATGCCTTTTTTTTACATCAAGAAATCGAAACCATTTTAAAAGACAGATTATTCTTTATTAAACAAAAGTTTTCGCGTGTGTTGATATCTGGTCCTACCTTAACCTTGCCTGAAAACCTATTGTCACAAGATTACGGACAAGATGTCTTTGTGGCCGCCAATACACGGTCACAAGCACATGTGGAAATAGATGAAGAGAAACTACCGTTCAAACCGCAATCCTTTGATCTCATCATTTCTTTTTTAGAATTACAAGACTTGAATTATATACCCATGGTACTTGTACAAAACCGTCATTTACTACAATCGCCAGGTCTGTATATCAATGCATTCATTGGTGGTGAATCGTTTCATGAACTGCGCACCAGTCTTCTTCAAGCTGAAATTGACCTAACTCAAGGGGCAAAACCGCGTGTTCATCCTATGATTGATGTTGAGACAGCTCTAAAGCTTTTTACCCAAGCAAATTTCACACTGCCGGTAGTTGATCGACAATTTTTTAAGATCCAGTACGCGTCTCTCAATAAAATATTTCAAGACCTTAAATTTCTAGGGGCACGCAATAGTTTAAATGTTCGCGCACATGCACCGCTTCATCGAAATATTTTAAAAAAAACAGAAGAAATTTATAGAAATTTATTTTCTAATGAAGAGGGTGAATTAATACTGACTATTGAAGTTATTTTTCTCACCGGATGGACATAGCATTCGCCATATAAAAATGAGATTTAAAAATCATGATAGGGGGTTTTAATCACATCGAATCCGACAAAAATCATCAAGATAATGGTCATGGGAAAAAATAAAATGGCCCAAAAAAATAACCATCCCCAATTCCCGTGGTATTTCAAATAATAAGAATTGGTTCCTTGAATAAAATAAGCACCTTTGAAAAGTAACAAACATCCAACGGGGAAAAAGATAATCATCAAAATAATGGGAAATATCACATTACCACGATACCGAAAAGGTGACGAAAATTTAATACTTTGATTGGGATTTTGATTTGAAATCATAAATTTAAAATCTTTTTTAATGATGTAATTATGACTAAAATTTATCATTAAATATTATAATTTGTCGAGGTTAATCAATACATAGATAATTTTAGCCTAAGCAAAAAAATAAAAATCATTCAAATTATAATTCTAAATAAATCTCATAAAATGTTTTTTGAGATGTAAGTAAAGTATCAATAGAATATATTGAACGAAATTTTTCTCTAACGTTTAACTGATCGAAAATTTTATATATGATGTTTTTGCTCAAATCAGGTTCTTTAATCAAAGCAGATATATTTTGATATGAATAACCACTTGCAAATTGTATTTGAGGAAAAATCGTCATAAGTTCAAGGTCTTTTGGATGATATCTAATATCGGGATCGGGCTGGAACAAAAGAGGGCAGGTCATAAAATACCTGTAGAGAGATCCTGTTTTGGCAAAGATGTTATCCAGATCTTTGTAAGGTATACAACTTTGTGCTGTGTAATCGCTGTAAATCGTACCCATTACAATGTCACGGATGGCATAAAAAACTTCATTTTGGTAATTATACAAGTAAAATACTTGTGGAAAGGTCCGAAAAATATCAGACAAAGATATTTCTTCATTTTCTATTTTTGCCAGTCCTATTCTTTCTAAGAGATTTATAAAATAAGAAGTTTCATTATGAGTCGAAAGAAGAGAAAATGCTTCAAAGTTCGTTATCATTAACGCGTATATTTGAGCGTTCATAAACGATTCATATTTGGGTTTTAATTGATTATAGTAATATAAAATAGAGCTCATGATACCATTCATTTTACAATTTTTACTATCATCGTTAATTATATCTAATGCAATCATTCCCCACATAAATTTATAGAGATATGTTGAATCATCTGTTTCTTTGATGTTATGAGCCTCTTCATAAAGCTCAACTAAATATTTCCTACCGAAATAATTTTTTAAAGAGAAGACGCCTGTACCATAGGAAAGCATTTTTCCTTGAACCAATTGATGTAAAGCTTGAGGAAAACGGTCTAAATCTGTTTTATCTATCTTACTAAATAACTTTAGAAAGGCTTCTGTCTTTAAAAGTTTTGACTTATTAATGATGGCATTATTTTTGTAAAATATATTTTTTTGATCTTGTTGCCAAATTTGTCGATTATGACGATAAATTTGAATGAACTGATTCACTTGTTGTTGTTTACTGACAAGATACTCTTTTTGTGCTTTTCCAAAAGGAAGAGACAATATTTTTGAAAAATGAACTTGGCATAGATTTTCAAAAACGATTTGATATTCATCAGCAAGAACATGCGACCACTGTGATTTTACATGTCGAAATGGCTTGATAAAAGCACTAAGAGTTAATTCTATGGACCGAAATAAAGACTCACTGTGGCAGCCCAAAAATATTGATTGAGCAGAGCAAAACTGACGCCAAGCCTGACCAAACGGTGTCTTATCCTCATGAGGATTTTGTTCACGGGGATCAATATGTTGAATCACCCATCCACCTTTTGATAAAATATACTCATTCACCGCGGATGAGAGGGTTTCATTATCTTTTAAGGTCTTAATATTTCCTTTATAATTCCAATTATTGAAAGAAAAGTCATCAAAATCTTTTTCCTTAAGAAACACGGTTGATTCAACGCCATATTCATGGGGTCCCACCGTAAAAATATCATAGGGAAAACCACCCACCAATTCATCTTTAAAATTTCTCAACACGTCGACAAATACAAATTTCCGTTCTGAAATTGGTTGATTGTCGATGAGTATTTGACCTGTATCGAAATTTATTTGTGCAATCAATTCATTATCAATCAAGCCACCACCACAATGATGAAGCGTATAACGTTTTTGGATTGGCCAAGTCGACCTTTGTCCCACATTTACAATGCTATTTTTACTGACAAAACTTGTGGCATGAACCAAATACAATTTATCCCACATATGATCCAAATAATTTTCTTCCCCGCGATCAGAGGCAAATCCTACAAAATTTAAAAAAACAAACGCACACAACAAACAAACCAATTTGATGGATTTAAAATACACAAAAATATTCCCAAAAATTAATGAATTGAGATGTATTACCATAAATCATATTTAAGATCAAAATTATTCAAATATTTTTCTTAAGAAACTAGATTTTGTGAAAGTTTCTTAAAAATTAAAAAGGTTGTTTTAAAAAATCTATATCGGCCGATGTGTCCACAATCTTTTGTTCCTTATAAGTTGCAAAGGCACCAAGATTTTCTTTCTTTTTCGTTGATGTATCAATCTTTATAAATTTATTTAAAATTCTATCAACAGTATAGACATAATGCCCATCACCTGAGCCCCGTATTTCATTTATTGATTTATCCATTTTAATAAACCATAGCTTTTGTGCTTTATTACTTGGGCTCAGACCAATGGCTGTTAATTGATAGGGACTGCTAAAGACAAAAACCTTATCTTGTGTCGAATTGAATCTAGGTTTAATGTCCAATTCTCTATTTAACGGGACTCTCCATTCTTCAAAATTTGAAATTAAATTATGACAGACAAAATGATAGATACCTTTTTGAATTCTTTGATCAAAAAATAGATAATCTTTTAAAATATTCCATTTTGGCTCGTGCTTATATTCTATGGCTTCATCAGCTTCCCCGCTGATGATAATTTCCCGACCCACACTATTATAAATGTACAACTTACCTAGGAAACAAGAATTTTCTAACACTAAATACTGATTAACAACTTCATAAGATGGATTTTGCTTTAGTTGTTTAGATAAATCCCTTGAAAAGATATATTTTGATGTTTTTAAATCGAGGCCTAATAAGCGAGGAGATGTTTTCGTTTTTTTATCATTATATAGCTAATTGACATATTAATTACCCATATTGATTAATTGTTGATCAAGGTTTTCTAAGAAGTTGGGGTGTTTGTATTTTTCTTTTCTTAAACAAGC
>JBPBPI010000126.1:0-2688 GCA_050954885.1 Janthinobacterium lividum | reverse complement strand
CTTCTGTTCTTCATTTCATGCTGATTGAGGCGGTGTAATTTAATTTTCTTCTTCTTTTTCATCTCTAAATTTTCCTTCACTGCTCTGTTGATCATTGACTTCGATATTTTCATCTCAGAACTTGCATCACGGAATGTTGGGGGATTAGGAACATTGAATTTTCGTTTGATGTTCTGGAGGTTTGATTTCGTCAGGATTGGCGAACTTCTTTTATATTGTAACATACCCAACTGCTCCAAGGTTGGGAGTTATAGAATTCGTGGATTGACTATTACAAGATGAACATTTTATTGAACGTAGAGTTGAAGGAGGTGATAGTGTGTGTGTTACAAATAGGGTGGGCTTTTTATAGCCGTTTGACGGAAGGATAATTATGAGAAAGGGGAAGAAACGGAAGAAAGCGGAAGGAAGACCCTAATACGGTTGACAGGAAGAGATCAATGTCAATAGTCAAACCCGCTCTGTTACATCTTCCGCCGTGTTTAGAAATTTGAATGACCACGTTCGATTGGTTACGAATTGATTGACGACAATCAGTAAATTAATTTGAAGGATGGAAAGAAAAGTTTGGTTACAATTTTTGATTAAGTAATTGGATAATAAAATGATTCGTCCGTTTTTTGTAAAGTGATTAGATTGAAAGGTGATGAAAAAAGTATTCGAACATAAAGTAATTAGAAGAAACATGAGCAATAACTCAATGATTACAAGGTTACTTATTATTATTTGATTCGACTTCTTCAATGATTTCCCAGGCATCAGTTCCCCAAAGTTCATTTGCGATGTCCCGGATAGTGAGCTCTACCTGAGTTTCGGTTTTGTTGCAACGACATAGCTCATACTTGAACTTCTGCAGGACACGAACGCGGTCTTGCTTTACTTGTAACTTGATGGAAACCAAAGTAGAGATGGCCTGATCAAGAGTGAAAAGTGAACCGGCTTCATGTTCAGAATTCGACATTTTGAAGTTGTTGTTAGAAGTTTAACTATAGTCGGTGATTAATAAATGGCGTTTAGTCACAGGAATCAATGATCCCAATTTGTTAGATTGAAACAAAGGATTAGAAAGAAGCCAACACGGAAAATCGGAAGAAGTTGAGGAAAATTAAAAGTGACGTGATGGCTGAACGGGAGCGGGGATTCATCTGAGCTATCAGAAGGATGAAGGATGATACATTTCCGTTGGAAAAAGAAGTGTTGGTTCAAAGTTAAGAGGAAGAGGGGGTAAGTGAAAAAAGTAGGAAGAAGCTACTAAATTAGGGCATGGGGGAAAAATTGCAAAAATGTCGTAGCAGGATGTTTAGTTTTGACTTTTGGAACAGAAATGAAAAATGTTGATTGAATCATTGATTGAGTGTTATTTAAAGATCAATACACATATCCCTTTTTTAGTTAGCGGAAATAGCAAGAAAAGATAGGAAACAGTAAATGATCAGAGATAGCAACAGGCAATTTCGGAAATACGAGTGATAAATACCGAAAAGGGAGTTGATCAAGAAACAGCATGGGAGGAAAGAAGAGATAAATGGTGTGGAATGAGAACATCTTCCTTCGAATGGACCAAATAGAGTTTTTCTTCTGGTACGTTTGAAGGTTTGCCGACGCTTGAAAAGGATACTGTTCGAGTCGAACAATCAATGTGAAAGTTAGCTCGGGAGTTGAATTTGCTTCCAAGAATCAAGTCGAATGGAAGAGTGGGTGTGATCAAGAATTTTTGTTGAATGGTTTTCTGTTGTTCGCCGATGACCACCATGACTTCAAGACGAACGGTTCCCATAATTTTCATCTTCGATTTGTCTGCGATCGTAATTTCACAACCACTGTAGGTAGAGAGAGCGAGTCCAGTTATCGTGAAAAAATCTTTTGAAACCAGTGATGGACCTACTCCAGTGTCCACAAGAGCGCGTGCTCTTATTCCATTTGATTCACGCCATAATTTGAATCATCATCAGAGTCGCTGCCTGTTTGATACTGGTTATTAGTGATTGACGATACGCTCTTGTTCTTCCAATTGTTGCGGCTAGTCCGATTTTGACCTGGAATCGGGATTCCTTCGTCATTCATCCGCTTGTAGCAGTTTGGTAAAATGTGTCCTTTTCTACCACAGTAGTAACAAGTTCTGTTGTCTCTCCCGCCTCTTCGGAACCATAGATTTTGCTCTCGACTCGATTTTCTTTCTCTATCTCGACTCCGGTCACGAGAATGCGACCTTTCTCCATTGCAGGTTCTAGAGAAGGAAACCTGTCTTCTATCTCGGCCTCTATCACGTGAATAGCTCCTGTTTTGATAATCCGGGGTTCTGTTGCTGGTATAATCACGACTTTTCCGTGTTCCAACTCTTGGACGTTGTCCAATATTAGCAGCCAAAAGTTCAAATTTTTCCAGTAGTGCCTGCATATTCAAATGAACGGATTATTTGCCCATAGTCAATTGGTCGAATTTGATTGTTTCGAGTATCAAGTGGATGATGCACGGTGATGAAGACTTTTACCAACTGGACAAAAAGTGCTTGCGCAGGGCATCTTTTTCTAATTTGAACATATTTGGGCTGAACAGCCCACGCTCAACGTCAGGTACACGCAGACCTGTTCAAACGACAGCACACGCAGGCTGGACCAAACGACAGCACACGCAGGCTGGACCAAACGACAGCACACGCAGGCTGGACCAAACGACAGCACACGCAGG
>JBPBPI010000125.1:0-48551 GCA_050954885.1 Janthinobacterium lividum | reverse complement strand
AATATAAAACAGAACACGTTCCCTTAAATCTATGCTATATCCGTAACTCATTCACTCAAAATATCAAAGACAAATCATTACGTCAATCAGCTATAGGTTTCCACTGCATTGTAAATAATCTTATAAAAATTATTTACAATTTTGTTTATTGATGTCAAAATTCTTCAGATAAAACGTTCAATCAAAAAAGCATTTTATCTAATAGAGAGACTTTTAAATTAAAAAAGGATAAAAAATGAAAAAAAGTCATTTTAAATTGTTCATACTTGCTCAGTTTGTCATAGTATCAGCTTTTACCATAGCTCATGCTATTCAATATGATAACCCTGTCAATGCATCACATAACGGGTTACACAATCCTATTAATGCATCACATAACGGGTTACACAATCCTATTAATGCATCACGTAACGGTTTATACAATCCTATTAATTAATGCATCACACTAACTTTTTTTTAATTATAATGGGTTGTATTTATACTTTAAAAATTATTTAAATACATCCCATTTTTTTCAAAATTCATCAACAAACATTTTTTAATTCTTGATTTTTTTCGAACTCAGCTATACTCCAATTTAGTTTTAATCATTATTTAAACGAGTTCAAATATTTTTCCTTTAACACCTCAAGATACCATCGAAATTGTGACGCCCTCTTATGGTGTGCCGGATACAACAATGATTAAAATCATTAATTTCATTGAGAAAGATTTAAATCTTAACTATAAACTTAGGCCTCATTGGAGGTGCGAATATCATCCCCTTTATGCCAGTTGTGATGCTTTAAGATTTGAAAGTTTAACCCAAGCCTTGATGTCAAACCATAAAGTTATATGGGCGGCCCGGGGCGGTAGTGGCATGACCTCTTTGATGCCTCGCCTTAAATCTTGGATGACAACACTTGTGTCCCCACCAAGCTATAAATTACTGATTGGCTTTAGCGATATCACTGCCCTTCACCTTTTGTTGCATCAAGAATGGGGGTGGCCAACCCTTCATGGCCCAACCCTTGCCTGTTTGACCAAAGATTTTTTAGATGAGACCTCCATTGAAAGCCTCAAAAAGTTTTTATCTGACACAGCACCAGAAATTTATGAGGAAAATTTACGACCTTTAAATGATGCCGCTTGTCAGGAAAGTCTAATTGAAGGATCTCTTATTGGCGGTAATCATTCTTTGGTACAATACAGCCTAGGGACATGGTGGCAGCTAAATAGCCATAATAAAATTCTTTTTTTAGAAGATGTCAACGAAGTTGCCTACCGAATTGATGCAAGATTGCAACATCTTGATCAAGCCGGTCTTTTTCAAGGTATCAAAGCGTTAATTTTGGGTGATTTTAACCATCGTACCTCTTCAATTCCAGAAGAAATTTTTAAAACAGATTACGTTTTGCAAACCTTTGCCAAAAAATTGTCCATCCCCGTCTTTAAAATGCTGGGATATGGCCACACAAGTCAAAATAAGCCTCTTATTCTTGGGTTCGTCGTTGCAAAGGTACGAAACGCGCCTTAAGAATTTATGTTACTTTATAATCTGTCGCTGCATTTAAAAATTGCTTGAGTTTGATTTCTCGATAAACCGTTGACCTGCCTAGGCTTACTTGCTTTGCGGCTCGAGTTGGTGACAACCCTGACTTTACCAATTCAAGAGCGGCTGCTATTTTGTCCGGGTTAAGGGATGGCCTGCCGGGCACTTTGCCACGCCTTTTTGCAGAATCAATACCTTCACGTGTTCTCTCACTAATAAGACGACGTTCAAAATGGGCAACAGCGCCAAAAACATGGAAAATTAATTCTCCAGCTGCACTAGATGTATCAATCTTTTCTTCAAGAGATATAAATCCAATTTGATGATTTTTAAGCAGTTCAACTGTTTTAAGGAGTTCGGCTAGACTACGTCCTAATCGATCTAAACGCACAACACATAACAAATCGTTTGGGCGAGCATAATTAATGAGAGCCTCTAAACCAGGACGATTAAAAATATTGCCTGACATAACGTCTTCAAATATACGAATAGCTCCGGCTTTCTTAAGACGAAAGTGCTGCGACTCAAGATCTTGTTCTTTTGTTGATACACGAACGTATCCTAAAACATCTGACATAAATTAAGTCCCTAAACCGGTCCTTTTATAGACCACGCTAATTTTTATTGGAACCATAACAAAATCCGTCCATAAAATACATCCATAAACTAGAGCCGTCTTTATTCTTAATTTTACATTTTATAGACATTTTTATTAGAAAGATTCATTTTATGCCACGCATGCAAATTTTAAGTACAAGTGCCTTTCAGGATTTTCATCAGCCCCCTAAACTAACGGCTTCACAGCGAAAAATCTATTTTGATTTCTCAACAAATATATTATTGGAAACAAAAAAGCTGCGAACTAAATGTTCTCAAATTGGTTTCCTCTTAAGTCTAGGATATTTTAAAATATCAAAAAAATTTTTTAATCCCCAAGATTTTTGTAGTCTCGACATTACTCATATTGCGCAGTGTTTGGATTATGAGGCTCAAGATTTTCAATTTATAAATTATGCTTTAAGAACACGACAGAAACATCAAATAAAAATCGCCAATATCTTTAATTTCAAAAAATTTGAGTGTGTTTATGAGAAAAAAATTAAGACAGAAATTACAACAATGGTTCAACATTATCTCAAGCCTAAGTTAATATTTTGGCGTTGTATTGATTTAATGATAATAAATAAAATTATCTTCCCAAGTTATTATCGTATTCAGAACTTGATATTGGTTAATATTGCTGAACATAAAACAACAATGAATAATTTGGTTAAAAAACATCTTACGCCAAAGTGTCGCGCTGCTCTAAATTCTCTGTTAGAGAAAAAATTAGATTTTCAACAATTTCAATTAACATTATTAAAAAAACATTCTCAATCAATTGCTCCAAAGAAAATCAACATTAAACTTCAAGATCTAACCTTATTTAATGAGTTATATGAACATATTTTACCTATATTGCAGAATATTAATCTGACAAGTGAAGGAATACGTTATTTCTCTGCCAGCATAATTAAAACAAAAACAACCCACTTCTTACGAAGAGAAAAAACAGATATAGATCTTCATATAATTTCTTTTATTGCTCATCAATATTATTGTTTGCAAGATAACTTAGTTGACGTATTTTTAAGTGCTATAAAAAATAATGAAAATGCTGCTAAACGGCATCATAAAGATTGGTACTACCAACAGCGCAGAATAACGAACACTTTATTAACTAAGCAAATTGAATGCTTAGAAACACAAGTATCAAAGGCTTTTGCAGAGATTCATAATCTCATTAAAAATCCAATCTTGTTGGACTTTCAAAAACTGCAAGGTATTGAAAAGATCGTTTCTTCTCCTAAAAGGACTCAATTGCTTTCTTCTGATTTTGATCAAATAAAAACTGCTGCATCTCAAAAACTTGAAGAAGATGACAGTTATTTTGATATTTTAGAAAACCGTTCCATATATTTACAAAACAGAGTAAGCGGTATCCTCAAAAAATTGAGCTTTCAGAGCGAAGCTAATATTGGCGATCTTAAAACTGCGGTTGATAATTTTATTATCAAAGATGGTTACATTACTAAAGGAGCACCAGTAAAGTTTTTAAGTGATCATGAAATTAAAATGGTTATGAAAGGGAGTAAATTACGTCCCTCCTTATATAAAGTTTTTTTGTTCCAATATGTAGCTAAAGCATTAAAATCTGGCTGTATGAATTTAATCCATTCTTATAAATATCTTCCTTTAGAATGCTATCTTATTGATAAAAAAACCTGGAATTTTGAAAAAGAAAGTTTTTTACAGCGTGCAAATATGCAAGAATTTGCTGAATCAAAATATGTCTTAAAAGATTTAAGCGAGCAATTATTAGCACAATTTAACTTAACGAATGGAAATATATATTCAAATCTTAATCACTATATAAAATTGAAACGAACCGATGATTTTGTCGTATCTACGCCTAAACAAGATAACATCTTTATTGATTCGTTAACACCCTTTCTACCACAGCGACACTTTGTGCCATTAAGTGAAATACTGGCAACTGTTAATCAAAAAGCTAATTTTACGAATGAGCTGCAGCATTGGCAGCAACAATATAATAGGAATAAACCTCTTAATTTCTTATATGCGAGCGTCATGGGATTGGGCATGGCGATTGGAACAAGAAAAATGGCACGTATTTCTCGTCATATTGGAGAAGACGAGTTAGAAAATACAGTTAATGGTTATTTATCGCTTGATAACGTGCGCGCTGCTAATGACTGTATCGTGAAATCAATGAGTGAATTAGAATTGCCTAAAATTTATCAGCGTTCTTTAGACAAGTTACATACGGCCAGTGACGGACAGAAGTTTGAAGTGACAACAGAATCTCTAAACTCAAATTATTCGTTCAAATATTTTGGCCAAGGACAAGGAGTTAGTGCCTACACTTTTATTGATGAGCGTAATTTCCTTTGGCATTCATTCGTGTTTAGTGCCGCTGAAAGAGAGAGTGCTTATATCATTGACGGTCTTATGATGAATGATGATGTTAAATCAGACATTCATTCAACTGATACGCATGGTTATAGTGAAGTAATGTTTGCTGTAACTCATTTATTAGGTTTTTCTTTTGCACCACGAATCAAAAACCTTAAAAAACAAAGATTATACATTTTTAAATCTGATAATTTAGTCAATCAAAACAACTGGTTTATAAAACCTGTTAGAAATATCGACATTAATTTAATTCAAAATCATTGGGATGATATTTTACGTTTTATCACAACTATCAAAATTAAGAAAACAACAGCTTCTACTCTTTTTAAGAGATTAAACTCTTATTCAAAACAGCATGCACTTTATGCAGCACTGAAAGCTTATGGACGAGTCATTAAATCAATTTTTATTTTACGTTACATCGATGATGTTACACTTCGTCAAGCGATTGAGAAACAGCTCAATAAAATAGAGTTAGCTAATCGTTTTACCCGTGCTGTGGCTGTTGGCAATCCAAAAGAAATGATGATAGGTGAAAAAGAGCATCAAGAAATAGCAGAGTCATGCAATCGACTTATTAAAAACAGTATAATCTTTTGGAACTATTTATACTTAGAATTAAGGTTAAAAAAATCAAATATAATTGATCAAGAAAAAATACGTACAGTTATAAAAGCTCATTCTCCTATATCTTGGGCTCATATTAATTTTTTGGGAGAGTATGATTTTTCTGATGAAAAGGTAAAAGATTCTTGGGGAATTTTACCAACTAAAAAATGACGACGTCAATTCAAATACAAAATGTAATTTTGTTGAGGGTTTTAAAAGTGTTTACTTAATGCTAAGGCGCGTTTCGTACCTTTGCAACGACGAACCCATTCTTGGCGGACACACGCGTTTAAAAACCGGTCACTTGCCCAGCCTTCATAGCTATCTCACGCGTCCTTAAGCATTTTTTGTAGGCCTTCTTGTGTGGTATAGGGGGGCTGCCAATTGAAAGATGTCTTGGCTTTGGTATTTATCACAACCATGTTTTCAGTCAATTTTTCGGCAAAAGAACGCGGCAACAGGGTCTCTAAAAAAGGAACAGTGAATAATAAAGGCTTTTGATCTAAAGACGTCCGGATCTGTGAAATAAGGTCAGCAGTTGACAAACGTTGATCGTCTGCCACAAAGTAAAGGCCTGATGTATCTGTACTTTGCAGACATTTTTTAATAAAATCACAAAAGTTTTCGACAAAAAGAAAACTTCTTTGATTGTTTACGCATCCCTTAAAAGGTAGAGGAACCGGCAGCTTGCACAATTTAATAAGTGACTGAAAATTTCCTTTTACCCCTTTGCCGTAAACCAGCGGAATTCGAATACGTGTGAGTGTCATCTTCCCACAAAGTTGCATGAGCATATTTTCGGCTTCAAATTTTGACCTGGCATAGGGCGTTTGTGGCTGAGGTTGATCTTGTTCAGTAAATCCGTAAGATGAGCTATGGTTGCCATTGACATGAATTGAACTCAAATAAATAAAATGTTTCACCCCATGATTTTGAGCCGTCTCCGCCAAGCATCGCGTGGCCTCACAATTTGCCCTGCGGAATTCAGCCAAAGGATCTTGAGCTGTGTCATTCATAATATGAACGCGCGCCGCCAAATGAATTACCGCATCAACATTTAAAAAAAGTGAGTCCCAATCTTGGAATTTTTCAAGATCCCCTGTCACAACATTATGACATTGAGACGCATAAGGAGTTCTTGTGGTGGTGATGACCTCATAGCCAGCTTGTTGCAAGATAGGACACAAATTGCGTGCCATAAATCCATTGCCCCCAGTGACCAACACTTTTTGACGATTCATTTTTTTCTCATCAATTTAAAATCTATAGTTTTTATAGCGTATAATTTTTCAAAAAGAATCACAAAAATTTAATCAAAAAAAATGATTGACTTTATTAGATTCAGTATTATTTTTTGAATCATCTATTCCATTGAAACATAATGGAATTTTTTGTTTTTTAATAAGGATACCTGAATGTACAAAATTATAATTTTTATCTGCCTTTTATTTACACACGCAAGTCACGCAAGTGGATTGACAACAGAAGATTTGAGAGAAATCATGGATATGAAAATCCAATATTCTTGTCATAGCCATGATCAATATCAAAAAACTTTTGGAGAGCCATGGACGCCTGATCCTGCACAAGTACTTTCTTTTCGTTTGAAAAGCGGTGTTGATGTTGCAGTTACTTATAATGCCTTTGTGAATTTTAAAGATAGTTATCAAGTTATGCAAGCAGACAGTGCTTTGGCTGCCCCTTTCAGACCAGCACTAGGGACAGAGTTTCAAGACTATCCTTTACCTGTAGAATTTATGACTGATCCAAACACACCATTTACAATACAAATGTGTAAAAAATATGGAAAAGTATGTAATGAAAAATTCGATCTTAATGATAGAATTGCTATAAAACTTGCTCTTTCACAACCCGGTAAAACAGCCACTATAAAAGATGGACTTTATAAAGTATCGGCGAACGAATCCTCCTTAACACAAGTGGATTGCCTAAGAAGATTATTATTAGCACCGAATACTTTGGGCTTTAGCATAGATCCCGAATTTAGAATGAATTTTCGTCATTTGTCACCATTAGATGAAGAAAATACTTATACATTGTTTTTATGTAGCATAAATATATACAGAGGTGACTTGGGTCAAGAAGAAGCGATAGGGACATTTACAGGAGAGCAAACAGCAAAGCCATTATAATAAGTTCTGAATCATATTTTCAAAATCAAAAGCAGTCCTGAATCATCAGGACTGCTTTTTTTTAGACTTTAGAAATAAAAGAAAGATTCCAAATAATCGAATTGGCTTTCAAGGCGTTGTTCCCAATGAACTTCAGGCACGTCACCTGTTCTAAATTCACGATATAAATTTTCCATTAAACGAAATTGAGCGACCCAGTTTGGAAACGGTTGTGAAAACCAGTCCTTGTTGCGCAATTCAAGTTCTGACAACACTTGACGTTGCTTTTTCTTTTCATTGACGAATTGTAATTGGGTTAATTTTTTGGCTGTTTCTGCCAGACGTGGTGTGATTAAGAATGTCACCAATTTACGATCGCTTGATGTACTTAAATTAGAGGTAAAGTATTGAATAATGGGAATATCTTGTAACAGTGGAAACCCATCTTTGGTTTGACGATCTGTCCGGGTTTGAATGCCGCCTAACAACAATGTTTCGCCCATTTTCATACTGACTGTTGTAAAAAGTCGAGATACCGCAAATTCAGAAAATGTTTGCGTCACATTATTACTGAGGCTTGAGCTAATCAAACTTCCATAAAGACGAATTTCCATGGTGACAACGTCAGTTTCAGGATCATAAGCGGTGGGTGTGACCGATAATTCAATACCAATCGGTGTCTTGGTGATGTTACCACCATATTGACCCGCAAGCCCCAAGACATATTCAAAGCCTGAGAAAAATTCACCCTTTTGACCGATGACCGTGGTCACCGAAGGACGGTCAACGATTTGAATGGTTTCTCGGTTGACGTTGGCAATGTTCAAGCTGTAGTTAATGCTGCCAAAGCTGATACCTTGGGCAAATAACCTGGAGACGGAATAAGGATTAGCCCCGCCGCCTGTAATTGTCGAACCCAGGCCAGGCACGGCCACACCTGCGGCATTTACAGCGCCGTTGGGAAAGGTAAAGGAGAAATCAGGTCCCGGTGTTCGCGTGGTTGTGGTGACACCGTCGGCATTGGTGGTGGTTGTGCTGGCAGGACCTGTTCTGCCGTGTCCTCGAGCGTATAAATGTGTCCCGGGCGCCAAAGTTAAAGAGAAATTTTGTAAAATATTGTTGCCCTTGCTGGTGCTATCATTTGTACTGTTGCGCATAACCAGCGCATCAATCACCACTGCGGTTGCAGGTTTGGTGGCAGTTGGAAGAACAGACCCTGGAGCAGCTGCAGGTGCTGCTACTTCACCAGGCGCGGCGGCGGCACCGGCAAGTTCAGGTGCTGTAGCCAAGGGATCAGGTGCCGTGGCCAAAGGATCAACGGGTCCTTCAGCTACATTTTGTGCGACCGTAATGAAGCCTTGATCATATAATTTTTTCCAATCCAAGACGCGCTGTTGCGCCATTTTGGCTTGGTGTTGTTATCCCTCTATTTTACGTAAACTTTTAAGGGCTTGTTGCGCCCCTTTAGCATCACCGGTTGCGGCCCGAATGACCGCAGCTGAATGAATACCCGCAGGATCATTAGGTCTTTTCTTAAGGTATCTTTCAATCATGGGACGGGCTATTTTCAGATCACCCGCCAGATAAGAGGTGGTTGCTAGTTCATAAGCCGCATCTGGGTTTTCAGGATCGAGTAGAAGCGTGTTCGAAAATTCTTCTTGGGCTTTAACATACTCTTTCTCGGCCTTATAGACGCGCCCCAAATGCAAAGATGCCAACACAAGGTTGGAGTCAAATTTCAGGGCTTGGATGAAACCAGCTTTGGCCACATCAAGTTGTTGAACATTGCCATCACGGGATTGAAGTTGATAATTGATCCCGTTCAACATGTGGACTTTGGCATTGCTGGGATCGACCACAAGCACGCGGTTAAAACAATGTCCTGCTTCTTCATAATTTCCGGCCAACATAAATTCGATGCCTTTGGCCACGTCACCTTTTTTAGTATTTTTATCTTTATATTGATCAAGAATTTTACGAAGCTTGGTATTTTGTTCAAGGCTCGCTGTGGGTGTTTCTTTTTCGTATTCAGTATTTTCTGAACAAGATGAAAATAAAAATAGACATGTTCCTAAAAGCAATAAGTTAAGTCGTTGATTTACTGTTTTATTACTTGCTGTATCTCTCATTCTGCCAATCCCCTTTATTATAATTTTATTAAAATTCTATTGATTAATTAATCTTTGTAAAGAAAATTTTCTCTGTATCTTTATTTTTTTATAAAATCCTTGATAAATATCATTATTTCGTTTAATTCTGACCTGACTTGGAAGTTGGATGATCGCTGAACATATTTTGTTGAGAGGAAAGTCCGGGCTTTAGGAAAACATGATGCCGGATAACGTCCGGCAAGGGTAACCTTAGGGAAAGTGCCACAGAAAATATACCGCCCCCATGGGGGTAAGGGTGAAATGGTGCGGTAAGAGCGCACCGCATCTTTGGCAACAAAGATGGCAGGGTAAACCCCATCAGAAGCAAGACCAAATAGGAATCGCTTTTTGCCTGGCAAAAAATGTGTTTTCCCATGGCGATTCGGGTCGGTCGCATGACGCCTTTGGTAACAAGGGCGCCAGAGGAATGATCATCCCTGATTATATCAGGACAGAACCCGGCTTATAGGCTTCCAAGTCATTTATATACTTGTAAAAAATAATTTATTCTTCCCCTTGAGATTTTGAATATCCTAATTTGTCGCCAAATACATTTAATTTTTCCACATGCATCCAACAATATTTGTTGGATATTTTTTCAATGGATTGAAGAATTTGATGATCACTTAAAATTTCTTCTTTGTTTTTAGCCATAAAACGGCAACGCCATAGGTCCACTACATCTGGTGTGGTTCCGGGCGATGGATAAACTTTAACACCACGATTTGAAATAACGGTCAATTGTACAGGCAATTCTTGAGATAAATTTTCAAGGTCCTTCCCAATTTCATTGGCATTTAAATCGGATTGAATAAACAAATCAAAGCCCAACAATTTTATATCTTTTTGATGAAAATCAACTTTCTTAGGAATAGTTGGGATCATCAGTGTTTGATGGGTACGCTTTGGCCAGAAGTTAGATGATTTTCCTAAATTATCAATAATTTTGTTGGTAAATTCAGTGGTTGTGACAGCATTTTCAGGACCTTTAACATCGCGCGTGAAATAGCCTTGCTCGAGGGTCACAGCCACCGCTTGTTCAATGGCCAATGCTGCCTCAAATTCTTTTAAGTACCTGAGCATCATAACCCCTGAGAGCAAAACAGCGGTCGGATTGATCTCGTCTTTACCAGCGTATTTAGGCGCCGATCCATGGACCGCTTCAAAAATCGCCATGTTGTTGCCTAAATTAGCCCCGGGTGCAAAACCAAGGCCGCCGATGAGACCTGATCCCAAATCGCTTAAAATATCGCCGTTCATGTTGGTGGTCACAATGACATCAAACTTTTCTGGAAAACGCACCAATTGATGGGCACAGTTATCGACAATAATGTGACTCGCTTCAATATCGGGATATTCAGTCGATATTTCTTCAAAGGTCCTTTTCAACATGCCTTCAGAAAATTTCATGATATTGGCTTTGGTGGCGCAATGAACTTTTTTGCGGCCCTCGGAACGGGCAAACTCAAAGGCCATCCGACAGATTTTTTCGCATCCCATCCGTGTAATGAGCTTCAGCGTCAGCGCAGCCCCCGCCGTTTGCATATATTCGTCACCAGAATAAAGATCTTCAACATTTTCACGCACAATGACAAAATCAATCTTTCGCCCTTGATAAGGCGTTGGGACGTTGGGAAATTCTCGCACGGGGCGGATATTGGCATAGGTTTCAAACAATTTTCTTAAGGTTACATTGGCACTTTTTTCACCAAATCCAACAGGCGTTTCCAAAGGGCCTTTAAGAGCCACACGATTTCTGAGTAAAGAATCGATGGTTTCTTGGGGCACGCCGGTGGCTTGACCTTTACGAAAAATTTCAGCACCCGCCAGACACTCTTCCCAATTAAT
This sequence comes from Janthinobacterium lividum, assembly GCA_050954885.1. Lineage (GTDB taxonomy): Bacteria > Pseudomonadota > Alphaproteobacteria > Caedimonadales > Caedimonadaceae > JBPBPI01. The sequence goes on along the minus strand of JBPBPI010000125.1, from coordinate 37,305 downwards.
TTTGACATCGGTTGCATTGATAATGCGTTGCGTTGCTTGTGTCACTTCAGGTCCAATACCATCGCCTTTGATAAATGTAATCGTATGTGACGTTCCCATCTTTGCCTCTTTCCCGTTTTAAAAAGATTTACTTTTAATTTAAATGTAAGATACTTTATCATATTTATGAAGTCATTTTTAAAAATAAACGTATTGTAAAGATGAAAAGACTCATAAATTCTTAATAATTATACGTTATAAAAAATTATAAAAGATAAAGTCTGAACAATTTTGTTAAGACATCTTCAGGAGACATTTTATGTTTTTCCCCTCTTCCTATCAAACTCAATTTAAAGATTATCTTGAAAACAATTCGCCCCTTGGTGATGTGTTACAATATCAAAAACTATCTTGGCTTTATTACATGAGAGAATGGGGAGATGTGGCCAATTCCCCCTTAAATCGGGCGTCGCGCTGGGGAAAAAGATACACTGATCAACTTTTCACCTCTCCTTTTACAAATTCTTTAGGAACACGCACATCAGCAGCCCTCGAGATGATCGAGCGTCAAACCCACCGGTATACTAAACCTTCTTTTGGTATCGCTGAAGTTGTATCTGAGGCTGGCAATGTCTATCAAATTGATGAAGAAATTGTCGATCAAAAACCTTTTTGTCAATTGATTCATTTTAAAAAAACCTTCAGACAAGGTGCAAACCCTGAACGCGAGCATTTCCCCAAAGTGTTAGTGGTGGCTCCTTATTCTGGACACTTTGCCACGCTTTTGCGCGATACATGTCGCACCTTGTTAAAAGATCATGATGTTTATGTCACCGATTGGGCCAATGCGCGAGATGTACCGGTTCATTATGGGTTGTTCCGCCTGGATGATTATATTGATTATCTCATGGAATTTTATTCATGGCTTTGACGAAGATCTTCACATTTTAGCCGTCTGTCAACCGGCGGTGCCAGTGCTTGCAACCGTGGCATTGATGGCCAGTGCCAATGACCCCAAACAACCTAAATCAATGACGCTCATGGGCGGCCCCATTGACACCCGCATCAATCCAACGGCTGTCAACCGTGCGGCTCTTGAAAAACCATTTGCGTGGTTTGAACAAAATGTCATCGGTCGTGTTCCTGCCCCTCATCCGGGTTTTATGCGCCGGGTTTGTCCAGGCTTTTTGATGCTGTCTGGGTTCATGAGTTTAAACATTGACAAACACCTTAAGGCCACCAAAGAGCTGTATCAACATTTGGTCCAGGGCGATCAAGAAAGTGTTGAAGCTCATCGCAAATTTTATGACGAATATCGTGCGGTTCTCGATTTGCCAGCCGATTATTTCTTGGATTCCGTCCGCGTTGCCTTTCAAGAGCATCTTTTGCCCCAAAATAAAATGACTTGGAAGGGTGAAAAAGTTGATCTCTTAGCCATTGAAAAAACAGCGATCCTAGCGGTTGAGGGCGAGCGTGACGATATTTCAGGGGTCGGTCAAACCTTGAGCGCTTTGACTTTATGTAAAAATGTCCCCGATGATTTAAAACATTATCATCTTCAACAGGGTGTAGGTCATTACGGTGTCTTCAACGGCCGACGCTTCCGCGAAGAAATTATGCCGACCATCCACCGCTTCATCCGCCACCAGGGCCAAGGAAAAGGCAAAATGATTAAGATGTTGAAGAAGTCTTAGATTAGATTTTTATATCAATGGTGTTTTTTACTAAGTTACATTTAAGGGAGAAAGATTTTCTTCTGAAAAAAGAGCATAAGTTTGTAATTCCGCAAGTTTTCCATCCGGACGTGGCCAGCCCCCTTTTTGAGTGTATTCCTTTATAAATCCTAATTTAAGAGGAATTTTGGTTGACGCTAAATTTTCAGCATCACAATAAATCTCAATTTTTTTAGCGTTCAAAATTTTGAACGCTAAAGAGCAAAGCGCATGTGCTGCTTCAGCTGCATACCCTTTTGAACGTTGGCTTTTACGAATAAAATAGGAAATACCAAAACTAGGGATTAGCCAATTTGCTTGAAAAGCAGGAAATGCACATCTCCCTATTATGTCTTCTGTTGTTGGATCTATAATCAGATAGCGAATAAAATCTCTTAAAATAAAGTCAGCGTGATGTTTGCGGCATTCTTCTTCAAGTTCTTTTTCATTTGGCCTATCCTTTGACCAGTTAAGCCATTTGACATAGTCCTCAAAACCGTCATTGATGGCGTCAAATAATTTAATTCCATATCCTGCTTGAGGCATTTGCAATTTTAAACGTGGTGTTTTGATAAGTTCTGGCAGATTGATCAATATTTTATTCATAGATTTCTTTGAATTAGATTTTCTAAAAGATTTTATGTAAATCTATTAAAATTTAATAGATTGAATCAATGGATAAAGCTTTTCATAATTAATTATAAAATATGAAATTTTTATACAAGCTTATACATTTTCACTAAAATGTCCGGCTGCATATTCATGTAAAATACTGGCAATTAGCGTTTGATAAGGAAGACCTTTATATGCGGCTCTTTGTTTAAGTTGCCTCAAGTCCTGACTTGAAATACGAATGTTAATTCGCGCATCTTTTTGTAAATAAAGCGTGGCTGCAGATTGAGCGAACATTTTTTCTTGCTCAAAATTATCAACTGTTTTCCACTCACCACGTTCAACAGACTCTAAAATTTCTTGTTCTTCTGCATCAAGCACTATCTTTAATTCTTTATTTTTCATTTTTGCTTCTTTCTATACTGTTTGGTTAATTTACGACTTGGAAAAATCGTTTTTAAAAAAACCTCTTCAAAATTTTTATAAACAAAAGGAATAAGATAAATATAATTGTTTATATCAATGACATAAATTTTTTGATGAGCATACTGATCAATATTAGGATGATCTATAATATCAATAAGTTGACCTTGATCTAGAGCTGCAATAACATCTTCAAAACTTACTCCCCGCTCTTTAATCAACTGTCGATTTTTATCTGGTGAAAAGTCGTAAGAAAATTTTTTTATCATAGCAATATTATATGACAATGTGTGCCTTTTGTCAAAAAAATTTAGTTTGTTTTATATTTTTTAATATATTTGCCGTCATCATTAAGTTTTAACACTCACATTGCTTTAGTCGGACGCGATTGATTTAAAAGATGGAGTTGTAAATTGGCAAATTGTAGATCTCTTTTGAGAGCGGCCCGCTCTTCTTCACCGCGGGCGACGTCGAGTGCCTTGTTTTTCTCATCAATCCTTAGGATCAACGTCTCTAGATCTAAATTTTCAAGGGCTACACATTCTTCGGCAATGACAGAACAGTCTTTTTCACCAACATGAACAAAACCGCTACTGACATAAAATTGCTGCACTAGAGTATCTTCTTGATAAATTTTGATCAAGCCTGCCCGCAAGGTCGATATCAACGACATGTGGTGGGCCAGAATACCCATATCTCCTTGGGCGCCCGGGACCACTACCATGGTGACATGATCAGACAAGACGATGTGTTCCGGCGAAACCAGTTGCAGCAGAAATGTCTCGCTCATGCCGCTTGATCTCCAATCTTTTTGGCCTTTTCAATCACTTCGTGAATGGTGCCTGTCATATAAAAAGCGGATTCAGGGATATGATCGTATTGTCCCTCAACAATACCTTTGAAACTTGCAATGGTATCGGCCAAGGGCACAAAGACGCCCGGTGTGCCGGTAAAGACTTCAGCGACATGGAAGGGCTGAGATAAAAAGCGTTGAATTTTTCGTGCCCGTGCCACCGTAATTTTATCTTCTTCCGACAATTCGTCCATGCCCAAAATGGCGATAATATCTTGTAGGGATTTATAGGTTTGCAGCACCTTTTGAACATCGCGGGCCACCCGGTAATGTTCCTCGCCTACAATATTGGGCGACATAATCCGTGAGGTGGAGTCCAAAGGGTCAACCGCTGGATAAATACCCAACTCGGCAATTTGACGACTTAACACCGTGGTGGCATCAAGGTGGGCAAAAGAGGTTGCAGGTGCCGGATCGGTTAGGTCATCTGCCGGCACGTAAACCGCTTGGACCGAGGTGATCGATCCCCGGGTGGTGCTGGTGATTCTCTCTTGCAACGCGCCCATATCGGTGGCCAAGGTGGGCTGGTAACCAACCGCTGATGGAATGCGACCCAGCAAGGCGGAGACTTCAGCACCCGCTTGGGTAAAGCGAAAAATATTGTCGATAAACAATAAAACATCTTGGTTTTCTTGATCACGAAAGTATTCCGCGAGCGTAAGCCCAGTCAGTCCCACACGGGCACGCGCCCCTGGCGGTTCGTTCATTTGACCATATACCAGGGCTGCTTTTGAATTGCCGCCTTCAAGGTCAATCACACCTGATTCGATCATCTCATGATATAAGTCGTTGCCTTCACGGGTGCGCTCGCCGACACCGGCAAAGACCGAGTACCCACCATGGGCTTTGGCAATATTGTTAATCAGTTCCATGATCAATACCGTCTTACCCACACCGGCACCGCCAAAGAGGCCAATTTTACCGCCCTTTGAATAAGGTGCCAAAAGATCGACCACTTTAATGCCTGTGATAAAAATTTCAGTATCGGTCGATTGATCGGTAAAAGAAGGCGCTGGTCGGTGGATGGGAAATCTTTGCGCCGTTTTGATGGGTCCTCGATCATCCAAAGGCTCTCCAATCACATTCATCAAACGTCCCAAGGTTTCGGGACCCACAGGGACAGAAATCGGACCGCCAGTATCGTGTACCTCGATACCCCGCATCAGACCCTCAGTTGTGTCCAAGGCAATCGTACGGACAACTTTGTTGCCCATATGTTTGGCAACTTCCAATACCAATCTACGTCCTTGATGTTCAAGGGTCAACGCGTTCAAAATTGCTGGTAATTCTGCATCAAAGGTCACATCGACGACCGCGCCTATGATTTGAGAAATTTTACCTATCCCAGGATTGGTCATTAAAAACTCCTTATTTGGTTTATGGTCTTAAAGCGCTTCTGCGCCTGAAATAATTTCAATCAATTCTTTTGTGATAAAGGCTTGTCGCGTCCGATTGTATTTTAAATCAAGCGCACGAATCATATCTTCCGCATTTCTGGTAGCACTTTCCATAGCCGCCATGCGGGCGCCTTGTTCACTGGCCATATTTTCGAGCAGTGCCCCAAAAATTTGTACTGCTAGATTTTTAGGCAAAAGTTCGTCCAGCACTTGTTGTTCCGAAGGCTCAAAATCATAAGGCTTGGTCGTCGAAGATTCAAAAGCAACCGCTTGATCTTGGGGGGTTAAAGTTTCTAAAGCTGTATAGGGAATAAGACGATGTTCGGTGACCTTTTGCGACAAAGCCGAGATAAATTTATTATAAACAATTGAACAGCTATCAAAGCCTTGCTGATTGAAAAGGTCTAACACCAAATCGGCAATGCGCCGGGCCTCGTAAAAACTTGGCTTATCAAACGCTTCAAAAATTTCAATAATAATGTTGCGGTATTCTCTCTTCAGTTGCTCGTAGCCTTTTCGTCCAATACAGATTAATTTGACGTCTTGTCCCTGACTTTTGCGCATCAAGATCAAACGACGCACGTGCCTGACAATGGAAGAATTAAACCCGCCACACAAACCGCGATTTGAGGTGGCCACAATGATTAAAGAAACCTTGTTTTGACCCGACCCCGTCAATAGATTTGACACACCTGTTTGAGGTGCTTTACCGCCCACAAGTTTAACCAACATTTGAGACATCAAAGCCGCATAAGGACGGGCAGCTTGGGCTTTTTCTTGGGCCCGTCGTAGCTTAGCCCCCGCAATCAATTTCATGGCGGAGGTAATTTTTTTGGTGGCTTGAACAGATTTTTTACGAATCCTGAGCTCTTTGAGACTGGGCATTTTTAAGCAACCTTAAGTTCAAGCAAAAATGCCGATAAAATGATCCAAAAATTTTACCAGTTCCCCTTGATATTGGGTTGAAAGTTGCCCTGTGTCTCGGATAGAGGATAAAATATCTGGATTTTTTAACTTCAGTTCAGCCAACAACTCTCGCTCAAATCGATTGATATTTTTGACCTCAATTTTATCCAAATAGCCGTTCACTCCACAAAAAATGGAGATCACTTGCTCTTCTCGGGACATCGGTGCGTATTGAGATTGCTTAAGGAGTTCGGTCAAACGTTCACCGCGCGCCAATAACTTTTGGGTCGATACATCCAAATCCGATGAGAACTGTGAAAATGCTGCCATCTCACGGTATTGGGCCAAGTCTAATTTGATTTTACCCGAGACTTGCTTCATAGCTTTAATTTGCGCGGCCGATCCTACGCGGCTGACCGAAAGACCCACATTGATAGCGGGCCGGATGCCTTTATAAAACAAGTCCGTTTCCAAAAAAATTTGGCCGTCAGTGATGGAGATCACATTGGTAGGAATATAAGCCGAGACGTCTCCCGCTTGAGTTTCAATAATCGGAAGAGCCGTTAAGGACCCACTGCCCTGGGCCTCGCTCATCTTGGCGGCCCGTTCCAGCAAGCGTGAATGCAAGTAAAAAACATCTCCAGGATAAGCTTCTCGCCCGGGTGGACGACGCAACAACAAGGACATTTGACGATAAGCAATGGCTTGCTTTGATAAGTCGTCATAAACAATCAGGGCGTGCATACCGTTGTCACGATAATACTCTCCCATAGAACATCCGCTATAGGGCGCGATAAATTGAAGGGGGGCTGGATCTGAAGCTGACGCCACCACAACCGTGGTATAGGCCATGGCACCATGCATTTCGAGCGTTTTCACAATTTGAGCCACGGTCGATTGTTTTTGCCCAATGGCCACATAGATACAATAAACTTTGTCAGTTGAACGATCAGCGTCATGACTTTTTTTCTGATTGATGATCGCGTCCAAAGCCAAAGCTGTTTTGCCGGTTTGACGATCGCCAATAATGAGTTCCCGCTGGCCCCGTCCAATGGGCACCAAAGCATCCACGGCTTTAAGACCTGTTTGCAGCGGCTCACAAACCGATTGTCGGGCAATGATACCGGGCGCTTTAACTTCAATAGAAGATCTTTGAGCGGTTACAATGTCGCCTTTGCCGTCAATGGCCTGGCCCAACGCATTGACAACCCGCCCCAGCAACTCTTTGCCAACAGGGACATCAACAATGTGACCAGAACGTTTGACTGTGTCTCCTTCGCGAATATTTTGATCTCCGCCAAAGATCACAACGCCGACATTGTCCGTCTCAAGATTCAACGCCATGCCTTGAACGCCGTCTGAAAATTCCACCATTTCACCGGCTTGGACTTGGGACAAGCCATAAATTCGGGCAATACCATCGCCAACTTCAAGGACTTGTCCAACTTCAGCAAATTCTGTGTCAATGTTAAAGCTGTCGATTTGTTTTTTTAAAATAGATGTAATTTCAGCCGCGCGCAGTTCCATATTTATAACCTTATTTCATTTTGCCATTGGGCGAGCTGTGTTTTAATCGACGTATCAATTTGAAAACCTTCACAATCAATCACTACACCACTTATAAGAGTTGGATCCACAATTTCTTCAACCATCATACGTTTGTTAAAATGTTTTTCCAATGTTTCAATTAATAAATCGTGTTGTTCAGAAGACAAAGGATAAGCGGTTGTCAACTGAACTTTGGCTTTGGATTGAAAGTTGTGAACAATTTCTTCAAAATCAGCAATCATTGATCTTAAATAATTTTGTCTTTTTTTCAATCCAACCAGGTTCAAAAAATTTATCGTAATTTTAGAAAACGTCTGTGTTGTTACAAATGTTTGAAAAAATTGTTGAAGTTGATCTTTTGTTACAAAAGTATAATCCATAAATTTTTTAAATTCAGGAACAGTTTTTATAACATTTTCAATTATAGTAAGATCTTGCGACACTTGATCCAAGCATTGAGATTCTAAAGACAACTCAAAGAGAGCTTGAGCATAGCGTTTTGAAATAAATGACAACCTTTTCTCCTCATTTCTTTAAGAAGAACATTCTAAATTTTAAAAAAACTTGTTTTACAAAAGTGCATTTCTTATTAAGTTTTAAAAATTTTTATCACGTGTCTTAAATAACAGCAAGAAAGATCGTCATCATAATCTCAAAATTTTAATCATAAAAATATATAATGACTTAAATTTCAAAAGAGTTTTTAAAAAATTGTTGATTAAAAACAAACAATTTTCAAATTTTTATCAATGTTGATAGTACGTTAATTTTTTAAATACTTTTATTTTGGAAAAAGACAATGAGTCAATATTACAATAATTATCTAAAACCTCTTATAATTATTTGCAAACTTGCATGCATCTTGTTAATAATTAAAAATTATTTCATATTAAACTATTTAATGATCAAAGACGATATACTAAGAAGAATAAAAAGCATTCCTAAATTTTGATTGTAATTCATGAAATTTTTAATGATAAATACTATGACTTATATATTAAAATAAACTTGTCAAAACAGAAGAAAGGGGAAGATAATGATGCTCATAAATAAAGGCAATACAAGTGAATGAACAATCAAACGCTGATCTGCCGGTTCAGAATCCCACTTTAGCAATTACTGACTTATTTATACAAACCCGTCTCGAACAAGGATATTCAATTGAATATGTCGCCGGGCATCTTCGTGTTGCCCAATCTTATATCGAAGCCATTGAATCGAATAATGTGGCAAGCTTTCCCCCCCGCGTTTACATCTTGGGCTTTGTCAGATCTTATGCCATTTTTTTAAACCTTGATCCTCAGACGTGTTGTCAAAGATTTAAAGAAGAAGTATTAGGTGAAGAAACATCAGATCCTGTTTTAAATTTTCCCACAACATTGACCCTAGATTCATCGCCAAGTCATAAAATTCTAAAAATCTCTTTAGGTCTGCTTGCTGTTACTTTGGCCGCTGGAATTTTAATATGGCAACAAAAATCTTCAGTAATGCATGATGTTTTGTTGGATAAAAATCGCGACACAAATATACCTTCTGAACAAACTTTAACACAGACCCCTCAAGAAATGACCGAAGAAGACATCATCAGAGAAAGCAGCCCTGAGCCAGATCAGACATCGCAGCTTACGATACTAAATGATGGTCAAACGCAAAATGTCAGTTATCAGTCTGCTGCGGAGAAACAAGATCTTACAAAGCTTGTCAATCTTCAAGAATCAATCAATAATTCTGCATCAACAACATCTACAACTTTACCGGTAAAACAAAGTCAAGCGCCTATAAAACTTACCTTTATCCAAGAATGTTGGGTAAAAATTAAAGATCAGTCGCAACAAGTGTTAATTGAAAAAACTTTTCAAGCTGGCGAGCAATATCAAGTACCCGTGGGTAATGATTACATATTACATGCCGGAAATGCCGGTGGGATTGACATATCAGGTCCCAATGTGCCATCAAATGTTTTGGGCAAAAAAGGTCAGGTTATTTCAAATCTTTCTCTGGACTCTGCGTCACTTTCTGCCTATCTTAACCAACAATGATTTGTTGCGATATTTTAGCTGAGGAGAAAGTGGTTGTTTCAACCTGTACGAGGAACGCATGATGTTTATGGACCGGCCTGTCAAAAATATTTAAAGACAGTTGATACGGCGCGACATATCACGGAATTATATGGCTATGAAGAGATCATTACGCCCATATTTGAATTTTCTCAAGTCTTCCACCGACTGGGTGAGACGTCTGATGTGGTGTCTAAAGAAACCTATAATTTGACGGATCGTGGCGGCGATGAACTGACCCTTCGACCTGAAGGTACGGCTCCTGTGGTACGTGCAGCCATTTTCAATGGCCTGACACAAAACCTTCCTTTAAGATTTTTTTATGCAGGCCCCATGTTTCGGTACGAACGTCCTCAAAAAGGTCGCTATCGTCAGTTTGACCAAATTGGCGCTGAACTTTGTGGCGTTCAACATCCTCAGGCTGATATCGAAGTCATCTCCATGGCCTCTCACGTGTTAAAAAGTCTTCAAGTGACTAAAGGTATTACCCTTGAAATTAACACATTGGGAGACACAGAAAGTCGTGTATCTTACCGTCAAGCCTTGATCGATTACTTTACTCGCTATCAAAGCTCTTTATCGGCCGACAGCCAAAAAAGGCTTTTGCTGAATCCCCTAAGATTGTTGGATTCTAAAGATCCCAAAGATCAAGAAATTGCTCAAGACGCGCCACTGTATGATGCTCATTTAACGTCTGGTTCTTCAACCTATTTTGAGGCTGTTTTAAAAGGCCTTGATGTGTTGGGTATTGCTTATCATATTAATCGAAAATTGGTGCGTGGGTTGGATTATTATGGTCACACCGCCTTTGAAATCATCTCCGACGCCCTGGGCACCCAAGGAACCGTGTTGGCTGGTGGCCGGTATGATGGCTTGTTTAAAGCCATGGGCGGGCCGGATATCGGGGGCGTTGGTTGGGCAGGTGGCATTCAAAGACTGATGTCACTCTCGCCTCTTATTCTTGAAAATCGCCCTGATTTGTGCTTGATTGCTTTGGGCGAAGAAGCTGAAGCCTCTTGTCTGTCTTTGGCACAAGAATTGAGACACCACCATTTTAAAACCCAGCTTAATTTTTCAGGTAATTTGTCTAAAAAAATGAAATATGCCCATAAAATTGCGGCACGTTGGGCGATTGTGGTGGGCGAAGATGAACTTAAGAACAACACCGTTGTGGTACGTAATTTGGATCAAGGTTCTCAAACAACGCTATCTCGTCTTCAATTGGTTGACTATTTAAAAGCCCAAGGAAATGTTTAATGAGTTTTGATGTTAAATTAAGTCAAGTGTTGGCACGTCATGATGAACTGCGGCACTTGTTATCGCGCGAAGTTCATGAAAATGCTCAAGAATTCGCACGCCTTTCCAAAGAGTATGCCAGTCTTGAAAATGTGGCGGGCGCCATCACAGCTCTTAAATCTTGTCAACAGCAAATTCAAGAACTAGATGCAATTGTTCAAGACCCTGAGATGGATCGTGAGTTTAAAAATCTGGCTGAAGAAGATTTACACGAACAGAAGAAAAAATTACCGGATTTTGAACAAAGCGTTAAATTATTATTATTGCCCAAAGATGAAGACGACGACAGAAACGTCATCTTAGAAATTCGCGCGGGCACCGGCGGCGATGAAGCAGCTCTCTTTGGTGCCAGTTTATTTCGCATGTATCAACGCTATGCCGAGCAACAGCGTTGGAAATTTGAAACTATGCAAATGAACGACACCGAAATTGGCGGCATCAAAGACGCCAGTGCTCAAATTACAGGTCGCGGTGTGTTCGCTCGACTCAAGTTTGAATCAGGCGTTCATCGTGTACAGCGTGTCCCCTCAACCGAAACTCAAGGACGTATTCATACCAGTGCGGCAACTGTGGCTGTCCTTCCGGAAGCTGAGGAAGTGGATATTGTGATCGAAGAAAAAGATCTTCGTATTGATGTCTTTCGCTCAAGTGGCCCCGGCGGTCAGTCGGTGAACACAACCGACAGTGCGGTACGTATTACTCACCTTCCCACAGGTCTTGTTGTGTCTCAACAGGATGAAAAATCACAACATAAAAACCGTGCTAAAGGTCTTCGGATCTTGCGCGCCCGTCTTTATGATCTTGAGCGTCAACAAAAAGACGCGGAACGCGCAGCAGCACGCAAAAGCCAAGTCGGCAGTGGTGACCGTTCGGAACGCATCCGTACCTACAACTTTCCCCAAGGACGCGTGACCGATCACCGTATTGGCCTAACGCTCTATAAAATTGAACAAATTATGGATGGATCGGCACTGGATGAAATGGTCGAGGCGTTACTGACCGAAGATCAAGCCAGTCGTCTGGCCGATATTGGTTAGAGAGTTGGAATGATTCGCATTATAATTATAGTCGTTCTATCGTTGATAGGTATAGTTTTATACAAAAATTGGAAACAAAAATCTTTATCTCAAGGTCATAGTATATCGCCAAAATCAATAGATATTGCACAAAATCAATAGATATTGCACAAAATACTGCTCTTAGAAACATATCCGTCGCATCTAAGTCCTTTGGATACAAGATCTCATGGCTCGCTATTAAAAGTGAAGATAGAGATTTAATTATAAAAGCATTAGATCTGAAAGAATTACATGACGAAGAATGGGTAGAAGGCTTAGAAGCAGCTTATGATGATCCCGAAAATACTTTATTTGTCACACCCTCGGTCAATGGATGGACATTTGTTGTAGGATTTGCCTTAGGCGAGTTTGATTTAAGAAAAGAGTACAATAAAAAATTTATTGATTTTTTAAATACTTTGGGCAAACAAATTCCTGATTTTTATTATTTTTCTTCATATCGTGTGAGTGATTATTACGCTTGGGTTGCTGCAAAAGAAGGTGCAATACAGAGAGCCTATAGCACAATACAAGCTGAGGTTGCGGTTGATATAGGCGAGCAAACAATTGAAGAAAAAAACTTAAATTTTAATTTTGTTAAAAACGATGACGATTATGATTTATTTACAAAAAATGACGAAAATGGTGATGAACAAGATTTAAGATTTGTTGATGAAGAAGATGTTATAAGCATTGCAACAGCTTGGAGCATCAATCCTTTAGACCTTGATTCAGAACCTCACTCAAAAGACCTTGGAACTGTTGGTAAAATAGAGCAAGTTGTTATCTTTGACTAAAAAGATCATCTTTTTAAATTATTGATTTTTTTAATATAAAAAAACTAAGGTAAACGTTTTTGAACCTCTTTGTAGATAAAATCATCGCGTCGGGGACCTATAGCAATCACATACACGTCAACTTTATCAGGATACACTTTATAAATGATTCGGATATCGCCAACTCGAATCCTTCGATAAGAAGATAAGGTATAGCTTAAAGGTTTTCCTATCTTTTCTGGCTCGCCAATGATGTTGAAGTTCTCGCCCAGTAATGCTCTAAGCTCAGACTCTAAAGGTTTGACTTGCATGAAGAAAATTCGACATACATTTATGAGACACTAAATAAATATTTATTGAGACAAATTGGTAAATCTCCTTATCGATCAGGAAATAAAAAATGCGTACATGGCTAATTGATCTTGAACCTCTATGGCTTTATCCGGCTTATCGTCGACTATGGATTGGATCCACCTTGTCGGCAATTGGTAATCATTTAACGGTATTTACTGTAATACTTCAAGTTTTTAAGATTACAAACAATTCATTAGCCGTGGGTACTATTGGTTTGTTCACCGGCATTCCTTCTATTTTGTTGGCTTTGTGGGGTGGTGCGTTGGGAGATCGGCTCGACCGACGCAAGATTGTGCTCATTGCAACTTCTTTACAACTCTTAGGATGTGCTTCTCTTTGGATATATGCCTTACTAGAGGGTCGTAATATTTTCTTTCTTTATTGTATGACAGGCTGGATTTTTTTATTAGGCGCTCTAAGCGTGCCAGTGGGAACAGCAATTTTACCACGCATTATCAAGGCAGAACATTTGCAATCAGCTGTGACATTACGTGTTTTCGCCATGCATAAAGCAATGATTATAGGACCTTTACTTGGGGGTATTTTGGTTATGAAATATGGGATTGCAACATTATACTTTATCGATATGTGTAGTTTTTGTGCAGCTCTTTATGGAATTATACGTCTTCCACCAATTGGTCATGAGCACATAGAAAAAAAGAAAAATTGGTCATCAATGATAGGAGGTCTAAAATTTGTAAAATCTGCACCAATTTTAATTGGAGCTCTTTATGTTGATTTCGCTTTAGCTTTTTTTGGTATGCCTAATGCCCTCTTCCCTGCCATCAATGCAAGTCGCTTTGGAGGCAATGCAGAACAATTATAGCTAATTGACCTAATATTTTGTCTTTAATATTTTTAGCAAATGAGTTACAAAATATGGGATAAATTTAAGAAAATGTACTGCCTCATTATACACTTTTAAACTTTTTGAACAAACTTGATCATAATCTTATGACTAGGTCAAAACATAACCTCATTCAGCTATAGGTCTCATGTTAGCGGCTCCGTCCCTAGGTGGGCTGGTCGCAATGCTACTATCTGGTCGTCTAAAACATATCACTTCACCTGCCCTGGTAATGGTTACATTTTGCGGCTTGTGGGCGCTGAGTGTTATTGGCTTTTCGCTAAGTACCTCCCTTATTTTAAGCCTTTGGTTATTGTTTTTCATGGGAGCTTTTGATAGTTGTGTTGCAGCTTTACGTAGTACAATAATTCAGAAAGCGACACCCGATAGCTATCGATCTCGTGTTTCAGCATTTGAGTATATATTTGACAATTCTGCAACACAGTTAGGCAATGTCAGAGCTGGCTTAATCGCTGTAGCTGTTACTCCTCATCTTGCCGCTTTAATTGGAGGTTTAAGTACTCTAATCCTAATATTGTTTGCTTTTTTTCTCTTTCCCGCATTTATGAAATTGAAACAGCATTTACCATTAACTAATAGGTGTTAAAAAGTATGCACATCGTTACCCCTAAGAGATCCTTCTCTGCCAATTGAAACCGGAGAATTTAAAACTTCTGAATTTATGAGACAACGTCATCCCGGCAATATCTATAAGTTCGATAGAGATAACAAAAATTTTGGTGAGGAATTGCCTTATGAAATAACTTACGATAATCATGAAAATAAAGATCAAAATAAGTGATATTTATATCTTGATTTTGGCATCAATAACGGGTACATATTTGTCATCACACCAGGTCCCCATCGTCTAGTGGTTAGGACGCCGCCCTTTCACGGCGGTAACGCGGGTTCGAATCCCGCTGGGGACGCCATATCTTAAAAGTTTTTTAAGATTTAGCAGCTATTTAGTTGCGTTTTTTATGTTATGAAATTTGTTTAAATATATAAAATCAACTCTATGACAGTAATAAATCTTTCTACTTTAAAACTTGATCCAAACGAAAATAATCAAATCTATCAGTGTCTCACTTTAATTCAAGAAATTTTTAAACAAGATTTATTAGCCGTATACGTGTATGGATCATCTATTTTAGAAGGCCTTCAAAAATATAGCGATATTGATTTATTCGTGGTATCCAATCGCGCCACAACACATGATGAAAAAGTCAAGCTTGTGACAGCTTTACTTAAAATTTCAAGCCTTGAGATCAAAGAAGGCAAACGACCGATTGAAATGACGATCGTTCAGAAATCCGACATCAATCCCTGGCGTTATCCGCCAAAATTTGATTTTCAATATGGAGAGTGTTTGCGGGAGCAATTTGAGCAAGAAAACATAGAACCCTGGCAAACCAAAGAAATGCCTGATCTTGCGTTACCCATCACGCAGATTTTACGAGCCAGTCATACATTAACAGGGGCAAAACCAGATCAATTGCTTTGTCAGGTTCCTTATAAAGATTTTATAACGGCGATGAAGGACGGATTACCTAATTTAATATCTGATCTCGATCACGATACCCGTAATGTTTTATTAACGCTTGCTCGAATTTGGAGCACTGTTACAACAGATACCATTCGTTCCAAACCAGCGGCGGCAGAGTGGGTGATTGACCGCTTACCAGAAAAATATCGTCCCGTGTTAAAACGGGCAAAGGCAATTTGTATAGGTGAAGAAAATGAGTATTGGGATGACATACAAGAACTTATAAAACCCTGCGCTGATTTTATCTTAAGTAAAATAAATGATAAAATGTCCGAGATTATGCTATCCGATAATTTAAACAGATCCATCAAAATTTCTTAAAACAATCCATTGGCTTTAATTTATCAGTATGTTGTATTTTTCCACATATCTAAACTAAACTAGTAATAATTATTTTTTTTAAAAAAGTCATCTAAATATTTAAGATTAGCCTGATAAATGGAAGCATTAATATTATTCCAAGTTCCTTTTTTAACAATAAATCCAATAATTGAAAAAACACGATTCATGAGCAAAAGAGTAATTATGAACTGATACTTAGGGATTGTACGTATGCTCGCATAACCTTTTAAAAAGAATTTTTTAAGCTTGGATTCACTTGACCATTCATCAAGTTCCAAAGGACTAAAATCCTCTTCGGCAAAGCTTGCACGTGCGGAAGCCCAATCAATAATACCTGTAATTTTACCATCAAGTACCATTATATTGCCAGGTCTAAAATCACGATGAATGAGGCATGCGCCATCTACTAAATTCAAAGCATCAACATGTGTTTTATAATATTGCCAGGATTTTTCAATGAGATCTTTTGGTAAAGTATTACTACATTCCGAAAAACTTTCTTCAAATTTATTCATAAATGGAGTACGTGGATCTGGGCTTAAACTGTGTTCTTGAGTCAAATCACCATATTGGGGAACTCGATTAAGATGAAGACTTGCGAGTAATGCCCCAGCTTCATAGCTAATTTTATCGGTAATGTCTTTTTTATTCAGTAGATTACCAGAAAAACACTCCATTAATATAGCACCATAACTTGATATAGTTGGTGGTTCTACCTGTAGAATTTTGGCGACTGGTAATGAATCTGCAAGAAAATTTAAAAAATAAATTTCACGCCAGTAATCTTCAGCACGCGGACATATTTTCAAAATTAATGCGCTGCTTTTTAGAAAAATAACTTTATATACAATGGCAACCATTGCCTCTTCATGCTCAATAGGTATGAAAGTAGCATTGGCAAGATTAAATTGTTTTTTATAGAAAATGAGATTATTCATGTGCAAAAACTTGGTTTAATTTGTTAATAAAGATAAATACTTTCTACAACTCAGGTGAGTTGTAATTATTGTTTGCATAAAAATATCCAATCAATACGGATGAAAAATTTTATCTTTATCATATATTAAAACTCAAAAAATCTCTTTGGTTTTTTCAAATTTTATACTCTTTGCTACATGTGAGTATCGCCCCTCTTTTACAGGTTTTAAATTAAAGTCTCTTTCTAACTTAGCAAGCATTGAAAAAATGGTAATGAGCATTTTTTTAGCTAGGTTATTTTATTTTCGATTTTACTCTAATCATAACAAAACTAAAAAACAATCGCTTGGATCAAATTTACTTGCTTTATATAAGTCGTTTTCTATTTCATTTAAATCACCAAATTTTAAAAATAAATTAAATTTATTTAGAAACACTAGTTTATTTTTAAAACTAAGTTATATAATATATTCTTAGTTACTTTAATTTTTTAAATAGACTTATGTCGTTGACAGATATAGTGAAAGATCACATGACTTTAGATAATTCCCCGATAGATTCCTTTATGCACTTGATGACTGGACGATGGACATGTAACTTACTCAGGACTTTGATTCAGGAAGGGCCTTTGCGATTTAATGAACTTAAACGTCACGTAAATGGTATTTCAACCAAAGTTTTGACCGATAAATTACGTGAATTAGAAAAAGCAAACCTGGTTTCACGTCATTATGAGCCTTCAATCCCCCCTAAGGTAACCTATACAATGACAGATCGCGGTCTTGAATTACGAACGATGTTTATGATCATGGACGATATTGCCCATCGTTGGCGAAAAGAAAATGTTATATAACCTGACCTTAAAGAGCTTTCACCTTGTGTGAAAAAATTCGGTGACTTATCATCATTCAATCTTGTGAAAATCAACAATGATAAAATTATGTCTGACGCTTTAAATTTTAACATATCCTCTGCAACATTTGATGATCTTCGCGACATGGTCGCGCTGTCTTACCAAAAACGACATGCGTATGAAAAAGCACAACCACAATTTTGGCGTTATGCAAATGATGCGGAAAACATCCAATTTGATTGGTTTAATGAGTTATTGAACATTGAAGACCATTTGATTTTGGTGGCCAAATCTCAAGATAATTTTTTGGGTTTTGTGATTGGTCAAATCATCGAAGCACCCGCGGTCTATAATCCTGGTGGTAAAACTCTGAACGTTGATAATTTTTGTGTGACCTGCCCTTCCTATTGGCAGTCAGTTGGTGGCGCACTTCTAAAAAAGTTACGTCAGGACGCCAAAGTCCATGACGTATCTCAGTTATTAGTGGTGTGCGGATCACATGATAGGCCTAAACAAGAATTTTTAAAGTCTGTTAATTTAAGTATTGCCTCTGAATGGTATGTCAGTAGCCTTTGAATCTAAAAAATATTGAATAGCAATTATAAGTATTTGAAATACCCTAAAAATAATTTATGTTAATTTTTGATATAAAACTAACAGAGGAGTTTTCAAATGACCAAAACAATTGTGAGAAAAAATGTATTATCCCTGACCTTATCAATTTTGATTGGGCTAGCAACAAATTTATGCCTTGCCTCAAATGATCAAGAAGAATTATTTCCTGATATTAAATTTTATGAAAAACAACAACAAAGAATTGATCAATTAAATTTGATTCAACCAAAATTTGTAAAAGGTACATTTTCTTCAAAAGAAGCCAGAAATGTTTTATTGAGTTATGTTGGGTATACAAATTATGAGCATCCTTATCCTATCATAGGATCTTGTGATGCAGATTCAGGTATTATTATAGGCATTTATAATTTTGAGACTAAATCAGCAGCTCTTTGCCATCTAGATTTGTTCACTGAAATAACCGCGTTGCAATTTATGTTTACGACCTTAAGATCTCATGAAGATTCTTCACTAGAAATACATTTTGCAGGTGGCAATTATGTAGATGAACGTCTAATTAAGGTCATTAATTTTATTGAAAATCAACCCAATATTGTTGTTAAATCATCAAAATTATTTTCATCTGACAAGATGGCGATTGATGCACGTACAGGTAACGTTTTTGATATATTTGATTTCTCTCAATTAAGTCTGGGAAAAAATTATTCTCAAAGACTAGAAATTTTAGATCTTGAACTTCAAAATTCCGCATTTGATAATTTAGAAAAAAAATCTTCATTTGGTAGATTTAGACGTCTTTATTTATCTGATTTTTTAAAAATTGAGCCAGATTTGGAGCCAAATCCAAAATCAGATTGATAACTATTATTTTATGACTTTAGATAGAAAATTATTCTAAGTTATTGACATATAATGGAAAATATTTCATATCAAAATTTAAGGTATATAATTAAAGGAGTTTTCAGATGACCAAAACAATTGTTCGTAAATACGTTTTAACTTTATCGTTGTCAATTTTGATGGGTTTGACAACAGCAAATTTATGTTCTGCATCCGGTATAGATCCATTTTTTCCAAATACAGAAGATTTATTGAAAGCTACAAAACAACCAATACCAAAGAAAATAGATGAGTTTTCTCCAAATACCTATGATTTGTTACAAGAAGAAGAAAGGCAACAAAAATATTCACTGAAAAAAGTGAGTGAAGAAACAAAGATAAAAAATATGCCTTGGAGAACATTTGGTATTTTTTCAGAAACTAAGAATCATGGTAATTCTCCTTTAAATCGCCAATTTTGTGTCAAACCATATCACTATACATCAAATATTGAGAAAATTAGTATTTGTGGTTATAAAGATGACAACATTATCATTTATGTTCATATGAAAAAGAAAGATCCTCTTCTATATGAAAGATTATTAAAAAAAAATCTACTTGAAGACGAATTTCCTAGATTTAAGGATTTTTTAGAGTCTCGTAACACGCTTGAACTTGACAAATTCTTAAATGCTTTCGTTGAAGAAGGTTTAATTCCCTATAGTGTCCGCAGTCAAATCTTAGAAGAGATTAAATTTAATAATCCAAAACCTTTAAATTAGCGAAAATATAATTTTGTAGATCCAGAACTTCAAAAGACAAAATGGAATCTTAATAAATTAACCAAAATTCAACCTCATATTAAAGATAGTACTTATTTAAATATTGCTCTTATTAATAATGTATTTGTACAAATGAAAAAAAGTTTGGAATCAAATCCTACTTTACTCCGAGAAGAATAAAAATCTAATCCATCAAATTTAGACATAAGAATAATATTTAATAAATTCATATTTTTTCTGTCTAAATTTATTAAAAGTAGTTCATTTCTTTGACATTAAAATTAATTAAAAAAGAATTTTTAGATGACGAAAACAATTGTAAAAAAATATATATTATCTCTAACTTTATCAATTTTGTTAAGCTTAACAGGGACAATTTTATGTTCTGCAACAGATAGTAACAAAGAAGAATTATTTTCTGATGAGGTTCGAAAAAAAGTTTTAAAAAAAGTTGGATTTGAAGATTCTTCTCTTGCTTTGATACAAAACTATATTCTAATTAAATTAGAATATGAAAAACAAAAGAAAAAAATCGACCAATTAAATTTAATTCAACCAAAATTTACAAAAGGCACTTTTTCCTCTAAAAAAGCCAAGAACGTCTTGATGAGCCATGTTGGCTATACAAATCATGAACATTCTTATCCTATTATAGGATCTTTTGGCGCAAATCCATGTATCATTATAGGTATTTATAATCCTGAAACCAAGTCGGCAGCTCTTTGTCATCTGGATTCATGTACGGAAATAACCGCGTTAAAATCTATGTTCATGACTTTAAGGCCTGATGAAGACTCTTTACTAGAAATACATTTTGCAGGTGGCGATTATATAGATGATCGCCTCATTAACATCGTTAATTTTGTTGAAAATCAACCCCATGTTTTTATTAAATCAGCAAAATTATTTTCATCTGACCAAATGGCCATTGATGCACGCACAGGAGACATTTTTGATATATTTAGTCCCACTCAATTGAATGTTGGAAAAGATTTTTTAGAAAGACTACAAAAACTAGATGCAATAACTTCCAAACGATTATTGATCATCTTAGATAATTTTGGCTCTGAATTTTCACCTCATAATTTTATTTTTTTTAATGACTTAAAATTTTTAAAAATTGAACCAGATTTGGAGCCAAATAAACTTTTAGATACAAATAAATCCTCTAAAATTAGATCTGTTTTTCAATCAATAAAATTTTTTTTTACAGAAGAATAAGAATCATATTATTAATTTTAAATAAAATATTACAGTTAAAGTTTTTCTGTCTAAATGTATCTTTAATTTGGCAATTTTTAATTCTCTCATTTTCTTAAAAATCTTCAAAAAATATGACAACTTATTTTGACATTTAAGGCCATTACGGTGTATAAATTAATGACCCATGGCATTACCTTATGTATAAATTCAACCGAAATTTAGGCAATATTTATGCAAAATCAAGTCCAAACTGAATTGATCACACACCACCGTCCGGGAAAGATTTCGGAATACATTGCTTTTAAAGTTGTGCGATTTTTGCGTTTCTTTGCCGATGTTTTTTTCTCAACCCGATATGGACATCGCGCGGTTATCCTAGAGACGGTCGCGGGTGTGCCCGGCATGGTGGGCGGCATGTTACAACATCTTCGCAGCCTTCGAAGCTGTAAATGTGATGATGGTTGGATCAAAGCATTACTGGATGAAGCCGAAAACGAGCGCATGCATTTGATGGTGTTTATCGAAATTGCGCAACCCAATTGGTTTGAACGTTTCTTGATCATCTCTGTTCAAATGATTTTCTTTTTCTTTTATTCTTTGGCTTACATTTTTATGCGCAAGACGGCCCACCGATTTGTGGGATACCTAGAAGAAGAAGCGGTCATTTCTTACACCCGGTATCTGGAAGAATTAGATTCTGGCAAGATTGAAAATGTAAAAGCGCCACAGATCGCGATCGATTATTGGAATTTGCCTGCTGATGCGTGTCTGCGCGAAGTTATCGTTGCGGTTCGAGAAGACGAAGCCAAACACCGTGATGTTAATCACGCCTTTGCTGATCAACTTCAAGATGCCAAATCAACTCATTAAAAAGTTAGAATTTTAGTCTAACTGAATTTTTATAAAGCAATTTTGGTGTGGGCATGTAAGATTTGGGGCAATGTCACGCCTTCTTGGCCCATATACTTGCCGCCGCGATCTTTGTAAGATGTTTCACAAGCACGATCGCCTTTTAAAAATAAAAACTGACACGCGCCTTCATTGGCATAAATTTTGGCAGGCAAGGGTGTTGTGTTAGAAAATTCGAGTGTGACATGCCCTTCCCACTCTGGCTCGAGGGGTGTGACATTGACAATGATGCCACACCTGGCATAGGTTGACTTGCCCAAACAAATTACCAATACATCACGGGGGATGCGAAAATATTCAACGGTTCGCCCCAAGACAAAACTATTGGGCGGTATAATACAGACATCGGTTTGTCGGTCCACAAAGCTATTGTCGTCAAAATTTTTGGGATCAATGGTCGCACTATCAACATTGGTGAAAATTTTAAATTCATTGGCCACCCGCGCGTCATAGCCAAAGGACGAAAGACCATAGGAAATAATGCCTTTGCCTTGCTGACCGTCCACGAAGGGATCAATCATTCGATGTTTTTGTGAGGTTTCACGAATCCAGATATCTGACAACACCGACATAAACATACCTTTATCTGTACAAAAAATTGGCTCATCTTAGCAATTTCAAAGACGATTGCAAACATAATCGCGTCTAAATTTTACTTTCATCCTTTGTTTTGTGCGCAATGTAACGGTGATAACTTTGCTTAAATTGAGACAAAGCGATTTTTAAATCAGGATCTTTGACGTCCTCAAATTCTTTTTCCGCGTCCGTGTTTTCACAAGAAGATATGGATTCTATCGACTTTTTTTCTTCAACTTTAGGTTTAGATATAAAAGTACTGTTTAATTTAATTTGATTAACTGCTTTATAGCCAAAATAAGAATTAATCCAATTGATAAGCAAATTTTTACTGTGTTGAATCATAAGGCTGGAGCCTGAATCGACCGAAATGACCAAGGTTCCACCATCTTTTTTACCGCGCGGAAAAATAAGGCGCTCTGGGTAACAACATTGTGCCAGTTCCTTGTTCATAATTTTGTGCCAATCCAAAATGATCGACGCTTCGGTAAAGGAACGATGACGAAAAACCGGTTTCATCACTGTACGTAGCATGTGGGTCAAAGGACGGGGACCGGAAAAAACTTGTTGCATCAATGGCTTTTGTCTAAAGTGTATTTTATGACTCAAGATAAAACAAATTCGGCCCTATTGGCAACCGCTCTTTTAGCTTGGTACGACAAATCCGGTCGCAATTTACCTTGGCGCGTCAAAGGTGGTCGTCATCCCCATCCCTATCATGTGTGGCTTTCTGAAATCATGCTGCAGCAAACCACCGTTGCTACCGTCAAATCATACTTTGAAAAATTTATCGCCAAATGGCCTCATCTCGAAGATTTTGCCGCCGCATCCATGGATGATGTGCTTCATGCTTGGCAAGGATTGGGCTATTATGCCCGGGCACGCAACATGGTCAAATGTGCCCAAGTTGTGGTGAGCGATCATCAAGGCAAGTTTCCAGAAACCGCTGTTGAATTGGAAACACTGCCTGGTATTGGCCCTTATACTGCGGCGGCTGTGGCGTCCATTGCCTTTGAAGATCATGTCACACCGGTGGACGGCAATGTGATTCGCGTGTTGTCTCGGATTTTTGCGGTTCAAACGCCGATCCCTCAAAGTGTTAAAGAGATTACAACTTTGGCCAAAACGTTGACACCTCAGACCCGCACCGGTGATTTTGCCCAAGCCCTGATGGATTTAGGGGCCACCATCTGCACCCCGCGCAAACCTAGTTGCTTGATCTGTCCTTGGCAATCATTTTGTCAAGGATTTCAACAAAGAATCGCGCAAGATCTACCCCGCAAATTACCAAAATCTGTCAAACCAACCCGGTATGCGGTGGCGTTTATTATATCAAATGATCAAGACGAAACTCTCTTTGGTCGTCGTCCAGAAACCGGCCTTCTAGGCGGTATGATGGAAATTCCAACCACAGCCTGGCGATCGGAACCTTGGCATGATTTACATGAGGCTTATGCTTGTGCGCCTTTTGACTGTCAATGGCAAGCCGATACTCGCAAAGCTTTTCACAGTTTCACGCATTTTAATTTTGATATCACCGTTGTTCGAGGTCGATTTGAAAGCTCATTGACAATAGATGATCTACCCTCATCCCTAAAATGGGTAAAATTGGAAGATTTCACAAAACTTGCCCTACCGACGGTCATGAAAAAGATTTTGAAGAGTTAAATTATAATATTAATAATTGTATTCATTATAATTATTGTATTACTATATAAATTAATTACTCTTTATTTATAATTTTCTTTACTCTTTAAAAAATATTTACTATAAGTCAATTATATTAATAGAATAGAGAGTATGAAATGAAAAAATTATTTTTATCGGTAGCATCACTATTGATTGTGCTTGGTTCAAATTGTCAGGAAGTTAAAGCAACAGAAATATCGACAGAAATATCGATTGATCCCTTTGATTCAAGTCATCGTCCACAACATGTTAAAGCACATATTGACGAAGCCTTTGAAATAGTCAGTCAGCAAGATCCCAAAAGATGGCATTCCAATGGTCAAGAAAACTATCAAATGTTATCAACCAATCAAGACAATATAACAATAGATTCTTATTTAAAATCAAGAATTAATGCCGGCCAAACTGACATTAACATCATGGACATTGGTGCCGGAAATGGAGCTTGGGGTCACGCTCTTGCAGATAGAATCAATCAATTTTCAGAAGTCTCTAATGTACATATAAATATTTATAGTCTGACGGGAGAGAAATATGATGCACCAGAAACCACAGAAAATGGTAAATGCTTCATCCATAATTTATACGGTTTTAAAATTGAAGATCTTGATAAAGAACTTAATAAAAAAAACTTAGATTTAAATAATAAAATTGATTTAATCGTATCCTATTTAACATTTACTCATCTTTATGATCGATTGGGAACATTACAAACAGCAATCAACTTAATGCGGCCGAATACAGGCATTATGATTAATCAATGGTCACCTCTTAATTTATTAAAAGATGAAAATGCGATAACATCTTTAGAACAACAAGAAATTGATCCATATCACAGTTTATCTTACTTTTATGATGCGGCTATTGAATCAGAACTTGAGATATTTATCAGCGCTTTATATAAATCTTTTAAAAATTATATCTTAAAAAAGAAAACATCTGAAGAAATTTTGCTTCCTTTTAAATATTCACAAAATCAATATCCAGAAAATGAATTTGGATGTTATTACGTCGTTAAGAAAAATTCTTATAAAATACTTATTCCTCGCATTACATCAAGTGGAGGCCAAGCTATTTATGATGAAATGAAGGGGTATAATCCAAAATTTAATGAAATTTATGACGAAACTCCTCAATTCAAACCTCTTTCTAATCAATAATTTTTTAAAAAGCTATTGAGGCATTTATTATGTTTGCCAAAGCGTCTTGTGATAAGATGCTTTGGCATTTTTATGAAATTTTATATTTCATCATCTTTTTTCATGATATCAAAATGACACATGACGGCAGCGTGATCTGAGGCATATTGACGTTTGCCGTCTTGAGGCTCGAAGGAACCAGTATCATCCAACATTCCTTCATCATTGTAATGACCAGATGTTGCATTGGCTTGGATCAACTTCAGCTGTCCAGCATAAAAAACTTTATCCAAATTCATTGAATATTCAAATTTTCCGTCTTTGATGGAATTTGGCTTGGGGTGACCCTCATAGCCAATAAAAGTGGTGTTTAAACCTTTGCGTGTTTCATCAACGTCGTGTAAATCTAGCACTTGATGATATAAATCAATCACAGCTTGATCACGGGGCGAATGAGTATTGCGATCACCTGCCGATATCACACGACGTCCCATTTTAATGTCTTCTTTAATCAGATCAATTTCCATTTCAGCCGATTTCATACGAGGATTAATAATACCGTCTGGATCAATTTCATGACAAAAATGACTATTATAAACCACAATTTCGGCTTGAGACGCGCGATGTTTTAACACAACCCGTTGCAATAGCTTGGCAAACATCGTGTCCCATGATCCCCATTTTTTTGAAGATTCATCATGTATGTGTGGTGTATCGGATAGCCATAAGGTTGAATTTTGGGTTAAATCAAACATATCTTTGTTAAAACCTACGACCATACCCTCTTGGTCCCCTTTGGCAGGCACTGTCAAAGACTGACCTGTGACACTGTTGACGGTGACAAAATTGTAATGAGGTAAATATTTTTGAATATCAATTATTTGAGAATGACTAACTTCTTGTAACATTAAAATATCAGCTTGCCTCAACTTGGCCAACACAGGGATCATACGATCGACCCAAAGATGTGCCGGTTCATCAAGGCCACTGAGCTGAATATTGTAAGAGAGAGCTGAAAATTGATTGGCGCTCAAATTTTTAAAGTAATCATCCTGGGTTAAAGCTTGTGCTGTATTGACCTGATGAATGTAGGGTTTGGCGAAACGAAGCCCCTCTTCCACCGGCAATAATTTGCCATTATAGGACACACCGGCAAACCGATGAGCATTATCATCAAAGAAGAATGTTTTCAAAAACGCATCAGAGTTATCACTAAAAAATAACATCTTTTTGTTGGCATCATCAGAATGATACTTGTTTTGCCACCCCATCACGGTGAATGGTTTTAACGTCTCTTCCATGTCTTTAGATGTTTTATAAATTTTATCCGCAAAATGAAGTTGATGCTGATCATCAAATTTACCAATTTCAGAGATAACTTTCAATCTTCCTGAAAATCGTTTTTTGACAGCTTTTAGGGCCAGAGGAATTTCAGAACCAAAAGATTGAAAAATAATGGTTGGATTTGAATCAGTTGCCAAAATATGATCAATGTAGCGATAGAATGAGGGAAGAAGATGACCGTTTTTAGGTGAACTAGAGACATCAGCGGCTTGTTGATATTGACGACTTAATTTTTTAATCAAATCAAATGTTTCCTGCGTGATCAATTCTTTCTCTAATAACTCTCTAGCATATTGAGGTAATCGACCGTATGTCAGGCGTTGCTCTGTTTTATCAGATATAGTTTTTTTAATATGATCTTCGAGTGAAATTTTATCATCAGATTTTAAAAATAAATTTTGTGCTACTAGTTGATAATTCACCACTTGATGTGTCTTTTCAGGATCAATTGCATTAAGCAAGCTGATGGTATCATTGATATCAAAGACATAAATGTGCGCTTGGAGTGACGTTGATGTCATCAAAGACAGTATGAGAAGTGTCTTTTGAATTTTAGAACGCAGTTTCATATTGTTATCCTATTGTTATTTTTTATATTTTTAAGTGTTTTCTTTATCACATGAATCTTCAACATCATTTTCTGAGAATTTAGTAAAGTCAAGTTTTCCGATGAAGTCTTTGAAATCATTAGGAACATCAAAATGTTGATAAACCGAGGCAAATCGAACGTAGGCCACCGAATCTAAATCCCCAAGACCCTGCATCACCATCTCGCCAATGATTTTAGAAGAAATTTCTGTCTCGCCACAGGTTTCAAGTTGACGGACCAAACTGCTGATGACACGATCAATTTTTTCGTCTTTGACGGGCCGCTTATGAAGGGCAAGCCTTAAAGAATTGGCCAATTTATCTCGGTCAAACGATTCAATTTTACCATTTTTTTTGATCACCCGAAGGGGGATCAATTGCACACGTTCGATGGTTGAAAAACGGGCACTGCATTCCAAACAATGACGCCGTCTCCGGATACCGGCATTTTCTTCAACCGACCTGGAATCTTTCACCGCTGTGTCACAATGACCACAAAAAGGACACCGCATACCCTTATATCCTAATCATAGAGCGGAAAAAGACGACAAAGACCTTGAACCTGATGTTTAACCTTTTGAATGATATCACTCTCTTGACCCGCAGAAAGTCCCTTTAAAATTTGTGCAATCATTTCACCAATGTGTTTGAATTCTGTCTCTTTCAAACCCCGTGTGGTGAGCGCCGGCGATCCCAAACGAATCCCTGATGTTTCTTGAGGAGATGCTTGATCAAAGGGTACGCTATTTTTGTTACAGGTAATGCCGGCTTGTTCCAAAATGTCACAAGCGAGTTTTCCTGAAATTCCTAAAGACCTCAAATCCACCAAAACCAGATGACAATCTGTGCCTTGGGTTGTGATGTTGATACCTTGATGGTGTAAGATCTCACCCAAGGCTTGGGCATTTTTGATAATTTGTTGGGCATACTGTTTAAATTCTGGACGCAGGGCTTCACCAAAAGCCACAGCCTTGGCCGCAATCACATGCATCAAAGGCCCGCCCTGGTTGCCCGGAAATACCGCACTGTTAAATTTTTTGGCCAACGCGTCTGTTTGTGCTAAAATCATGCCGCCACGAGGACCCCGTAATGTTTTATGAGTCGTAGTCGTCACCACATCAGCAAAAGGCAAAGGACTTGGTAGAGCATCCCCTGCCACAAGCCCCGCAATGTGGGCCATATCGACCATAAAGTAAGCACCAATTTCTTGAGCTACCTTTTGAAAAAATTCAAAATCAATTTGCCGGGGATAAGAAGATGCCCCTGCGATGATCAATCGAGGTTGATGAGCATGGGCCAATTCTCTCACCTGATCGTAATCAATCAAACCTGTGTCGCTTTTAACACTATAGCCGATAGCATTGAACCATTTTCCAGAAAAACTGACCCGCGCACCATGGGTGAGATGTCCGCCACTATTTAAACTCATACCCAAAATGGTATCACCTGGATTTAACAGCGCGTAGAAAACTTCTAAATTGGCTTGGGACCCTGAATGCGGCTGAACATTGATATAATCACACTTAAACAATTCCTTGGCGCGATTGATGGCCAGTTGTTCCGCTTGATCGACAAATTCACACCCGCCGTAATACCGTGCGCCGGGATACCCTTCAGCATATTTATTGGTGAGTGCAGATCCTTGAGTTTCCATGACCGCTCTTGAGGTAAAATTTTCAGAGGCAATCATTTCAAGCTGATCTTGTTGACGCTTTAATTCCAAGGCGCAAATTTCGGCAATTTGAGGATCTTGAGACAAGAGAGATGAATTCATAAAAATCCCTTTTTAATAACGATAATGGAAGATAAATTCTAGACCGATTTTGTCAAAAGACAAGCCTGATTTTTTAAATTTGATAATCTTGAATCGATTTCTCTTTCTTCATAACAAGTGTAGTCCATTCGTCTTGGGGATAGGTCTTTATTAATGAAAATCCATGACTTATATAAGCATTTTCGACATCATTTTGTTGCGTCTGCAAAAGACCTGACAAGACAATATGGCCACCATTGGTTATATATTGCGTCATATCTTTTGATAATTGAATCAGCGGTGTTGCCAAAATGTTGGCCGCAATTAAATCAAAGGATTGATGCAAATCGGGATGATTAAAACCTTGAGATACAATCGTCTTAATTTGGTTATCTAACTTATTTTCAATCAAATTATACCGCGTCATGTCGATGGCTTCGGGATCATTGTCGGCCGCAATCCCTTGGACGTCAAAAAGTTTTGCCATCGCCATGGCAAGGATAGCTGTGCCACATCCCAGGTCTAAAAAATTATTGATTTTTAAATCGTTGGTCTTTAAGTCTTCGAGTGCCAAAAGACAGCCTTGGGTTGTGCCATGTTGTCCGGTGCCAAAAGCCGTGGCAGCATCGATTTTAAAACTAAACCCCGTTTTGGGAATTTCTTGATCGTGATGAGAGCCATAAATATAAAACTGACCAATGTGAAGAATGGGGAAAGACTGACGATTTTGTTGTAGCCAATCGTTGTTTGGCAAGGGACTTAAGGTATAATCTTGATCTGCCAGCAAAAAATTTAACCAATCCGCGTCTGGCTCTTCCGCAAAAATGGCGTTAAGTTGCCAACAAATGAGCATGTCATCGGTATTTTCAAACCAGGAGACCGACAGCGCGTGATTTTCCAAAATAGCTGCCAAATGTTCAGCTTGCTCGTAAGATGATGTAAAGGTCAAAAGCCATAGGTTAGGCATATCAGTCATAAAAATTACTTTCGCAACGAGGATTAAGCTTTTTTGATAAAAGAAGCGATTACTTTTTTAAGGCCACTGTGTTCAAAATCAACATCCAATTTGTCACCATTGATGTCTTTAATCTGACCATAGCCAAACTTGACGTGAAACACACGATCTTGTAGACGGTACTGAGAAAAATGCAAAGGCTGTTGTACCAAACTATCTTTCGGCACATCGCCATAATCAGCATATTTTTTAGCCCGGGCCTCTTGGCGATAATTTTGGCGCATAAATAGCCCTGGTGGGGTATGAACTTCGATCGCATCTTTGGGCAGTTCATCGATAAAGCGCGAGGGATGAGAAGATTGCCAGGCCCCATGAATGCGGCGGTTGGCTGCATAGTAAATATAGGCCCGGTGACGCGCACGGGTTAATCCGACATAGGCTAGCCTGCGTTCTTCTTCCAAGGCTTCGCGGCCCACAGAATCCAAAGCACGACCGTTGGGAAAGACACCCTCTTCCCAGCCCGGTAAAAATACGGTATGAAACTCGAGACCTTTGGCACTGTGTAAGGTCATGATACTGACCGCCTCTTGTTGAGCCACCGAATTGTTGTCAATCACCAAGGCAATATGTTCCAAAAACACATCCAAACTTTGATATTCACCCAAAGCTGTAATAAGTTCTTTTAGGTTTTCAAGTCGGCCTGGTGCTTCAACCGTTTTGTCTTGCATCCACATTTGGGTATATCCCGATTCGTCCAACACAATTTGTGCCAGTTCAGCCGGTGACGTGGTGGAAACCTGACTATGCCAACGATCTAAATTTTTCAAAAATAACCGTAGAGCGGTTTTAGCGGCGCCCTTGAGTTCATCGGTTTCTAACAATTTCATGGTGGCTTCGGTTAGGGAAATATTTTCAAGACGGGCAAAGTGATTCAGGGTCTGAATCGTGGTGTTGCCAATACCGCGGCGGGGTGTATTGATGATGCGCTCAAAAGCCAAGCTGTCTTCCGGATGGGTCACCAGCCGCAGATAAGCCAAGGCATCACGAATTTCAAGCCGTTCATAAAACTTAGGACCGCCTAAGACGCGATAGGGCAGACCAAGGCTAATAAATCGATCTTCAAATTCGCGGGTTTGATAGCTGGCCCGTACTAAAATCGCCATGCTGGCGGGGCTTTCACCAGCCCGCTGCCAACGTTCAATTTCATCGCCCACCAGGCGTGCTTCTTCCTCGCCATCCCAAACACCATGAAGAGAAACACAATCGCCCCCCTCATGAGAGGTCCAAAGGGTCTTACCAAAACGATCTTTGTTATGGGCAATAAGTCCGGTTGCAGCCGCTAAAATTTTTGACGTTGAGCGATAATTTTGCTCAAGGCGAATGATGGTGGCATTGGGAAAATCTTTTTCAAAACGCAAAATATTGGCAACCTCTGCCCCGCGCCAGCCATAGATCGATTGATCATCATCGCCCACACAACATATGTTGTTGCGCTGCATGGTCAAAAGACGCAGCCAAAGATATTGCACCACGTTGGTGTCTTGATACTCGTCGACCAAAATGTAGTGAAATTGCTGCTGATAGGTTTGCAAAACGTCGGGATGATTGGAAAAAATGGTGACGCAATGTAACAGTAAATCACCAAAATCACAGGCATTTAAAACTTTAAGACGTTCTTGATAGATTTTATAAACATGCGCGGCTGGGTTATCATCATCTTGTTTAATTTCATGGGCCGGCACTTTATCGGACAGATAGCCGCGATCTTTCCAACGACCGATGGTATGTAAGATTAAACGCGGTGGCCATCTTTTTTCATCGATACTGTCAGCGCGCAAGATCTGTTTGATGAGTCTCAGCTGATCATCGGTGTCTAAGATGGTAAAATTAGATTTAAGGTCAACCAATTCCGCATGTTTGCGCAAAATTTTGATGGCGAGCGCGTGAAAGGTACCGAGCCACAGGCCATCGGCTGAATTGCCAATTAACTGAGAGACGCGGTGGCGCATTTCATGAGAGGCTTTGTTGGTAAAAGTGACTGCCAAAATTTGTGATGGCCAAACCCGTGTTGTGTTTAGAATATGGGCAATGCGCGTGGTCAGCGCTCGCGTTTTACCGGTGCCTGCCCCTGCCAAAACTAAAACAGGCCCTTCAAGTGTTTCAACTGCTTGCCGTTGAGGTGCATTCAAGCCCACGAGATAATCTGGATTTTCTGTATTTTGCACATCGCGTTCTATTGAAATGTTCGCAGCCCTTATCACATAAATTATCCCATTTTTTGAAAGCTTTTGCCTTTAACGTCAAGCTTGTTTGAAAATGATTTCTGGTTGCGCGATCCTAGCAGAGTCCGACAGTGTCGTCGAGTTTATCTTTTTGACGATTTTTATGAAAAGATAATTAAAGATATTTGTCTATCACAGCTTTTTTAGCTATAATAAACCCTATAGCCATTATTATATTTATAAAGGTATTGTGACATGATTCATTTTGCTGCCACTGAAGAATACCTAAGACTTGAAAACTTGGAAAAAGCTTTCTTACATTTACGCGTGCAATTGGCGCAACAAGAAGGATTTGTAGGAATTGATGAGAGTAAAAAACTTCTCAATGACCTTATAAATGCTTAAAATCAACTTTCCCCAAAAATATTCTCTTCAAGACATGCTTGATCACATCACCGAGGATAACGTCCAGACGCCTGTGTTCACAGATCCATCTACAGGCATAGAAAAATAGTAAATTATATTCCTCGACGAGGAGATCTTGTATGGTTAGAATTTAATCCTCAATTAGGAAAAGAAATTCGAAAAAGACGCCCTGCTTTTGTGTTTTCTCCTCAGCTTTATAAAGAGATCTAACATAAAGTCATATTTTCTTTTTAAATTGGGAGACAAAATGTTTAATCTAAAGATAAATCTTTGTGATCAACATTTACACCCCATTTTTACGCGTTTTTTAATTTAATTTTGGAGTTTAATATCAACCATATCTGCTTGAGAATTTTTGAGTTGTCCTTTTACTTGATCTCCCCACTTTGTATTTTCTGTGGCAATAATCAACATACGTTTACAAGGTCCGCCCGTTTCTAAATGTATTTTTCCATTCGGTTTTACTATTCTTGATAAAATTTTATATGTATTTGGGTGGAGAAATGGTGCACAATCTACTTTTTCAAAATATACCTCACTAAATTTATTATTAGGAATATGGCTCATATCACTAATACTGGATATAGAAGCTAAAATATCTGGTTTTGTATTCTTATCAATATTAATAGTATAATACTTATTTAGATTTTTATTAATTTTATCTTGTATTTTCTTGATATTTTCTTCTCTTTCTAGAGATGAATTTTTACTTTGAACAGACTCTAAGTGTTTCAATTGTTCAAATTCTTCTTTTAAATCCGTAATTGCATCTAAACGACCTGGCATGCGGTATCCCCCCATTTTTCCGCCACCAACAACTAAAATATCCCCTTGGAATTTGTCAATTTCTCTATTAACGTCAAAAGTTCCGCCAAAAGACATATCTTTATACTTAATAGCATTGATAATTAATTTTTTTTCCATATCGGTTAAAGGACCATTTTGTTTTATTTCTTTGAGAAATTTGTTTCCCTCTATAGCTTTCTGAAATTGATCAATTGTCAGAACTTGATTGCTATTATTACTGGCGTTAATTGAATAAATATTTATAAACAAAGACGTTAATAAAAAACCATATTTTATCATTAAAAATCCTCCCTTTTTTATAAAATTAACATATTATTTTAAAAAAGAAAAAAAATTTTCTATAATTCTTTATATTTGATATTCTTCTTAAATTCCTAATATTTACAATAGCATGAAGTAAATAACTATAAGATCTGTTTGGTGCTGGCCCAATCAGCCATGAAGACCTCTAAGCCTTTTTGAGTCAAAGGATGCTCGTAAAGTTGCTTAAATACCTTAGCAGGTATGGTCACCACATCAGCACCAGCTTGAGCGGCTTGGACCACATGCAAAGGATGACGGATGGATGCTGCCAAAATTTGCGTGGTGATGTCCGGATCATTTTGATAAATTTGGCTGATTTCTTCAATTAATTGAATGCCATCAAAGCTGAGATCATCAAGGCGCCCCACAAAAGGCGAGATATAGGTGGCTTGGGCGCAACCCGCGAGCAACGCTTGAGCCGACGAAAAACATAAAGTGACATTAACGTTGATATCTTGAGCGCGCAACGCAGTACAAGCTTTAAGGCCGTCAAAAGTGAGTGGCACTTTGATCACCACATTTGAATTAATTTTACTTAAAATCAATGCCTCACGCATCATATCATCATAGATCAAAGAGGTCACTTCAGCACTAATAGGGCCCTGTACCACATCACATATTTCAGCAATAACTTTTTTAAAATCTTGACCTGATTTGGCAATTAAGGAAGGATTTGTGGTCACACCCGCAATCAATCCAGTCGTGGCCAATTCTTTAATTTCTTGTACGTCTGCGCTATCGAGAAAAATTTTCATCTTACGGTTATCCTCTTTGGTCGATTTATAATGATTTATGTAAAATTTATATGTAAAAATCTAGACTTTCAATTCTATTAACATGATCATTAAAAGTTAAAAATAAAAAAGTTGCTTTTTGTCGCCTGTAGAATACAATTAAGATATAATTTATTTAGAAAATAGAAACTTCATTTATCATGAAAAAAATTATTCACATTTATTGTGATAAAAATAATCTTGAACCCTTTTCTCAATGGCTACAATCTTTCAAAGATAAAACCATTAAAGCACGCCTTCTAAATCGTTTAAGAAGAATGGAAGGTGGAAATTTAGGATATTGGAAGTCTGTTGGTGAAGGTGTTTTTGAACTTAAAATGGATTTTGGGTCAGGATACAGGATTTATTTTGGCGAACAAAATGAACAAATTATCATTTTACTTTCTGGCGGCGATAAAAGTACACAACGTCAAGACATTATGCAAGCTCAGAATTATTGGAAGGACTATAAGGAGAATCTAATATGAGAAATCTACGAACTTTTAAAAATATGTTGATAGAGGATTTAAAAGATCCTACTTTTGCCAAGGAATATTTATCCATAGCCCTTGAAGAATATGAAAAAGATAGAGATTCGGAAGCTTTCCTTCTGGCCTTAAGAGATGTTGCTGAGGCAAAAGGTGGACTTTCCAAACTTGCCGAAAGATCTCATCTCAATCGACAAAATCTTTACAAAGCTTTATCAAAGAGAGGAAATCCTAAACTGGATACTGTTGAAACTATTCTTCATGGACTTGGTTTTCGTTTATCAATTGAAGCTTTATCAGAACAACCGTCTTATTAAAAGCCAATAATTCAATGATAAATCAACGAATTCATGTGATATTGCCGCTCCCTTTGGGTCATTTTTATGATTATTTGGTGCCGGATGATCTAAGCGTAGACCACAAAAAAATAAATCCTGGGGCCATCGTGGATGTGGAATTTGGTCGTCAACGCCTAAAAGGTCTCGTCATTGACTTAAGTGACGAAGAAAAATTAAAAGAAAAAGATCTAGCGCTTCACAAATTAAAATACATCAAAGGGGTTGATCCTGATATTTCTTTATCCGTTGAAAATATTGCTTTTTTAAAATGGGCATCCTTTTACACCATGGCACCCTTGGGGGCGGTTTTAAAAATGATGTTGAGTGTGCCCGATGTTTTTATTCCCCTTAAACGTATGCGCCCCGTAATAGCCCCTAAGCCGCCCAATCTTTATTATATTGAACGGATTTTTGAACCGTCACAAAAACAAGCTCTTGCCTTAATTCAAGACTCTATGAAAAAAGCATCTCAGACAGTCATCTTATTGGATGGCGTAACCGGCTCTGGAAAGACAGAAGTTTATTTGGAAGCTTTGTACTCTATTTTTGAAAAAGGCCAACAAGCCTTGATCTTACTGCCTCAAATTTCTTTGGCACCGCAACTTGCTCAAAGATTTCAACAGAGATACGGCGTAAGTCCTACCCTTTGGCATTCGGGCCTGACCAAAGCACAACGTCGAGAGCATTGGAAACATATTCAAAAAGGAGAGGCAACAATTGTCATTGGTGCCCGATCATCGCTTTTTTTACCCTATGCCAATTTGGGGATGATTGTGGTGGACGAAGAACATGACCATGGTTATAAGCAAGAGGACGGCGTCTTATATCAAGCCCGCGATCTGGCTGTGGCGCGGGCATATCTCGCCAAAATTCCTTGTCTGCTGGCATCGGCCACGCCTTCTCTGGAATCACTCAACAATTGCCAACAGCAAAAATATCACCATGTGACGTTAAAATCACGCTATGCCAATGCCACATTGCCTGTCATTCATCTAATTGATATGCGCCGGAAACAAGTTCCCAAACAAGAAAAATTTTGGATTTCTCCTTTGCTGGCTCAAAATTTAGAGCAAACGGTTGCGGCTGGTGAACAAGCCTTGATTTATTTAAATCGGCGGGGTTATGCACCACTTACCTTATGTGGCGAATGTGGCACCAAGCTTGAATGTCCTTATTGTTCAGTTTGGTTGGTCCATCATCCAAGATTACAAAAATTTTTATGCCATCATTGTGGTCATTCAGTTTGCACATCTAAAACATGTCCGTCCTGTCAGGCAGAAAATAGCTTTATCCCTTGTGGCCCCGGCATTGAACGTATTGCCGAAGAAATCAATCAACGCTTTCCTTCTTTTCGGCTGACTGTAATTTCCAGCGATATTGTTGAAGATGCAACCGCCATGGCTGATATATCTGATCAAATCAATCAACAAGCCGTGGATGTGATTGTGGGCACCCAAATGATTACCAAAGGACATCACTTTCCCCATCTCACTTTGGTGGGCGTGATCGATGCTGATTTGGGCCTTGCAGGGGGTGATTTGCGCGCGCGCGAGAAAACTTATCAATTGCTTCACCAAGTTGCAGGTCGTGCTGGACGCGAAGAAAAGCCGGGCCAAGTTTATTTACAAACTTATTATCCCGATCATCCTGTATTGACGTCTTTACTTTCGGGCGATCGCGATGCTTTCCTAGAACTTGAGATGACCGCCCGTCTTCAAGGTCATATGCCGCCCTTTTACAGGTTGGCTTCTTTTATTTTCACAGGATTTGACGCCAGTAAGGTTGAAGAGACCGCTCATCATTTTTTGCGCCATGCACCTCAGGGAAAAGATATTCAAGTTTTTGGCCCTGCTCCCGCGCCCTTGGCCATGATACGGGGTAAATATAGGTGGCGTTTATTGCTTCAAACACCTAAGACAATGTCCATTCAATCGGTGATTACATTATGGCTGAAGCCTATAAAAATCCCGTCATCTGTTCAAGTCAAGATTGATATCGATCCCTATTCATTTTTGTAAAAAAAAGACCTAGAGTTTTAACTTCTATAGCTGAATGAGTTTATGTTTTTACATAATGGCAAGATTATGATCTAGGTTGTGTAAGAAGTTTAAAGGGGTGGCTCTGTCCTTTCTGAGTCT
>JBPBPI010000124.1:0-31905 GCA_050954885.1 Janthinobacterium lividum | reverse complement strand
CCCATTAACGCTTTTGCTCATCTTATTGCTGGGATGATCAATTATCAACTTAGACACGATAAACCTTCTCTACAACCTTAAGCATAACTCGGGTTAGGTAAGTTTTTTCCCATCCATCGTTGTCTTAAGATTTGATCATAATCTTAATCTGTTTTCTTTTAAAATTTTATAACCAACTGTTTATAAAACGATTCTCTTCGCAATTCACCTTTGATTTTCACTTGGCATCTTTCTTGCACTCTTTGTTTATGACGATTCTTTAATGAATCACTGAGCGCCAAGTAGGCACTCACTTTAAACAAAACGCAGGATGCGAAAGGAAAATAAGATGTCTAATATAACAGGTTTATCCAACCTCTATGCTTCAAGTGCTTTAAACGCACACAATGACCATACCGAAAAAGCCGGTGTCAGTATCAAGCAATTGTCATCGGGCAGCCGATTTACATCAGCAGCTGTTGATGCTTCATCAGCGGCGATTGTCAACAACTTGAACTCAAACATCGGTGTTTACCGTCAAACAGAAATCAATGCGCGCAACGGATCGGCGTTGATTCAAGTGGGTACAGGTGTGATCAGCAACCAAATTGACTTGATCAACCAAATGAAAACTTTGGCAACACAGGCCGCCGGTGGGGATTTGGATTCATCAAAACGTGCCCTGATTGACACGCAATTTCAACAGCTTTTTCAACAGTTAGACAGCAATGCCGCACGTGCCCGTTGGAATGGAACTTCTTTACTTTTGGGCAGTGGGGGCGCTGTGACACAAGTGGGAACAGCTGCGGCTCATGCAACCAACATTGTAGACGGTGCCAACGTCATTACAGCTGGTGTAGTGGCCGCAAGTACCAAGGGATTCGTCTCAGGAACTGCCTCTTCGGTATCGGTGACAGCCAACCACACAATTGCTGCAAACTCTGATATTTCCCTGGTTATTCAAGACCCCAGTGGCAATAAACAGACCTTTCAAGCATTGAATGTCTCGCCTGCTAACGGTGCGCTGCTGACACTTATCAGCACAACTGATCCTAACAATGCCATGACATTCACCTTGGGAACGGCTGCTGCCGGTGTGGCAGCCCCCGCTTTGCAAACAGCTTTAAGTACAGCTTTTGGCTTAAATGCGGGTGGTGCTGCAGCATCATTTTCTTCTGATTCAACCGCTTTAGTGGCGAACGTGGTGGCGGGTGTGACCGCAGGATCCGGAACAACAGCAGGAACCTATGCCTTAAGTTACGATGGTGGCAATAGCATAAAACTTTCAACAGAAAATAGCTCTATGACCGCAACTGTCAGCGGCAATGGCGCTCAAAATGTGACATTCTCCAACGGTGTGACCGTGTCATTGGGTGCTAACTTTGCGGTTGGAACACCAGTTGCTCAGTCTGTTTTCACGGTTGGCACCAGCAGTAGCTCATCCATCACTCTACAGTTGGATCTTTTATCCACAGATACCCAAACGGTGCAATTCTCAGCGGCCACCACAGGAGCTTTGGGATTGACCGGACTTAAAGTGACAGATCAAGCGAGCGCCAATCTGGCCACTACAGCACTCACCAGTGCTTTACAAACATTAAATACATCCTATACACAATTGGGTGCGGCACAAAAACGTTTGGAAGCCACAGTTACCAACTTAACAACCACCATTCAAAACAATGAAGCGGCGCGTTCTGTGTATGGTGATGCGGATATTGCTTTGGCACTAACAGAGTTTGTTAAAGAAAACACCATGCAACAGGTCTCTTTCACAGCGATTTCTCAAGCGATCGATATGCAAAGAGATTTAGGAAGCTTTGTACGTAACAGTTAAGTCAAGGATCTGATGTCATATCTCCAGATGCTATTCTGGAGATATTTTTTAAACTGTAAAAGGAACTGGTCTTATGGCAAACGATTTTGGCGCCATTCGCGTTGATGAAAAAACCAATCGTATGACACTCTCGCCCAAGATCATGGGGATGGATTTGGGTGAAGCTGGTCGTCAAAAAGCGATGGTTGACACAGAAAACGAAACCAGAAAATATGAAACAGTGATCAATAACATCGATCAAAAAAATGCGGCACTAAGTGAATTTGAAGGCCTTGTTAAAGATTATATCAAAGTTCTTGAGCCTTTAAGAGGGGCCAGTGAAGGCACAACATCGGCGGGAAACTTAGCAAAACTCATTCCCAAAGCCAGCTCACAACTCATGACGGGTATCACTCAAGGTCAAGCGTCTCAGCCTGAAGATTTGATTGATTTTAATGAGGGCGAGGGTATTGATCCCATCAGCTTTACCCTTCAAGTTAAACAAATTGCACAACTAGATATGTCAAAAGCGGTCACTGGTTTCAATTCCTCTACAACTGCTTTAAATTTAACTGGGGCCATTACTTTTACGCCCCCACCTTCTGCGTCTTCATCCGCCTCTGTGCCACCTTCCGTGGTGGTGAGTGTCACGGCAGATATGTCTTTAAATGATCTTGTCAATTCCATTAATGGACAATTGTCGGGCACAAAAGTATTGGCTGGAATCCTGCCGGTCACATCCACCGATAATCGGCTTTATTTTCAAGCAACGGCCACGGGAACGCCGTTAAATGTTTCTTATTCCCCCTCGTTACAAGCCTTGGGCACTCAATTGCCGCCCGATGTCTCTTCTAAAACGTCGATGGCGGGAGCCGCAACCGCGACCACTTCTTTGGATCTATCTGGCAATATTTATTTGGGCAGTGCGCGAACAGCTGTGACGATTGGTCCAACTTATTCTTTAACAGGAATTGCTGCAAATATTAATCAACTAACCAGCTCTACCAATATTCAAGCC
Source organism: Janthinobacterium lividum (assembly GCA_050954885.1). Lineage (GTDB taxonomy): Bacteria > Pseudomonadota > Alphaproteobacteria > Caedimonadales > Caedimonadaceae > JBPBPI01. The sequence continues at coordinate 29,092 of JBPBPI010000124.1, read as the reverse complement.
CAAGTGGTTCAATACAACACCAATGATTTTCGTTTGATGTTGACGACAACAGACGGCACACCCTTGACGCTTGATTCTAGTCCCGCTTTGCAAGTAACACAGTTGCCAACCAGTGATGCGGCCAAACAAAATTTATTGTCCGCCAAACTGGTATATCAAGGCACGGATTTTACGCGAACAACCAATCAAATTTCTGACATTGTGCCCAATGGTACCTTAAGTTTGATTAAAGCCGATCCCAATACCGTGATCAATGTCGATATGGTGCCACCCACAAGATTGCTCACAAAAAATATTGAAGATTGGATCACAACCCACAATAAATTAATTGATTTTACCCAAACACAAACAGCTTATGACGAAGCAACAGGTCAAATGAAAGAGGGAACAACCCTTAAAGGTAATGTAATTTTAAATCAAGTGCAAAAATTTGTTCGAGACGATTTGTCTTCTTTTGTGCAAGGATTATCGTCAACATCTGGGGCAAGTCTTTTGAGTCTTGGTATAAAAGTCGACGGCAATGGTAAAATGTCTCTCGATGACACGCAAGATCCGGTGACACACCAAACCAAACTTCAAAGTATGTTGACCCAAAATTTATCTCAAGTTCAAAACATTTTATCTTTTAATTGTAAATCATCCAATCCTGATGTCTCAGTTACGACACATAGCACAAGACTTAACGATATGATGGCTCAAAATGGGTTGAGTGTTGAGGTAAGTTGCGACAACGCAGGGGTGATGACTGCCACATTTCAAGTCCCCGACACGCCTGGTATCAACGGTGGTCTTTCAACACCAGGATATACCTCAAGATGTATCATTGATAATCAAGGTTTATATTTAAAATTAACACCTGATCCCAATGACCCTAATGCTGCCAATTTTACCAATTTTTCTATCTCTGTGATGACACCTACGGCGATGGTAAATAATTCAAGTATCCAAGCCAACATCAAAGTTTCTCAAGGGATTGGCGACCGATTGTTGCAAAATATGAACCAAGTCACATCAGCAGGATCTGGCTTTGCGGCTGAAAAAGAGCAATTGGCGGAAAATCAAAAAATTGAAACAAAACGTCACGAAAATGCCGAGATAAAAATCCGTCAAGAACGCGATATTGCCTTAGAAAAATTTAACCAAGCGACTAAAGAATTGAAAAAAATATTAAATATACAAAAACAACTCGCTTCATTTTTTGATAACAAAAAATAAAAAAGGAATAAGACAATGACGATACAAGCTTATAAAAACAATCAAATTAACACCATGAAAATCACTGATTTCACCGCACTTTTGCTAGCAAAAGCATCCTCACATGTTAAAAAATCCATTGAAGCCATGGAACAAAAAGATGTTGAAAAGCAATTTTTCTTCAGCAACATTGCCTGTGATATTTTACAAGGATTGTCAAAATATGTAATGTCGGTAAATCCAGAACAAGCCAAGGTTGCTCAGGTTTTAAAAGGGTATTACAGCGACATGATTGTCTTGATCACACGTATGAATGTTAAATGCGACATAAAGACGGCTCAAGCTATTGTTTTTTCACTTGATCAAATCAGTGAAATGTGGCGCGACATCAGTCGTCAAATGGATACCACAATGATGTATCCTGCCATTATTGAACAAAGACAAATGCAGAATTTGATGTGTTCAGCTTAAGAGGTTGAATTTTCATGGACGTGAGGCCATTGTAACTTCATTTAAAATTGCCTGATCAAAAGTTTTGAAGTGATGAATGCTTTGAGCTTCACCTTCGGCCATAATCATGTAATCACCAAAATCAGCCTGTCCTTATTAAATATTTTTCTGCCGCCGCTAACACAATGCTTCGTTGTCCTAAAGTTGTACCAGATGCGTCTGCTAGAGTGATGACAGCATTATAAATTTGATGTCTTGTAAATTTTTTTACTTTTAAAATCCACACAAATTCTAACATGGCATAAGAAGAAATGAACAAACTGTTTTGCTCAGCCGCTTGTTCTAAACATGCTTGTGCCAAAGGCGTTTGAATGATGTTATCTTCTAAAAAAGAACTGACAAGTATATTTGTATCAACATTTTGCATAACGACGGTCAACTTTTAAGATTCTCATTGATAGCTTCTTCAATCGCTTCATTAACATCAAAAGAATTTGAAATTTTATTCGATCCTTGACCAAAAAAATGAGTAATACTTTTTTGAACAGGCGATAGTTCAAGTGTATGATCGGAGCGTAAATGAATTAATAGTTGAGATCCTGAATGAAGTCCAGTAATATCTCGAATAAATTTGGGGATGACAATTTGGCCTCGTGCAGACACAATTGTTTTACTATCCATATCGCAATTATAAAGAGTTTTACTATCATCATAAATGCCAGACACGGATAAAGCTGGTGCGTAATTATCTTTTTGAATTTAAATAATTCAAACTTAAGAAGCAGGTTTGACACTTTTAAGATAATTTTTAAGCTGTTGATCAAATTCTTTGGTGTTTTGCAGCTGCTGCGTTAAATCTTCAGGGGTTGTTTTGGCGGCTTCATGGGTTTCTGTAATCAAAGAAAAAGTCGCAGCCAACGGACTTTTTAACATAAAAGATAAATATTTTTGACGTAAGTCTTTAAGTTTTGTGGCTTGCTCGCTGTGATAATAAGCTGTTGCCAAATTTAAAATAATATCTGGTGTTAAATCACCTTTTTGTTCTTTCATTGCAATCAATATTTCAAGATTTTGAATCACTTTGGGCCAATTTTTGGCAGCCATGGCAATGTCTGTCTTTTGGTACAAAGCTTCTTGAGAAGATATATTTTCTAAAAGTGCTAGTGCACCATCATAATCCTTACGTTGCGTTAAAATCTTAGCCTGAATCTGCTTTTGATGGATCAATGTCTCAGGATCTTTGATGTCCAGGACATCCATACTTTTTAAGGTATCGTAAGCTTTTTCTAGTTTGTTTTCTTTAAGTTGTGCTTGCGCCAGTTTCAGTAACAAATGTCCTTGGACTTCAAGATCTTGTTTATAAACAGGTAATAAATTCAAAAAGATATTTTCGGCTTTATCGACCAAATTTAAATCAAGATAACTTTCACCTAAAGTTTGAAAAATTTTGTCTTTTCGATTGTCTTGGGGGAAATATTTTTGAAATTCTGTATAAAAAGTAAGGCGTTGAAAAGCACTGAGTCGTTTATTATCGGTTAAATGTTTATAAATTACAGATTCAACTGTGGCCTTAGCCTCTTTGGCTGCGGTTGTTTCAGGATAATACATAATCAACTGCTTTAAAATTCTGATTCCTTCGGGTACTTGATCATTTTTAAAATATAGGTCCGCCAAATGCTTGAGTATTTTAACTTCGGTCGCATCCCCCCGCCAATTGCCGCGATGTTCTTCAAGAAGTTGAATTAAGGTGGTCAAGTTAGGATTGGTCTCTTGCCACATCAGCGATAATTGATAAGCGGCCAGGGTTCTAATGCGCAAATGAGGACTTTGGGTCAATTTTTGAAAACCATCGATGGCTTGTGACGGATTGTTACTTTCTTTGAGGCTTAACGCTTGCACATAAGAAAATTCTTCATTTTCTTGAGGAGACAAAACAGCTTTTTTCACTTTATCAATCATAAATTGTGCGGGTTTGTGTGCATCGAGTGAAGCTTCTGCTGCTTTTAAATAAATGTGATTTTGAATTTCAGAGGGGTAGGCTTGAGCCAAACTAAGATTTTCTACGACATTTTTTAATCCTTGTTCATGATCTTCTTGATCAAGGTCAAACATCCCTTGCCATAATTTAATTTCAGGGTCGTCCTTAAGCCCAGATTTAAAAAACGTCTTCTGGGCAAAAGCGTCATGACCCGCAAGACCTTGTGCCAATGCCTTATGCGCCAGCACATCAGATTTTTCCGCTTCTTGTGGTGTATCTTGTTGAATAAGTTTTAAAAGGCCTAAAGCTTCTTGCGGCATCCAATGGGAGAGATAAAATTTTACGGCTCTCAAGCGTGCTTTTGCTTTCTCAGCGCCTTGGGCACGAATGATAGTGTCGAACAACCCACGTTCTTGGTCATAAAATTGATTAAAATTGTTTGTCTTAGGGTCAAAGTGAAAAAGCGAAGGTGCCTGTGCCAATGTTCGTATCATGTGACGATCTTGAGAAGACGAAAGATTTAACCCTGGTGAAGTGTTCAGGGTAAAGGAATTTTCTGTTTGTTGGACTTTTAAATCTTTTGAAAATGTACTGATTGCTAGTCCTTGAATGGTTTGGATAAATTTAAATTCAGGAAAATTCATTTCTTTAGATTGTAGAACGTCATGGGTAGGGATCAAAATAAGGGTGTCATGAACCAAGGGATCTTGATAAATGAGGAAATTGCCAAGATTGAGTGCATTAAAAGTAATGCTTGAATCCAAAGACTTTGGTTCTTGAACCTTTGCTTCAAACAATGGGATAGATGATGAAACTTGTGAATTTTTGGAAAAAGTCAAAATCCAACCATAGCCTTCACGTTTAGTTGATAACATTGCGCCTTTCATCAAAGCAATTTTTAATAAACTACCTTTGGCAAGGGTCACTTGTTCTATACTTTGAATAAAATTTTTGATCAGGCCTTCAATTTCTTTAAAATTAAACAAAACGTCTTTATCAAAAAAAACATAAAGATTTGACCCCCGCCGGTAAGCAGCCATTTTAAGATCAAGTTTGTTTTGAATGACAAGGTCAAATCCATCAGGATTTTGAGATTGAATTTTTAAGGGTATAAGCTCTCGATAGGCTGGCTCTACAGAGGGTTTAACGAGAGGTGCTTTGGTAGTGATTTTGAAAGCAGGCAAGGGCGGTGGCACGGGGCGAAAAGGTGCCGCTGGTAAGTCAAAAGACAAAAAAATAGTCCCGCCTAAAAAAACGGCTAAAAAACGCCTTTTTTTTAAAGGCCACCAATTGTACGTTTTCATATCCCTGTCATTTTTATTTATTCTTTTGATTTGCCTTTTTTACTATAATAAAATATTCAAGATATGTGAAGAAAACTTAACAAATAAGAATTTTTAAAAATTTTCATAATTTTGGAAGATTTGGAAGATTATTGAGGGATTAAAGATATGAGCGCATCATTCATAGATAGTCATTGTCATTTAAATTTTGAAGATTTTCAAACGGATTTAGAGACTGTCCTTGAAGAAGCTAAGCGTCAAAATATTCACAAGATGCTGACAATTTGTACAAAAGTTGACGAAATTGATACGCTTGTTACATTGATAGAGAAATATCCACAAATTTATGCAACCATTGGCGTTCATCCCCATGAAGCCGCAGCAACGTTGGCGCAATATGATAAGGCACATCTTAAGATATGGATTCATTCTTACGTAAATCATCCAAAAATTATCGGCATTGGGGAGGTGGGCCTCGATTTTTACTACAATCACAGCAGCCGCGACGCGCAATTTGACTTATTTCAAACTCATATTGAAGCAGCTCTTGAAGCCAAATTACCTTTGAGTATTCACACCCGTGAGGCAGAAGTTGATACAATTGCACTATTAAAGCAATATCCTAAAGCCAAAGGTGTTATTCATTGTTTCAGTGGTCATCAATATTTGGCGGATGAAGCACTGGCTTTAGGATTTTATATTTCAATTTCGGGAATTGCGACCTTTAAAAAATCTGATGAATTGCGAAGCATTATTCAAACAATTCCTTTGGACCGTTTATTGCTGGAAACTGACGCCCCTTACTTGGCGCCTTTGCCTCATCGAGGACGTCGTAATGAACCCGCCATGATCATTCATACGGCCCAAGAAGTTGCCAAATTAAAAGAAATTTCTGTTGAAGATCTGGCAAATCAAACCACAAAAAATTTTTATACCTTGTTTACGAAAGCAATATCATGAATAAAGTTATTATGCTGGGTGCCGGGGGATCCACCGGTGTGCCAACTGCTATTGGATATTGGGGGCAATGTGACCCTAGTAATCCTAAAAATCTCCGCACGCGCGCTTCAATTTATCTTGAAGTTGACAATGTTAAGATTTTAATTGATACCTCGCCAGATTTGCGCCACCAAATGTTGCGTCACAATATTAACGATTTTGATGCCGTTCTTTTCACACACGACCATGCTGATCACAGTCATGGCATTGATGAATTAAAATCTATTTTTCAAAAACATGATAAGCAAAGACTTCCTATTTATGGTACTCAGGCAACAATTGACAGTCTAAAAGCGCGATTTGCATACTTATTTTCACAACCTGATGACTCTCCGTATTTAAGTATTTTAGAGCCACATGTTATTGAAGGAAATTTTAAAGTCAAAGATGTTGACGTCATATCATTTCCTCAAATTCATGGTCACTATATGATATCAACAGGATTTCGTTTTAAAAATTTTGCTTATTCCACAGATTTTTCGGACCTTACACCTGACGCCATCAGTCAATTACAAGGACTCGATACTTGGATTGTGGATTGCTTAAGTTTATACACCCCACCCACACATCAAAATTTAGCCCAAAGTTTAACATGGATTGAGACATTAAAACCAAAACGTGCCATTTTAACGCACATGGGACCAACTTTAGACTATCAAGCTGTGTCTGCAATGATCCCTGAAAATGTAGAACCTGGTTATGATGGCTTGACAATACAATTTTAACTATAAAAAATATTACCTTAAGTAATTGAAATTAATCTATAAAATAGATTAAGTTAATTTTATACAAAGATTAACTTAATCTATTTAAAAATAATTATACTTTTATCTCAAATTTTTTTGACTAATTGTTTAAAATTATATATAAATTATTGATAATTTGAATATATTTTAAGGGAGATTATTTTGAATGAAAATAAATCATCAATTATGCTATTTGACTTTTATGGGATCTTGCTTTTTGTCTTCAACAAGTATGGCTTCAACTCAATATTCTAATGATTTAGAACAATCTTCTTTAAAAAATCAAAAATCTGTTTATCAAAATTCTCTGATAGAACAAATATCTGAATTTCAACATAAAATAAACACATGCTCATATGACAATTCTTTATCAGAATTGACTCAATTACATAGCAAGTTTCGTACTTTTAAACACGATATGTCACAATGGGAAAAGGTGGGTCGATCTCTAAATCTTTACCCATGGCCTGAACAAAATTGGTATCAAACAGTTGCGGGACATCTTTTCTTTCCCCAAGATATTTATCCTATGATCGAATCATCCCTTGATCAGTCTTTCACGGTTACAAATAAAGTGATGTGGCGTTTGGCAATTTCTGCCTTTTATCAACATCCTTTGGCACAATATTATCTTGTACGAACCTTGGGTGAATTGAAAGAACATTATAATACTGAAAAACTGACGTCATTTTTCTTAGAACTTTACCAATCTGCCATATCAAATCTCTCTCAATGTACCGATTATAATGATGCTTGTTATGCATTGGGAATGAGTAAAACTAAATCATTTTATGACCATAATTATAATTTTAGTGATGCATTAAAGTCATTTAATCAAGGTACAGATTTTAAAAATAAATTTAAGAAAATTGCATATATTCCTATTGTTTGTAGACAAGAAGAATATTTACGTCTTGCGCAACAAGGCTACGGGCGTGCTTACCGTGAACTGGCGTTGAATTACACACAAAAATTTGATAAAAGGAAATATTTTTTTGAAAAAGCGATTGAGCATGGTGATTTAATGGCCATGATTGATTTGGCTGAACTTTATGAAAACAATAATGATTTAATATCTGCTAAAAAAAGTTTTTTAGAAGCGGGAAGTCATAAGATATCGGAAGGTCACATACAGTATGCAAATTGTCTTATAGGTGAAAATAATTCAAATTTTGATAAATTCAAAGCAAGACTTCAAATCCTTCCCCCTCAAATTCTTGAAGAAGCCATTAAACATTTGACGATTGCTGGTCAAGCTCATAATGCCCGTGGATGGGAATATTTGGCTGATATTAAGAAATGTTTATACGATATGGATAAAACAGAAGAAAAAGCTAGAGAAATGTTTGAGACTCTTGTTGAAGGTATTAGATTAGGGTCACCTGAATCTCATTCTAAGATGATGGAATACTTTAAATTTGAAGAAATTAAAGATCGACTTCACCAATTGTATGAATCATACGGCTATCCGCCTCAGACAAATTTGGACGCACAAATACAAAATTATTGGGAGTCTTTGAAAAAATAAAATAACTAGTTGACAAAATGGCACCAAGGATTGATAACAATCCTATTGGTTTTTGATTCGGTGCCTCATGAAACGATCTCGTCAATTTTTAATTCAATTTCTTTCTTCTCTCATCATATTTGGTTATTTTTTTACGTTTGTGCAAGCAAGTGTTAGCGATGAAAACGAGGTTGTCACAAAAATATTTTCTATCGGCAGTGGAAACCTTGTGACAATTTCTGTCAAAGATAAAGACAATAAATTTTCTCACATGATCGTTGATGCGGGAACAAGTTCAATTACAAAGGAAAATATCTTTCAAAACAAATGTCTAACCCCTGTTAAAGATGATTTTGAGCCAACAAACACACCTTCTTCAGCCATTAAAGAATACAGTTTTAAAGCACGTGTAAATGATCAAAGTCCTGAAAAAATTTGCGACCTTGATAAAAAGTTAATTTCTAGTATTAGATATCTATTTGAAGACAAAAAAAGTCGAAAAAATGTTTGCATAAAGACAATTATTATTACACATCCTGATGTAGATCATTACAATTTATTCCCTAAGATATTTCATCGTTTGGATGATAAAATTGAGTATATTATTCTTGGCGGATTGCCTGAATCTTATGACGTCAGTGGTAAATTAAAATTTGGAGAATGGCTTGATAATCGCTTAAGAACAGGATCTAAAATATACTTTCCAGCCATTCAATATAAAGCAATAGAATCATTAAATGAAATTTTGCCCAATGATGATCGTCCCATTGCGCCACCATCTTACACACCAGTTACAGGGGAGTGGCCTAAAGAAACAGTGGGTCATTTAAAAGAAGCCGTTGATTTTGGTGATCTTTTAAAGGTTTCTTTTTTGGCCATTAATCCTCTTCATCATATTCATCCGAGTGGAAAAGTCATGAGAATATATGAAAATGGCGATGATAATCGTGAAAGTATTGTAATCAAAATACAAAATCCTTATGTATCTGGTATTTTAATGGGTGATGCCACTGAGACCACAACAACAGTTATTCAATACAATTATTTTGATCATCCTGAGTTTCTAGAAGCATCATGGATATTGGCGGCTCATCATGGTTCTTCATCACATGGTTCAAATCATCCCAAATGGTTGAAAAGCGTAAATCCTATCGCAATTTTTATTAGCAACGGTAAAAAAGAGGATCATCCAGATGCCGTTGCTTATGCCAATTTTAAGCAATGTTTAGAAAATCGATATGCAAATTGTGGTTCTAGAGTTCTTGTAAATCCTCATAAAGTTTTGGTCGGAAAAGACGAAAAACATTATCTTGGCAGTGAGCATACGACAACAAATCCAATATTTTCAACGCTTGTCAGTAAAACAATAACAATTACTTATAAAAATGATAAAATAAGTGTTGATACAGAAAGTGAAGGAACCATTGATTTTAAAGTACAAGAAATTGAAAAAACAAAAGCTGAATTTAAAACCAATTCCCACATTGAAGATATAGAATTGATTGATAAAGTTGTGGATAATGTTTTAGAACAATCTGATGATGAAGAGCTCAAGAAAAAAAGAAAAAGAATTGAAGTTGTTGCATCTGTACAAGAAGAAGATAAAACTAAAAAAAAAGCCTTTATAGCAAAGGTGTTGTTTAAATAATAATTTTTAGATTTTAGTAAATATGAATTATTCAAAAATTCAAAATTTTTTCTCAAAGTTTAGACCACTATATCTAAAATATAACATAATTGTTTCCATAATATTAATTATAAAACACATGTGTATATGTATTAGGTAAGTTTATTAAAACACAAATTATTATATTGCCCTCAAAGTATGACCGGTTTATAAAACTAATAAATTAATTAGGTTACCTTATGATTTTATCTGGAATTAAAAATCGTTTTTATGGCAGACGTAGAGGTCGAACTTTGCGAACTCACAAGAGCTATCTAATGAGTCAGCTTTTACCTACCCTTCAATTTAAAGATATATCGTTTTTTAATAAGAATGTGCCCATCTGGCTTGAAATTGGTTTCGGTGGTGGCGAGCATTTAGCACAAATGGCTCAAGAAAATCCAAATGTTCAATTTATCGGTTGTGAAGTTTTTCAAAATGGTGTTGCTTCTCTGCTGCAACATTTATCAGATGAAAATTTAAAGAATGTTACAGTTTATTCTGAAGACGTGCGGCCTTTTATACAAAATTTACCAAATCATTGTTTAAGTATAATTTTTATTATGTTTCCTGATCCTTGGCCCAAGAAAAAACATCTCAGACGCCGATTAGTAAACGTAGATTTAATTACTGAACTTTTACGCGTTTTAACTTTAGATAGTGGATTTCGATTTGCGAGTGATCATTATGATTATGTTCAAGATGTAGAGACTTTGTTAAAAGATACTCAAGCCTTCAAAAGTATTTCCGTTCATACTGAAAAACCTTTGAATTGGCCTTACACAATTTATAATCAAAAAGCTATTCAAAAAGGAACACCAAGCTGGTATCTGGAAGCTTGGCGCGGATAAATCTTTAAATCAAGGCAAGTTTCTTGATTTGCTCAAGTAATTTTTTTCTGTTTTTCAAGAATGCTTGTGGTTGTGTCTCGGCTAAATATAAAAGAGCTGTTGACGGTCCTGAAGGATTTTTGTATCCCCCTTCCCAATTTTGTAATGTACGCACACTAATTCCCAAAAGATCTGCAAATTTAGATTGAGATAAGCCAAAACTTGCTCGAACTGTTTTTGTTCGTAAAGGTGTCATTCTTTCACCCTGTGCAATAAAATCTTGTGTAATATTTGAAATAGAATAAGTGTTTTTTGCCATAAATATCTCCAAATTGTTATGATCTAACTATACGTCTCGGACGTATAGACGTCAATATTAAATACCTGAAAAATCTTAGGAAAAAACTTCGAACACTTCAAAAATAAATTAAGGAAAAGTTATGAATAAGCTCATTTTTAAAGAAAGATGAGTATCAGCAAGACGATAAGTAATTGTTTTTAAGATCCTATTTTGATTTATGAATCATCGTATATTTGATCGTGAGTATCTATTGTTTCTTCAGTTGGAATACTGTAATTTCCTAAAAACCAACGACCTAAATCTATTTCCTTGCATTGTTTGGAACAAAAAGGACGCCAATTTTCTTGAAACTGTTTTTGACAAATCGGGCACTTTATAATCATGATCTAATCCTTTTGATTTAAATTTAAAAATGACGCCCAAATATTATTTCTTTTTAATCTTTGCGATAATGATTTTTGTGATTTTGTTCGGGTTAATTCAAATAGTCCACCACGCGTAAATCCTAAAACTTGTACTTGAGGATCAGCATATCTTTTGATTGTCTGAAAAAGAATTTTTTGATGTTCTATTTTTTGTAAACGCGGAAAATCAATCATAATGATACCACCTAACTGACGTAATTTAATTTGTTCAAAAATTATTTTGGCACATTTTTGATTAAAATCTAGCCAATGTCGATCTTCTTTTAAATCTCTAGACGAAAATTCACCACCACCTGTATTCACATCAATTGCGATTAATGTTTCTCCTTCTTCAATGAAGATCCATCCACCACCCCAAATATCGACGCGATTTTCTTGACATAAACTCCAAGCATTATGTACATCAGGAGACGGTATCAAATCTGATTTTATCGTAACTTTATGATTGTTTTTAAGATCTTGAGCCGCATGTAAAATTCTTACACTGTTAGTTTTGATGTCTAATTTTTCTAAAGACTGTATATAATCTAGCCATTCTTCTGGTGCTGAGAAAATTTTGTGAAGATTTGATAAATGATCTTTGATTATAGATTCAGATTTAAGTTGAACTTTGGCACCTTTGTTCAGACTTTGAACACGATCAACTGTAACATAAACAGATTTACCAACATAAAGATGACTTGTCTTAGGATCATATTTTAATAAAGCTGCTTTTGCGAAACCAATATCAACCCAAGCACGATTTCCCTCTAAGCGTTGAATTTTTCCTTTGAATACATCGTTGAGCCGCATATCATCGGAAAAATCGGTAAGTATCAGATTTAATAGATCATCGTCTTTAAAATGACTGAGAAAAACACCTGCTTGGGTTTCAAGAATGGTTATATTATCCATATCATGAGGCACGCCATGTAGATATTAAAGTATGGAACTCAAAAGCAGGTAATCCTGTTAAAGCTGAAGGTGACCCGTTAATAGATTTTACAAATCGAGCGGCATAGCCATTAGGGTGATAGCCACCTGAGCAATTATTTCCCTCATCACTAGAAATATAGTCTGTCATTTCATGTGTACTTAAATTTTTCAAACTAACACGCGTAAGAGTAATTCTTGTTTTTATTTGAGATTTAATTTGACAGGCAAGACCTATCCAAATTTGATGACGTCTTCCCGATAATAATTTTAATAAATTTGATTTCGCTTCTAATGACTCTGGAATCGGCAGAATCCGTTGCCCACAGATAACAATATAAACCAGAGTAATAACATCATCTGAACAGGTGGTATTTTTAAGAACGCGCTGAATATAAGACCTTGGTTTTTCACCTTTCAATGGATCTATCCAAGGCACTAAAATTCCTTGTTGACAGCCAAATTCTCGCGCCTTTTCAACAATATCTTTAAAATTAGGGTTGCCTGCCATAATTTTAAGGGAAAAAGGTTTAAGCAGTATCTGAGTCATAAAAATAAAATAACCAAAACTTATTTCTCGCGAAAGACAACACGACCTTTGCTTAAATCATAAGGGGTCATCTCGACTTTAATACGATCACCAGCCAAAATACGAATACGGTTTTTTCTCATACGGCCTGAAATATGAGCCAAAATAATATGATCATTATCAAGCTTCACTCGAAACATCGCATTTGAAAGTGTCTCAAGCACAACACCCCCACATTCAACTAAATCTTCTTTGGACATTTGGTCTCCGGTTATATTTACAAGATAATATCAACTTTATCCAGTAATTTACTAAATATGATTCATAGACTTTACTGCTATAGTACATTTTTATGAAAACGCCAAGACTTTCCAGCAATCAGCTTATTTTATTCAACAAAAAGATCTTTCCATAAGGGACCACCAGGTTGCATGGCATAATTGTCAAAATCTGTCATACCTTGTTCGCGTAAGACAACCTCGTCGATAAAAAAGTTTCCTGTACAGTTTCGACTGGGCCTTGAAATAATAGCAGCTGCAGCATCGGCCATGATTTCGGGTTTGCGTGAGGCAGACATTAGCCTTTCTCCTCCAATCATATTGACAGCTGCAGTTGCAATGGTGGTAATAGGCCAAAGGGCATTGACCGCAATGCCAAACTTTTTAAATTCTTCCGCCATACCCATGACACACAAACTCATGCCATATTTTGACAGCGAATAAGCACAATGAGGTCCAAACCATTGAGGTTTTAAATTAAGAGGGGGAGATAGAGTCAAAATGTGTGGATTTTCAGCATCTTTTAAATGAGGCAAACATAATTTTGACATTAAAAATGTTCCACGAATGTTAATATCTAACAACAAATCAAGTTTTTTAACATCAATTGTTGCCACAGGTGATAGATCTATGGCACTGGCATTGTTGATTAAAATGTCGATCCGTCCAAAGGTATTCATTGTTTGTTGAATCCCTTTTTCAATTTGACTATCATCACGAATATCCATTTGAAGGGGCAATGCCTGTACGCCAAGTGCGCTGACTTCATCGCCAACGGAATAGATGGTGCCTTCAAGTTTGGCATGAGGCTCTGTTGTTTTGGCAGCAATGACCACATTGGCACCCAAGGCAGCTGCTTTTAACGCAATGGCACGGCCAATGCCGCGACTACTGCCTGTAATGAAGACAACTTTTCCCTGAAGAAATTTTGACGTATTTTGATCCATTTTTAAAATCTCTTTTTTAAATAATTTGTTGCTATCCATAGGTTTTTTAATAAATCTGACCCAGATAAAGATATATTCTGACGCCTATTAAAAAGGGCCAAAATCTTTATCTTGCAACGCCATTAAAGGTTTGGCCCCTGCCATAATGGTTGATAGCAAAGAAGAAGTCTGTGGCAACAATTTAACCATAAAAAAACGGGCGGTATGCACTTTACTTTCATAAAAATCTTTGTCATCTCCCTCTATTTTGGCCAAGGCAATGACAACCGTTTTCGCCCATAGGTAAGCACAAGCCACAAGACCAAACATTTTAAGATAATCTGTCGCAGCCGCCCCTGCTTCTTCAGGCTTTTTTAAACTTTTTTGCGCCAGTGTTGCGGTCGCTTGTTGAAGTCGGACAAAAGATTTTTCAAGAGGTTCGATAAATTCTTTTAAATTGTCATTATCTCGATGTGTTTGAATAAATTGATCGACAGGATGAAAAAAATGGAGAGCATATCGTCCCATATGAGCTGGTAATTTGCGCCCTACTAAATCGAGTGCTTGAATACCATTGGTGCCCTCATAAATTTGTGAAATTCGGGCATCTCTGACGTACTGTTCCATGGGATAGTCTTGAATATAACCATGTCCACCATACACCTGAAGACCTATATTACTGATTTCCGAACCCGCATCGGTTAAAAAGGCTTTTACAATAGGCGTCATGAGTTGGACAAATTCATCGGCTGATTGGCGAACCTGTTCGTCTTCACTGCGATGGGCCAGATCGAGGTGATAAGCAACCCAAGTCGATAAAAGACGATTGCCTTCATTATAAGTTTTCATGGTCAGCAACATACGACGAACATCGGGATGCCAGATGATCGGATCAGCCTCACGTTCAGGATTCTTTATCCCTGATAAAGATCGACCCTGGACACGATCGCGCGCGTATAATAAAGCATTTTGATACGATACCTCACCCACACCCAAACCTTGAATTCCAACGCCTACGCGCTCACTATTCATCATAGTAAACATGTGGGCCACACCTTTATTATGGGCCACACCTTTATTAATGGTGCCGATTAAATACCCTTGAGCATTGTCAAAATTTATCACACAGGTTGATGAGCCTTTTAAGCCCATTTTATGTTCAATAGAGGGGCAATAAACACCATTTTGTGCGCCAATGTTACCTTGTTCGTCGACCAAAAATTTTGGCACCAAAAACAAACTGATACCCCGTATACCAGCGTCGGTATTTGAGCTGCGGGCGATCACAAAATGAATGATGTTTTCCGTCAGATCATGATCCCCTGAGGAGATAAAAATTTTGGTGCCGGTCAAACGGTAACTACCATCCTCTTGGGCAGTGGCACGGGTCCTGAGCAATCCTAAATCAGTGCCACAATGGGCTTCGGTCAAACACATGGTCCCTGCCCAACGCCCTTCGACCATCGCAGGCAAATATTGCTGTTTAAGGGCGTCAGAGCCATGAGCTTGCAACAAGATACAGGCACCCCGCGTCAGTCCTGGATATAAACTGAAAGAAAGGTTTGACGAGCAAATCATCTCTTCCACCATCATACTCATGGTCTCTGGGATACCTTGTCCCCCGTAGTTAGGTTCAAGAGCCAATCCTGACCATCCGCCTTCTCGAAATGCTTGATAAGCTTCTTTAAAGCCATCGGGTGTGGTCACTCCTTGTTCGTGCCAGGTACATCCTTGACGGTCTCCAATTTCATTTAACGGAAAAATGACATTTTCTGTAAATTTAGCAGCCTCTCCCAAAATAGCATCGACCAGATCTTCCGATAAATCTTGATCCTTTGATAATTTCTGCAAAGCCTCTAAACCAATCACTTCTTTTAAGATAAATTGCATGTCACGCAGAGGCGCTTTATAAACAGCCATGATAAATATTCCTTAATTTCGCAAAGGTTTGCCAGTCTCCAACATATGTTCGATCCGGGCCAACGTTTTTGGGTTTTTAACCAGTGTCATAAAAGCTTTTAATTCAAGGGCATATAACTGATCTTCGGTCACCTTTTCCGTGATATCAGCCTCGCCGCCTGTTAAAATAAAAGCAAGTTCCCTAGAAATTTCGGCATCATATGTGGTTGCTTTACCCGTCAGAACCAAAGCCTTAACAGCCATTGATAATGCCACACGTGCAGTTGCCCCAGGCAGAGAGAATTCAGGAGGCGTGGGCGGCTGATAACCAGGGATCAAAGAAAGTGCTTTAATTTTAGCATCTGCCAAAAGACGATCCCGATTCATGGTAATGGCGTCACTGGGTCTTAAATAGCGTAAGTCTTTGGCTTCTGCGGCTGACTTGGCGACTTTGGCAGTACCTATGGTTTCAAACACCTTTGAAATTGCTCCCAAAGATCCACCAAATTGTCGATCTTCATGAAGCCAGCGATGAGACAGTTCTTTACATCCCCCCCAGGCTGGAATAAGACCAACACCGACTTCGACAAGGCCAATATAACTTTCTGCATGGGCTTGAATGGCATCACTGTGAAGCAAGATTTCACACCCGCCCCCTAAAGCCAGTCCTGTTGGCGCACTGACCACCGGAAAAGAACTGTATTTAAGAGCTTTATAAATTTGCTGCCCTTCAGCCACCATTTGATATATCGCAGGCCACATGGCAATATTGGCGGTGAACAACGCCATACCGATATTGGCACCAGCGGAGAAATGTGTACCTTCATTGTAAATTACAAGGGCCTTAAAATCTTTAGAGACGACCTGAATGGTCTCACGAATCATAGCCATAATATCGCCATCGATTGTGTTCATTTTACTTTGAAATTCAAGACACGCCACGTGATCACCGATATCCCAAAGACTCGCAGATCCATTGCTTAAAATTGGTTTTGATCGTCGTTTGATATCTGAAAGCCAAAGCTGACCTTGGGGCCTGACAATAGCTTGATAGTTTCCTTGAGGGGTGAAATAATGCAGTTGTCCGGCGTCAAGACGGTAAAAGCTTCTTTGTCCCACCTCTATAACTTTTGTTAAAAAAGGTGGGACCTCGCGGCCCTCAGCTTGCATTTTATCTACAAACCATTTCACGCCTATTTTATCCAGCAATTCAAAAGGTCCAAACTTCCAATTGAAGCCCAATTTCATGGCGGTGTCGATATCTACTGGAGAGCTTGAAATTTCTGGCACCAAAGACGCCGTGTAAGACAAAACTTGTGACAACACACGCCAGGCAAATTGCCCGTGGCGATCAGGATACGACAGTAAAGCCTTTAGATCAGACCCTGATGCGTCAAGAGCCGGCAATTTAATATTTTGGGTTGGATGATAGTCTCCGGTTTTCAAATCAATCGATTCTTTGACCTTATTATCAGAGGTGCGGTTTATTCGGTAAAATCCTCCCTTGCCTTTGCGTCCCGTATATCCCTCAGCCAGCATTTTTTTCAAAATATCGGGTTCTCGATAAAGGCGTGTGTAGGCATCTTCTAAAGATAAATTGGCTTTCATACTTTGACCAATCAGGGGAATTAAATCCAGCCCCACCAAATCCATCAGCCCAAACACACCGGTTTTGGGAATACCCATAGCCTTGCCAAACAAGGCATCTGTTTCTTCAACGGTGATGCCTTGATCGATTGCCTCAACCATCGCAGACAAAAGCCAGAAAATACCAATCCGATTGCCGATAAAACCCGGTGTATCTTCGCCATAAACCACACTTTTTCCTAAGTTAATGTCACAAAACCGGTCAAGTTTTTGGGCCACATCATCCAATGTCTCAGGACCTTTGATCATTTCCAAAAGGCGCATGTACCGTGGTGGATTAAAAAAATGTGTAATTAGAAAATGTTGTTGGAAAGCAAGGGATTGTCCTTCAATCAGCCTTTTTAAAGGAATAGTTGAGGTGTTTGACGACACAATAGCATCAGGGGCTTTGATTTGATCAATCCGCCGATAAAGATCTTGTTTTATCTCTAACTTTTCAACAATGACTTCGATAATCCAATCACAGCTGGCAAGTTGATCGAAATCATCATCTAAATTGCCTGGTGTAATTTGTTTGGCCGCTTGTTGGGACATAAAAGGACAAGGATCGGCTTTTAACATGGTATCAATAGCATTTTGCGCCAGCGCATTTTTTTGTCCCCAGCCGGATTGAGGCAAATCAAGCAACAAAACGGGAACACCCGCATTGGCGACATGAGCCGCGATGCCACTTCCCATCACCCCTGAACCAATGACCGCCACACGTTGAATAGATGATGACATTAAACAGCCTCCAAAATTGTTGCAATGCCTTGACCGCCACCGATACATTGAGTAGCGAGCGCATACCTTTTGCCTTCTCGCTTCAGTAAAGACGCGGCTTTGCCCACAATACGCGCGCCTGTAGCCCCCAAAGGATGCCCCAAAGCAATTGCGCCACCATCGAGATTAATTTTAGCTTGGTCCAGATGAAGATCGTGAATGCAAGCCAGTGCTTGAGAGGCAAAGGCTTCATTGAGTTCAATAATATCGATATCATCTATGGTGAGTTTAGCACGCTTGAGCGCTTTATGTGTCGCCCCTACAGGTCCAATGCCCATGAGATCGGGATCACAGCCTTGTACTGCAAAAGATTTAACACGTGCCAGGATATCCAGACCCTGTTGCCCAGCATAGTCTTCAGAACAAATGAGTGTCAAAGCACAACCGTCTGTGAGCGGCGAAGAGGTACCAGCGGTGACAGAACCGTTTACATCAAAGGCTGGTTTCAACCCGGCTAAAACGTCAAGGGTGGTGTCAGGGCGAATGCAGCCGTCTCGGTCAATCACTTGTCCTTTGGCATGAATGGGGATAATTTCTTGATCAAAATGTCCGGTTGCTTGTGCTTTTGCGGATTTTTGATGACTTGTCACCGCAAATTCATCTTGTTGCGTGCGTGAAATATTATATCGCTTAGCGACATTTTCAGCTGTCTCCCCCATAGAAATATAGGCACCCGGTGATTTTTCATAAAGATCAGGGTTGGGCATGGGATTAAAGCCACCCATGGGAATACGACTCATGGTTTCAACACCACCACACAGATAAACGTCTCCAGCCCCTGCAATAATTGCCCCCACTGCTTGATGAATGGCTTGCATGGATGATCCACAAAAACGATTGATGGTGTTGCCGCCGACCGATAAAGGCAAACCAGCATGAAGAACCACGAGACGGGCCAAATTCAACCCTTGTTCGCCTTCGGGAAAAGAACATCCCAGGACAAAGTCTTCAAGATCACTGACCTGAAGATGTAACCTTTTGACAAATTCCTTGATAACCTCCGCCAACATGTCATCAGCTCGCACTTTGGCCAAAGCCCCTTTGATGGCCGGCGTGAAAGGCGAACGCACATAACCTGCAACCACAACATTTTTCATGAAAACTCCCTGATTTAAACTTTTTTATACTTGTTAAAATAAGAGTAACATTATTTTGAAAAAACGTAATAGGTTGTTATTCAAAAATTTTAAATTTTATGGTCTTGATGGGGATGACTAACGCGAAGTTCTTTTTTAGAGAGTTTTCCAATCATGGTCTTGGGAAGCGCATCGCGAAATTCAATTTGTTTGGGCATTTCAAGGGGCGAAAGGTGACCTTTAAGAAATGTTTTTATGTCCTCAGCTGTCGAATGACTGCCTGCGCGAAGCTTAATGAAGGCTTTGACAACTTCGCCGTGACTTTTATCAGGAATGCCAACCACGGACACTTCTTCCACAGCTGCATGCCGGTGGATGGCTTCTTCAATCATACGCGGATAGACATTGTAACCATTGACAATGATTAAATCTTTAAGACGATCAATGAGAAAAGTATAGCCCTCTTCGTCCATATAGCCGACATCCCCGGTGTAGAGGAAACCATCTTTAAGAACAGCAGACGATTCATGAGGCTGATGCCAATATCCTTTCATGACTTGGGGACCACGGACCACAATTTGTCCGGTTTGGCCCAAGGGCACTTCAACATCTGGCTGATCGAGCGACATAATTTTAATAAAAGATTGGGGCAAAGGAAGTCCAATAGATCCTGCTTTATTAGCGCCCCGTAAAGGATTGGCGCAAACCACAGGGGACGCTTCGGTCAGACCGTACCCTTCAATCAGTTTGGCCCCTGTTAAGCGTTCAAATTCATTTTTAACTTCAACGGGCAATGCTGCCCCACCTGAGATGCAAGCTTTTAAACTTTTTAAATTAAAAAGATGTCGATTTTTGTGATTGTTAATCATGGTATAGATGGTGGGCACTGCCGGCAAACAGGTGATTTTATGTTTTTGAACGAGTTTCATGGCTTCATCGATGTCAAATCGAGGGAACATCATGACGATTTCACCACCCACTCGAATGCTTAAATTCATCACAACGGTCATAGCGAAGACGTGAAAAAACGGCAGCACCGCCAAAATTTTTTCCTCGCCATGGGTGACCAAAGGACTAAACCAAGCCTCACATTGTAACGCATTACAATAAAGATTGTAATGGGTCAGCAACGCTCCTTTTGGTGTGCCTGTTGTGCCCCCGGTATATTGAATAAGGGCGGTATCTGCCAAAGGATCGATCACAGGAATTTTTGGATTGCCCTCATTTTTAATCAAATCGGTGTAGTAGATAATATTTTCATGTTTTGGAATGGATGCCAGGTCTTTAAATTTTACCAGTGGAAATAAAATATTTTTGGGAAACGGCAGCACATGTTTCAAAGGGCAGACAATGATTTTACGCAAAGCAGAGGTTTGAAGATGTGCGTGGACCTTTTTGAACAAAAAATCAAGATCAAGAGTGACCATGATTTCACAATGAGAATCTTCAATTTGATGACGAATTTCTGAGGCTACATACAAGGGGTTAAAATTAACAACCACGCCGCCCACTTTTAAGATGGCATAATAAAAGATGACGTAATAAGGCGTATTGGGCATAAAGATGCCAATACGGGTGCCTTGACCAACACCAAAATCTTGAAAACCTCGCGCCACTTGATTGATCAGGCTGTTAACATCTTGATAAGTGAACGTCTTTCCTAAAAAATGAAGACAAGAATTATCAGGAAAACGCCTGACTGTTTGATCAAAAATATCAAATAAAGGACTTGGCACATACTCAACATCCCACGCAATATCCGGGGGATAATGATATGTCCAAGGAAAAGACGATTTTTTTGCGTCCTTCATCATACGATCATCTCCTCAAACCTCATTTGCTGATCTCTTGTTTAGAATCGATAAACAGCTTGAGCCGAGACAATATGAACGTTGCTTTTATATTTTCCCACCAAATTACCCCGAAGCCTTTCAGAACTTGTGAGACTTGGATTGATCTTTACCTTGGCTTTTGGAAGCCACTCGTAAGCATAACTGGCCGATAAATTCCATTGTTGATTTGGCTCGTATCCAATACCGGCGGCGCCCCAGTAACGATCGTTATCTGGCACCGCAGGAATACGATCGCGCGTGCGCACAGGTGTGGGATCAAAGGCAAAACCAGTTCGGAAGGTCCAGTTTTTAAGAGATGCCGGACGGTACGTGAGACCGGTCGCATAAGCAAAGGTATTTTTCCATTTAAGGGTGGTCACATCATCGGCAACATTTGTCCTATTTGTGGTCTTCACCCGTATCTCTTGCATTTTTGACCAATGGGTCCAGGTGATCTCTCCCAACACTGTCCATTCTGGCGTCACATCATGAGATGCGCCTAAAAGAGCGGTATCAGGGGTAGTCAAATCAGCCTTGATTTTTGAGTCCGACAGGTTGTTGTTAATGCCGGCCACAAGAGGCGCAAACACGCCACCCCCTGCACGACCGAAGGCACCAAGTCGCGCATTCACCGCAGTAGGCGTTGTGATTTTTTTATCACCCTTTAAAGTATGACGCACGCGACTTCGGTAAGACACGCCAAATTTAGTGGCCTTTTGAGGTTGATAAGTCAACCCCACACTGCCGCCCACGCCCCAATCATCGCCCTTTAATTCCACATGAGAATCGTTTCGGGTAGATCCATCGCGACCAAGTCCCACACCAGAGGCTGCGCCTAGAGCGAGTCTTTGAGCCGCTGCGGGCACATTTTGAACAATACCTGTGTTTAACACAGACGCTGTATCAATAGCACGTGTCAATTTAACATGCATATATTGAATGTTAACACCGGCACCAAAGGCAACTTGTTCGTTGATTTTATAAGCAACAGCAGGTTCCATAATTACAGATCGCATAGATGATTTTAAGTTATGATAACGCCCGACCCATCCATTAGAATACGAGGTTTCAAGTCCCCATTCTGACGTGACGCCGAAGGCAAATTTCAGTCGGTCATTATAAGAATATCCTAAATAGGCCGCAGGAATGACACCTGATTTGGCACTATTTCCACCATTTTCACCTTGGATTAAAATATTGCTGCCCGCCAAGGTAGACCCCTGATTAGAAAATTTAATCGAAGGAATCACAACTGATGCAGATGCAGATGCTTGATGACGGTTCATGTAAGCAATGAGGGCGGGATTGCGCGAGAGATATTCAACTTGGCCAAATTGTACCGCAGATCCTGCATTGGCAAGTCCTAAACTGGGTGTGTTAAAGGTTTTAATCTGATAACCACCAGCATGGATCATAGGTATTAAAAACATAGTGCCCATTAAGGCATAAACACTTGTTGACAGACCACCTATTATTTTCATGCAAACACTCCCCAAATCAGATTTTATTTAAACAATTTAATTAAAATTAGAATGATATTTTCTAAAAATGCAATCGAATTCGACATTTTATTAAAATTGTTTTACACAAGATGATCCTAAAATCACATTTTTTGTAAAAAAAGTTGCGTTTAAGCTGTTTATCGATATTCTACTAGGATTATAAATTTTGATTTGGAGAGATAAAACATGAATGCAAAGTCACTTTCTAAAATTGCATTTTTTGCTTTTTTATCAACAACGACATCTTGGACTATGGCAAATAGTTCTGTTGAAGGTTTATGGAAAACCCAAGATGGCCGTGCAAAAGTAGATATCAAACCTTGCAAGACAGGCTCTTCCACCTTATGCGGTAAGATTATTGAATTAAGAGAACCTCTCGATCCCAAAACAGGTCGTGAAAAAACAGATGGCTTTAACCCAGAAGACAAATTAAAAAGCCGAAAATTAATGGGCATGATCACACTATGGGATTTTAAAGCTGTGCCTGATGAGCCAAATCATTGGTCTGACGGCAAAATTTACAGCCCCCGTGAAGGTAAGACTTATTCTTCTGAAATGGACGTTACCGAAGATGGCAAAACATTGACAGTTCGCGGCTATGTTGGCCTGCCAATTTTTGGTCAATCCCAAGTTTGGACACGGACCACACCTGATGAAAAACTTATGGCAACACAAGAATAAACCCAAACTATTGATAAATTAATTTTGATCGTTGTCAAAATTAAGTTGCTTGATGGAAAAAATTGAGCTTTAAGTGTTATCTTAACTTAAGGCTGCTTGCTAAATGCAAAGGCGAATATGATGAAATGGTTAAAAAGTGATTGAAAATAACAAAATTTTGCCAACTCAAGGGCTTATCATGTGGCTTTGTGCTGCGATGTTCTATAGTTTTCAATTTTTAATTCGTGTCTCCCCTAATGTCATGACACATCAATTGATGGCCTCTTTTGATGTTCAAGCGTGTGCCTTAGGCACGGTCATTTCGTTTTATTACTGGGGCTATTCCTTAATGCAAATACCTGCAGGTGTCATGCTGGATAGTTTTGGTCCGCGTCGTCCTTTGACTGTGGCGTGTCTGTTATGTTTCATCGGTTGCATCATCTTTGGCATGGGCACCAATATTTATATGCTATCGGTCGGTCGCGCTATGATGGGCATTGGATCGGCTTTTGGCTTTTTGACGGCGGTACGCATCATTTCAACCTGGTTTCACGCTGAAAAATTAGGGCTATTTGTAGGACTTTCGGTCATGATTGGCACATTGGGTGCCATTAGCGGTAGCCGTCCCCTGGGCATCTTAATTTCTCTTACATCCTGGCAGACTTGTATGTATATTTTGGCAGCCTTCAGTGCTTTTTTGGGCGTCATGTCTTGGCTGATTGTACGCGATACAGGTCCTCAGGAAAAAGATAAACGAGCAAAGATACCTTTTTCTTTGACACATATTGTTCTATCACTGGTTGATATTGCCAAAAATCCACAAACCTGGATTTATGCGCTGTATGGATTTTTAATGTATGTGCCTTTGTCCGCTTTTGCAGATTTATGGGGCACATCTTTTATCGCACAAAAGTTCCAAATTGATCATAATTTAGCCTCAGGCGGTATTTTTACCTTTTATGTTGGGGTCAGCATCGGCAGTGCATTACTGCCCATTATCGTAAATCGAATAGAGAGTTATAAAAAAGTCATGATGAGCAGCGCATTTGGCACTGCTTTTTTTCTAGGGCTTGCTTTTTACATGTCTGATTTGACCTTTTTTCAATCTTGCATTTTATTGGGATGTGCAGGCGTTTTCTCCGGGGGGCAATTTATTGCCTTTTCAGGAATCACCGATATCAATCCTCGGGATCGTGCGGCAACCGCATCGGGTATGCACAATATGCTGTGCATGTTCAGCGGTAATTTAATGCAACCACTCGTAGGTAGCTTACTTCAATTCAATTGGACCCAAAGAGGCGGCACTTATTTAACAGGAACGCCACATTATATGATTGAAGATTTTCATTATGCCTTTGCCATTATCCCTGTGTGTGTGTTGGCAGCCGGAGTTATCATCTATTGGGCCAAAGAAACTTACAACAACGCAAAAACTTTTTAAAAAGTGCTTTAAAAAATAATTTGAACATCATTCATTTTATTATTACTTTTCATTGTTTGAATTGTATATCTGGTTTGATCTGAAAGTGGATTGTTGATCAAACCAATATATTCAAGAAATTTTAATTGAATAATTTCAACCAAATGTGAAAATTCTTTAATTTTATTGAAATGAAATGAAACTTTGTGGAGTGAAGTTAGCATTTTAATACTGGATGGAATTTCTGATATTTCATTGTTATCTAACAAAAGACACTGCAATTTTTTCATTTTATGAATGTTTGGATCCAAACTTTTAAGAAAATTTCCCACCAGAGATAGTTTTTCTAAGTTTTTTAAGTGACTTATACAAGTTGGAAATATTTTTAATTTATTATTATTAAGAGTTAGTTCTTTAAGATTAATTAATTGACTCATCTCCATGGGAAGCTCTCTTAATCGGTTATGGCTTAAGTAAAGCTGTTCTAAATATATCAATTCACCAATTTCCAAAGGTAAAATATTTAAATTAGAATTTAAAAGAGAAAACTCCAGGCTTTTATGATCTGATTTGATCGAATTTTTAAATTTGAAATAAGAATCATTAAAAAGATCTGAAAATAAGGGATCTCTGAGAGCACCTGAAATTGATCCAAAAATAACAATCAGATTTTGTTTAATGGGAATTAGTCGATGCTTAAGTTCATCAGGTTGCTTCGACGCATAGACCAAGTAATTTTTTAAAAAAATTTCATCTCGTGTCATTTCATTTAATGTTTTATCTAAAATTGCAAAATTTTTAAAATCTTTAAGTTCTAAATATTTGACAATTTCAAAGATAACCTCATTGGGAAGTTTTAAAAAAAGATTGCTGATTCTTTCTTCATTTTCTTCACAATAAATGACTTCACAAGAGGCATTATTTGTTGAAATTATTGATACGTGTAAAAATATGACAGTTAAAATAATTTTAAACATTCAATAAAACCTATTTTTAAAATAGAGCATTACTTCATTTTATACAATTTGACAATTTTAATATATTTTAAAATTTTTCTAAAATTCGTTTAAATATATTTAAGACGATCATGAATTTTTAATAATTTTTACGTAGATTCATTGTAAATAATTTTATTGTATTAAAAATAAAATTAATATAGATTGTCATTTTTTAATAATTTTATAAAGTTAAGTTCATAAAAATTTCACGTTTTTTTATATTTTTACTCTTTTTATTCAATATTCATAAATCTTATACTAGTAATGAATGTATAGATCAAGAAGAAACACTCAAAAATAATTTTAATAACTTTCGTAACCCACAGAAAATACTCGTTTTTCAAGTGGGACTTGAAAGTCCAAATGCTATTGTTGGTGGATTAGGAAGTGTCGTTCGAGATATTAATCGTAATCTTAACATTGACAATGAAAATTGCTTTGTTGTCACAATGTTCTATCCCTTTTTAAGGGAGACGATTAAAATAAACTCTTTAGGTTTTTTTAAAAATTTTTTAGTCGATCGCAATGTCACAACAGAAGTTTTTTTAAATTCAAAAGATAAACAACTTTTATTTTCTCCAGACTTAACCATGGAAGATAGCTGTACAATTGTTACAGGTACAGATAAAATTTATGAGCAAGAACAAATTTTTTTACGAAATACGTATCTTAACGCCGCTGTGGCTAAATTTGCTGATATTTTAAACGCAGACATTTTACAAGCTCATGCTTGGCATACAGCTTTATCATCAGCGCTGATTAAAAATATTTACAATCCCTTACGACTTGAAAAAGGTATTCTCCCCTTAAAAGTTGTCTCTACTATTCATATGTTAAGTCAAGAACAAGGCGTAGATTCAGATAAAATCTATAAAATGGTTGGACTTAGTGGCACAGCAACAGGTAAAGTTAATCTTTTTGAGACAGCTATATCAAATAGCGATCATTTAACAACCGTCTCATTGGGGCTTATAGAATGTTTTAAAGATCCAGAGACATCTTATGGATTACATGATGCCTTTAAAAATAAAATCGATTCAACCACAGGTATCACAAATGGTATTCAATACGCGTCTTTCAGCCCTTTTCTTAAGAGCAATTTAGGGCATTTGCACCTACCTCAAAACTTTACCCTTCAAGATTTGAAATTTGCTAAAGAAAATGCCAAAAAATTGTTGTTTGAATATGACTTAATTCCTTCATCAGATAAACCATTAATGCTATATGTTGGCAGATATTCCCATGAAAAAGGGATAAAATATTTTGAACATATTATTGACACCTGGTTATCATTGGGCGGGCAAATGGTGTTGATGGGTGCCCTCACTCAAGATTCAAATTCTGAAAAAATAATTTTGGCTTTGCAAGAAAAACAAGGAAATCTTGGATACGAAGACTTAAGGATTTATACGGATATACAAAAAGATCAGCTTAATTATATTAGTGACGAAATATCTATATCTAAAGGCAAAGCCATTCGTTTTGGGGCTGATTGGACGTGCATACCTTCCGAAGTTGAATCTTGTGGCTTGGTGTCAATGGAATCATTTTGTTACGGGACACCTGTATTTACGTCATGGGTTCAAGGTTTAAAAGATATGTGTTTGCCTCATGGAATTCGTCACCCTCTTTTAGGCAAGATCATTGATCAGAATGATTTTAATAGCATTATGTATAATTATATCCCTGATGATTTTGAAGAGACAATTTGTGATATATCAAAGCAATTACATTATGCCTATGATATTTCCTTAGGCAAGATATTTGATTCAACCACCGTTCTATCTGCACAAATGCGTATGATCAATACCGCACATTTTTTTGATTGGAGAGCGCCCAATGGTGCTTTGGAAAAATATCAACAATTGTATGAAAAATTAACACAAGGAAAAATACAAAAATTTGCTATTGGTAAATATCTGCAAAATTCGCCAGGCCCTCATCTTGTTCAAAGTTTGGTACAAGAAATTGGCGAGTACCCACAACAAAAAAATATGTTTCAATATACACACCCCTACCCATTTGTTTTATGCACCTTGGTACAAGGCAAAAGAGAACCTGAATCAGCTCTTAATCGAACAAATTTAAAAGAAGAAACAAGAGTTTACATAAAAGATCAACATATCTATAAAGACCCTCAACAAACAATCTTGGTTGATACTGAATCTTTAAAAAAAGATCCTAATTTTTATGTTACCTGGTTTTTAAATAAAAAAGGCGATCTCTTTATGGGTGCTTCGTGTCATGCTAATTTCTTAAAATCAAAACCTGGAAATCCACATTATGGCTACGGCAAACTCATGGCATGTGGGGGAGATGCGATCGTTGAAGATGGAAAATTTAAATATATTGATAACAGAAGCGGACATTATCAGCCAAATTTAGATCAATTTATGTTGGCTCTTCATTATTTCTTTGATATGGGCTTAATCAGGAATGATTGTGAAATAAAACAAGAATTAGGCGAAGAACTATTGGGAAGAGTAATCCCCTTAAAAGAAATCATACTTTTCGATGTTTTTGCCACATTAAATAAGTATCGTAAATTACCATAATTTAAGTTAACGATTATTTAAATATGTTAGTCTATTATTTAAGTAATATTTAAAGGAGAATTTACGATGTTTCGCAATTATATCTTTATTACGATGACTTGTTTAACACTTGTGTCTTGCACAACGTCTGAAAAAGCAACATCCGGTACCCTTGTGGGGGCTGCAGGTGGCGCCCTTGTTGGATCAACCTTTGGGGGCGGTACAGGCCGTTATGTGGGCGCTGCCGTGGGTGCTGTGGGTGGTGCCGTTGCCGGCAATTATGTTGGTAAAAGATTGTAATCATTTCACATAGAAAAACTATAATATATAATGAATTTTTTACATCTCAGCTTTCATTATATTCTTTTTATTATATTCTCAGCGATTTATTTTTATTGGCTATATTTGTCATAAGCAATAAGTATGTAGTTGAGATTAAATATAATTTTATTCGGATCAAAATTCTTGTTTTAATGAAAAAATTATTGTCATTGGCGGCGATGGATGTTTTATGGAAGGCATCAGCTATAAAGTAGCCCAAATTGCTGGTCATTTAAAATTAGATAATCTGATTATTATTTATGATGCCAATTGTGTGACGTTGGATGGCTATGTCGAGGAAAGTTGCTCAACCGATTATATATAGCTGAATGAGTTTATGTTTTTACATAATGGCAAGATTATGATCTAGGTTGTGTAAGAAGTTTAAAGGGGTGGCTCTGTCCTTTCTGAGTCTTG
>JBPBPI010000123.1:0-2881 GCA_050954885.1 Janthinobacterium lividum | reverse complement strand
TGTGATTTCACCTCCATTCGCGGTGGTCAGACTTTCGCCGTTTGGAGTATTGATTATCGACCAACCATTGTAGAATCCCTGGCGCTTCTCGATATGTTTTACGAAGCTCTGACCGTCAGACCTGGCCTGCGAAATGATACTCCCCTCATCTCTCAGAAACCTTGCAGGATAGAACGGCAGTTGTGTCACTTCTTTTTCGCCCACAAAATGATTGATAGTGTGGGTTTGGTCGATTGCTCGATATTCCTCGCCATCATAATCGATGTAGTAAGCATAGCACCTGAACTTGCTGATGAGTGTACATGTATCGCAGTCCCTGTCTGGGCAACAATACCGGGGTGAAAAGCCTAATACCGGGACTTTGACTTGGTGAATCCTCGAAAGCGTCTGAGTGGTAGTAAATTTCTGGGTTTTCTGACCCTGGGCATGGACAGTCTGAGTACTTGTGGATGTCTGGATTTTTTGACCCTGGGGAGCGACGGGCTTGTAGATGAGATCTCCGGTCTTGAAAAGACTCCAAAGATCATCGTAGCGGACCTTACACGTGGTTGAAGCGTCAGAATTTCGAAGTTTTTGGTGCTCAGGCAGAATGAATTCCTCGATGAACTTAACGTAGCATCGCAGCTGTGTCGTGGCATCTTTAGTGGGGAGAGAGTCAGACACACCGATCGTATCGTCTTTCGTTTCGGTCGTCGGATCAATTCCATCTTTATGCTGCTGTGCCAGTTTCTCCAGCTCACCCTTCACCTTGTCATGGAAATGGATGAAGAGTCGAAATGGACGATGAAAGATGACAGGGGCTCCCTGGCTAAGTTTCTCGGCGCCGCTGACGGTTGCTAGAGCTTCGATGACGGCTTTTGAATTGATCCGTACGCATTGGATCCATGCGCCATTTTCTGACAGACTCGAAGTGGTGTGGGACATATGAGCGACAGACTTCTTTGCCGGCCCCTTCTTTTTACCAACGCTTTGACGTCTCCCTTTCTCCGATTCAAGTTCTCGTTTGGCATCAGATCCACAGAAGAGGTATTCGAGAGTGTAGGTGGCCTCCTGATGATTGAAACGATTTTTGAATTGCTCCACATTGCACCGCCTCGCTTGTGGAATTGCATCATCAAGAAACCCAGCTTCGGCTTGACTAGCACCGACTTCAGTGGCTTTGTCGCCATCTTTGAGGTGCTTCACAAGCTCCTTGATCGAGTCGTTGATCTCTTGGACGCTCTTCCCGAGGGCTGAGAGATCGGTCGACGAAGCTTCATTGGCGAATTCGATTTGCCTAGCTTGTAGGTCATTTGTGAGAATAGTCTTGTCGTCTGCTTCGGCTGAAACATCGAGTGTAGTCTCGGTCGAGGTCATGACGAACGCGAGATCAATGTTCTATCCCTGAGGGAGATCCAAGAGAATCCGATTTGGATTTGAAACGGGAAAGCAATCGAGTGGTTTAGACCAACGGTTCGGGGACGATGGGAATCGAGTAAATGGTAGTGAGATATGATGGATCTTCGGAACTAATGTTCCAGATAATCGAGTTGATATACACTGGACAGAGCTGCAGAGCTGGCGATAGTCTGAAAATTATCATTCATGGTCCTGGCAGGGAGGGAAATAGAGCTCAGAGCTGAGCAGTATGGGTCCAGGTGAGCACACCCTCTTCCGTTCTCCCATGTATCTGCCTTTTGAGATGCGTTTCTAGTGTGAGGGTGTACAGGGAACGTTGCCAATTTTAGTTGTGAGGGTGGACTTTGGAGTAGTCTGGAGTTGTATGGTGAGGTCTGAGACGATCCGGGGCCGTTTCTTCAGCCTTGCGCAGTATCGCCAGACTGAGAAATAGCCCCGAAGATGTGGAACGTGGACGCTCCTCGTTGGCTCTGCTTGAGAAGGGCATCGTTGCACGCACGCGCGAAATGACGAGTTTAGCAGTAGAAATGAGGCCGAACATCCATACAAACATTGGGGGCGACGGACCAAGTTAATCTGTGACATCTTATGAGTGACACAAAGCGCTGAATCGGCGATCGCAGGGATGAGACAGGGTTGGCTGATTGATTGAAAGCCTTATCAAGCGAGACTATTCAGCCTATCATGAAGATCTCACCCATGAATGCTCGTGCACATGCTCAGCCTTGTCTCGTCTATTATCTCGTATGCTTCCGCTCCTGACCAGCGCGATGAAGTCGTTCTGTATCACTTTCAGGACGGTGTGGAATCATGGACTCTATGGAAAACCCATTGCAAGAATTGCGGTTGTCGAGGACGCCAGCGATGAAAGAAGTGATCAGAGATCCTCAGGAACAGCAAGTCTTTGATAGTTTTCGACTGTCCAAAGAGAGCACAATTTCTGAAGCGTTCGCTGTCAAGACCCAGCTTGTCAGTGGGCTAGACATAAGGAAAATACCCGCCACCGAGTCTGTACTTCATCCTGCTCGAGTGCTCCTAGACAGCCGTCACTAACCGTGCTTGGAAGGGAGCTCGAGTACGCATTACAAGCAGCGGAGGCATTTGAGGCATCCCTAGATCTTGATAATGTCAGCTTTGATGTAGATTTGCAGACCGTTCACGATGCTCGAGACGACTATCACGCGAAAGCCGAAAAGCACCGGTCACGGGCTTGGATGCGGGATGGAAAAGAGCTGGCGGACATCTTGAATGCCATGACCGCAATGATCCCTGATGAGAAAGGTTTGAGCGTTTTAAAAGGTGGCTTAGCCTTTATCTTTCGGGTATGTCTGTTTCTTATTGATCGGTCGACAATCATTACTGACTTCTGGGCCGCAGCAATGGTCTCAACGACTAAGTAGTTGTGAAACGATATTGACAACTCTTGGCTCCATGCCACATACTGTCTCGTCCGCGGCGCGATGGCTACGACTCTATGGCAAGG
>JBPBPI010000122.1:0-2676 GCA_050954885.1 Janthinobacterium lividum | reverse complement strand
CTCAACGGGCGCGCTTGTGACTGCTGGCCAAAGCGTTGAGCCAGTGGGGACCACTGTAACTACCGTAACCAACACGCCTGGTCTTGAGACTTTGACCTTTAGTCATAGCCTCAATAGCTCACTGCGACAGGGTGAGTATTTCGAGTATTGGTCTCAATATACCGATGCTCAAGTTGCAGCCATGACGATAGACTATCTCGACATTCAGTCGGCGATGGCTAACACGGCTGCTAATGGCGGCAAAGTGCAGTTGCAGGGTGGCGCCAATTTCAACATGGGCTCACTTGGTCTTGTGATTCCTTCGACTGGAATCAATGGCCAGCCGACCGGCGTAGACATCAATGGACAGGGCGAGTTTAATACCAAGCTCGTCTGGATCTTTGACATCGGTTTTGGTGGCTATGATGCTGTGGGTGCGTTTCGTCTGAGTGGAACCACAAGCAATGGGAGCATGAGCAACCTATCGCTGGTCGGCGCTGGCGGCTCCCCGCTACCGGGACGGGCTACGGCTAATGCGACGACTCTTGGCTGGCCTGTTCACCGCACACTGTCTCATGTCGGCCTTTCTGGTGGATACGCAAGTCTCGCCTATTCTGGCGATCAGACATCGATCGATCATCTGGATCTGGGTAGCTCATATTACGGTCTCCATTATGACGCCAACAACTCCTTCGGAGATTTCGGCGATCAGATGTATCAGCAGGTCGGCATCAGCAATACCAGCATGGCTGGCATCGCTTGTGGTCCGCTTACCAACTGCGGCAATCATTCGTTCTGGCTTCGTGGTGGCGTGTTTAGCTCCCCCTACGGAGTGTTGAAAGAGACCAACCCTGCTGGCGTCAACACCATGTTTAATGGGTATCACACTGACACTTTCCAGATGGAAGGTATTGGCGTGGCTGGTTACTCTGATGATCAGAAAGGAACAAACCCGCTTGCCGAATCGAGCGATGTGATTATCGCTCAAAGCGAGATGTTCTGGAATGGCGGTAGCGGTGACAGCTTGCCTATCACTGCAACGACCAACTCGAACCGGGATGCCTATATCCAGGCTCACTATCTGACTGGCAAGATCGATATTATGATCGAACCTGGGCTAATGACGCCAGGCGAGAACGGTATCTTCAATGTCATCTATGGTGGAATGAATGTCTCTGGTGATGTCGATACGCTGATTAACAACGCATATGGCGCAAGTTCGCCAAATCTTCAGGGCTTCTGGAGTGCCAACGCTCAGCCCCAGAAAGGCGCCTGGCGTCTGCATGCTCATAATTGGGATGGCGTGGCGTGCGTCAAGTGCAACACTGCGGAGTATTATGTGGTTGCCTCACAAGCCAGCGGTAGCATTGGGGCTGCACAGGGCAATGCCACTGAAACAGCTCTCGGCATTTCCATGTATCAGGGAGGCGCGACTAATTCTGGTATCGTCGCTATCCGTGGTGTCGTGCCTGTGATGCTGGCAGGCAATACGAACAACTACAACGTCCCGCTGCGCACCGCCTCGAACGGTGGCGTCATACAGGGAACTGGCCGGAACGATGCCAATAGCCAGTTCATCGGCACTGCTAACGATGGTGGTGGAACGAACACAGGAACCACCATGTCGGTCAGTTTGAACCCGATGCAGTGAAGATCGAGCAGATCGAATAAGTAACCGGATACTATTCCGTAGTATCCGACTTGTTATAGGAAACACTTCCATGCGTAATCGCGGCTATATTAGCGTGGCTTTGATGGCGCTAGGAATGTTGGCTGTGGGCAAGCCTGCTCATGCTCAGCTCTGTGGTCCAAGTCTATTGGCTGATGGACGTTGCCCGATGTCTTTGACTTCGGACAACAGCATTGCATACTCTTCAGGTCGCATCAGTGTCTCTGGGCTCAACAATGTCCTGGCAGATGCACCGGGTATCGCGATCAACGATGGCAGCCCACACACTATTGCCAACGCGCCGATCGGCTCGCCGTTCTATGGCCTCACGACGCTGGCTCAGGTGGCCGCGATTACGATTGATGGAAAAAAGCCGTTCTGGTTCTTGGTTGATCCCGGAGTCATCACGGGGGCAATGTGCAGCTATTCGTCAACCACCAACTGCTTCACTGATCCCAACGGCTACTACAAGCTGACTGACGCGATGGTTCCAAACATGAGCATCACGTGGCTTGCTATGCAAGCGACGATGCTGACACGAGCCGTGTATGTGCCGGCAGCCCTGTCAAGTGCCTCGCCTGAGACGGGCTACGAGGTTGATCGTCCGCTGATGATGCCGCTGACGCAGAGCACCGGGCAGCAGACTTTCAAAATGGCCGGTGACGGCACTGGAAGCTCCGTTATCCAGCCGACGCAAGATTTTGGACAGTTGAGCGATAACTTTACAGATCTTGCATTGATTATGGGTGGCGATCCCGCAGCTACCTCCGTCAACAAGCTAGGTCGCTGGGTGCCCGCCAACGGGATGGTGCAGGGTATCATTCAGGATATCGGCCTGTGGGGCGACAGTGGAAAGTCGCCGGGCGTAAACAGCACCTACAAAACCGATGGTATCACCTTCGTTGCTAGACTGGCTGTCAATAACGTCACGGTCTCATATTTCCATCATGATGGTGTGTTTATGGGGGATCACACGCTATACGTTCTGCTAAGTCTCAATAGCGGCTATGCAACAATGTATTGGTCGC
>JBPBPI010000121.1:0-2637 GCA_050954885.1 Janthinobacterium lividum | reverse complement strand
TCCCTGGCCTCTGTAGGACGCTGGCCGATCTTCCAGACGATGCTGAAGTCTACCAATGGCGTAAATCGGCAGTTGCATGTCGAGCTTTCCGGCGTTCAAAGAGAGAGCATCCCTCGACCAAATCATAACGCGGAGCAGATGTTTGCCAACCTGGATGCGCATACGATTGAACATCTCGTGGAGAATTTTCTCGCCAACAATCACATCAAGAACCCAATTCGAGATGTTGAACAGCTCCGCAACGATGCGAAGTGGTTTGCAGAGTTCGGTCCAGGTTGGGATGGAAAAAGCTGTTTAGTTGTAAGTTTGGAATAACATTTCATCGAAGAAATCGAGTTAAATGGTTCTTTAGCTCTTGGTCTGTGCCGTAAGTTCTTTGTCGGCGCCATTTCAACACGAGTCAGAACCAGGCCCATCCAAGTCGCCGGAGAGACAATCTCAAGCTGAAGCGTATTTTCAAATGTCTCAAAAGCGGATTGGCATGCTCTATCATGAGCAATCCGTCATTGCCGTGCAATGCGCATTCCTAACTGGGGTGTATCATATGCTGACGAGCACTCACATTCTAGCAGCGTGGAAATGCTTTGTGCAAGCTGGCACTCAGTGTATGGCGTGGATGACAAGCTTGAGTTTGGTTGGGCATGGTGACCATGAATTGTCCGATTGTCTTCCTGGTCCGCGCCATGTGCTGGACAGCCTGTATTGGAGCTGTCTCAAGAGCGAACAGTGGGTGACTCTCTCCAGCGGTCACAGTGGCGCCTCATCACTAACTGATGATAAGGGAACTGTCGTTTGAGCTTGGACTTCCCTCGTCGGGGCTGAGCAAGATGGTGTACCCCCACGTATTCCCCTCGCCACCATCAGAGGACATCAATTGGCCCGCGACAAGCCCTCGACAGAATGCGAACGATCAGCATAACCTGAACTCTGCATGGTATTTCTATCTTGCAGAGATTAGTCTGCGCAGAATCCTCTTTCGTTTCTATATTTGGCACTACAGTTTGAAGCATCACTTCGACGCCCACCACATGGCAGGAATTTTGGAGTATGATCGTCAACTACTAGATTGGTATGCGGCTTTACCTCCGGCTATGTCATTCAATATGGATGAAACCGTACCTACCGGAGATATACTGCGTTGTATTCTTCGTTGCCATCTGATTGATCTCCAACTCTCACTTCGATTTTCAGCCGCCAAAGCATTCCTGAGTGGTCACTCAGTAGCATGGCTTGACCTGAGTTTACCGGTAAGGCGACTCCTGCGGGAATATCTCGACCTCTGTTTACAACACCTCGGTGCGAACCGCGAGAATTTCTTTCACCGCCATCAGGGTACATGGCTGATGCTGCGAAGCTGCAGCCGAAGCGCAATGATTCTCATAGTAGCAGGATGGAGGTGCCGGACGGATGCTGTCTCCGAGAGATCAGCCAGAATGGTAGTCGAGGCTGAAATCATACCGGCCAGATGGAAGGAGGCAGTCCTAGAGTTCCAACAGGTTCTCGAATACTGGGCGGACGTGGTGCCGGCCATTGTAGGGGCGAAGAGAGTAGTGGATGAGTTGTTGTATTTGTATGCAGGGGTGATTCAAGATTGATAGACATTTAGTGAGCCAACCACAGATAGTGTCAAGCACGGAGACACGCGCCAGGTCGCCGTCTGTGCATTACACCAGCGTCAAGGTGACTTGCTAGTGCCAAACAGAGTCGGCCGATGGTCAAGTCGTAACTTCACGCAACCCTCGGAGCGAGCACGGGGAGGCGCTGAACCGTCGATGGTGGCCACAATAATCATGGTTGCCACCCAAAGCCAAAACGATCTAGACTAACAGATGGCCTCGGTTTGCACCTGCCAGATCCTACACACAAGACTTACAAACACACTAAAAACGGGGTCATGAGGTCCTTCGTATAGAAGATAGGAACTCGGTCCGTGGAGCGACATTCCCCGTGATTTACTTCGTGCGCCAAGACGCCCTACTTGTGATCCCGGTCGCTTTGTTGTTTGCCCCATTCCAGCTCGGTTGTCTCGATTACTCCATATGATTGTTGCGGTCCTCAATGATCGAGATGCCGGTTCGTCAATGCAGGAAACATATTAGATTGCTGCCGACTCCCAAGAAGCCTTTACCACGTTCCAACGAGCATTCATACATTCACTCAGAATACTATCGGCACCATGGCATCTTTAACTATTGTCCCCAATGACGAGAGTGCTTCGTTGTCAATATCTGTCAATCCACATCACGTGATCTCAAGGATCAATCCCATGACCTATGGTGGTTTCACAGAGTGAGTAAAAACCATAGCTTAGAGGAGGGCGCAAGGCGCCGGAGACTTCTTGATGGTTAAAACTGAAAATGCTGACATGCGCTATTTGTCCAGGCATATGGGTCGATGTATTTATGGCGGCATCTACGATCCGGACAATCAAAATGGTCTTAGCGATGGGAATGGGTTCCGGACTAACGTGATTGAGATCATGAAAGAATTGAGTGTCCCTGTAGTTCGTTGGCCTGGCGGCAACTTCGTCGCCACATACCACTGGATGGACGCTGTAGGACCCAAAGACAAAAGACCAAGGCATTTGGAGCCAGCTTGGGGTGGCATCGAATCAAACCAATTCGGGACTGATGAGTT